>JBDKEH010000083.1:0-9205 GCA_039795345.1 Bacteroidota bacterium
TTCCAGCAATTCAAAAATGGATATCCATCTGTATCTACTTATGATATGGTGATTCAAGAGAGAGAAGCGGATCTGGTAATCGCAACCTTTGGCCGTGCATTGTGGATCTTGGATGATATTCGTCCGTTGCGCAAATTGGCGGCTAACAAAGGACAACTCTTCACCAACAAACTCACTGCTTTTGCATTGCCTGATGCTTATCAAGCCAAGCGTAAAAATGCATCGGGTATTGAATACAGTATATGGGGAACTTATGAAGGAGAGAACAGAAGATCAGGAGCACCGATCAGTTTCTTCGTGAACAAGACAGCTACAGACACAGGACGCAATAAATTGAGTGATACCGTAACCATGCGCATTTATGATGCGAACAATGTACTCGTAAGAACACTCACTGCAAAAGCAGACACCGGATTGAACCGTTACTACTGGGGAATGGAAGGAAGGGGTGTGAGAATACCCGGTGGTGGAGGTTTTGGCGGTAGAGGCGGCGGTGGCGGCGGACGTTTTGGTGGTGGCGGTGGTGCTACTGCAGAACCCGCAGGATTACCAGTTGATCCGGGAACTTACAAAGTGGTGATGAATCTTGGAAGAAATATCAGTGATAGCACCATGATTGTTGTGAATGATGATCCATATGCACCAACGCCAAAAGCTGTTCGTGATGCATTGCGTAAAGCAGTGGATCGTTTGAATAAGAGTTCGATCAGACTGGGTACATTGAATGAGCGTTTTAGTGATGCAGAAAGTATCATGAACAAAGTGGAAACAGCTTTGCGTGATATCGATGCTAAACAAGCCGATACCATTCGCAAAACGATGAAGCCTATTCGTGAAGAAATGCAAGCCATTCGTGAAATGCTGAATGGTAAACCACAAACCAGACAAGGTTATGGTAATATACCACAGGTAACCATCAATGGCTATCTCAACGAAGCGCGTTCTAATATCACCGGTAAAACAATAGTACCGGGAGAGCAAGAAGAAAGATTGATGAAAGCAGCAGAAGATAAAATTTCAGAAGTCATCACCCGTGCCAACACTTTGTTTGATACCAAGTGGAAAGCGTTTAGAGCGGTGGCAGATAAGATTGAGTTGAAGTTGTTTAAGGATTATAAGACGATGGAATAAAAATGTATCAATCAAAATTGAATGAAAAGAGGCAACTAATAGTTGCCTCTTTTCATTGTAGGCCACCTTTAAATTTGAAAGCCGCAGATTCGCAGATTTTTAATCAAACTAATCAGCGAATCTGCGGCTTTATCCCTCTCATGTCACTCAACCGTCAATTTTCCTTCGATATTTCATATTCATGATTCATCATTGAATATTTCCCCTCTTTCCTTCATCGAAAAACTTAATTTTGCGGCCGGATATAAATCTAATTTTTATGAGTACGCCAAAACTGAGTCATTTAGCAGAAACCTTATCAGGCAGTGAGATCGTAAAACTGGGCAATGCCATCAGTGAGCGTATTCGTAATGGTGAAAAGATCTACAACCTTACCATCGGCGATTTTGATCCATCTGTATTCCCAATTCCTACAGAGTTGGAAGAGCTGATCATTGATTCTTATCGTAATAAAAACACCAGCTATCCTTCAGCTGAAGGTGTGTTGGATCTGCGTAAGTCTGTAGCCACATTCATCAAAGAATGGGAAGGATTGAGTTTTGAAGCCAATGAAATTCAAATTGCAGCCGGTGGTCGTCCGTTGATCTATACTTTGTTCAAAGCCATCGTTGACAAAGGCGATAAAGTGATCTATGGTGTTCCTTCTTGGAATAACAATCACTATGCGCACTTGACCGATGCAGTACATTGTGTGGTAGAGTGTACTCCAGAGAATGATTTTATGCCGACGGTAGAAGACATTAAAAAAAATATCAGCGGTGCTACACTGATCTGTATCTGTACGCCACAGAATCCAACAGGTACTACACTTAAAAAAGAAAGTCTGGAAGCCATTTGTGATCTGATACTGGAAGAGAATGCAAAAAGAGGTGAAGGTGAAAAGAAGTGTTACCTGATGTTTGATCAGATGTATTGGACACTCACTTATGGTACTACCGTTCACCACAATCCACTGCATTTGAGACCGGCGATAAAAGACTACACTATTTTCATTGATGGTATCTCTAAAGTATTTGCTGCTACCGGTGTGCGTGTAGGATGGGCATTAGGTCCAAGTACGGTGATCGCTAAGATGAAAGCCATCTTAAGTCATGTAGGTGCCTGGGCACCAATGGCAGAACAGAAAGCAGTTGCACAATATTTATTACAGAAAGAAAATATTCAGCGTTATCTCGCACATTTCAAGTCTGAAGTAGAGTTACGTTTGAGAAATATTCATGATGGTTTTATTGCCCTCAAGCAAAAAGGCTATCCAGTAGATGCCATTGCGCCACAAGCTGCCATCTATCTTACCATCAAAATAGATCTTGTAGGTAAAACCACAGCAGAAGGAAAAAAACTAGAGACACAATCTGATGTAACATCTTATATCCTAGCAGAAGCCAAACTAGCCGTAGTTCCCTTCTCTGCCTTCGGAGCCGGATCCAATAGTCCTTGGTATCGCTTAAGTGTTGGTACTTGTAAGAAAGAAGAGATTGGAGAGATGTTGGAGAAGTTGGAAGGAGCGTTGGGGAGATTGGCCTTTAGCCTTTAGCCTTTATAAAAAAAGATCAGTAAGGTATCGATTTTAATAAAGCAATCCAGCAGCCAATAGCTAACTGCCAATAGCCAACAGCCTAATTCAAATTATTCACAAACACAAACGCCTTCAACCTTCTTTCATGCAGAATGCTTTGCATTAGATGGGGTTTGCGGATGATTTTGCGGCGGTTGATGTCTAGGATTTCGTGGGAGGAGCAGAAATTATTCCAGTTCTCAGCATGGTATAAAAGGGTATTCAACAGGCTTACCTGACGATCGAGTTCAGACTGTGTCATGTAATCATTTTTACAGAGCAGCCAGAGATCACGGTTCATGTCTTTCATACCTTAACTGTTTAACGAACATTGTTGGGACAGTTACATCCCCCTCTGCCATTCCTTCCTTTCTGGAATATACCACAGGAACTGGCCATCGTGATAAGTAACAGTAGAACGATTATTTGGTTTATTTTGAGTTTCATATGATGATCTAAAGTACAGTTTTCGATCATTTCATACATCAAACCATTCAAACTGTCTACCGATTTTAACATACAAAACGTACTCATTGCACCCCTCGACTGGGGTCTTGGTCATGCAACACGTTGTATACCATTGATTCGTGCATTGAATCATGCGGGATACCGTGTTTACATTGCTACCCAAGGACCTCAGCAAACCCTTTTACAAAAAGAGTTTCCGGATAATCCATTTCTTTCTCTTCCCGGTTACCAAGTACGTTACAGCCGATCCAAAGGTTGGCTGCCCTTCAAAATAATGCAACAATTGCCAGCCTTACTGCGTATTGTTCAATGGGAACACCGCTGGTTAGAGGAGGCGATTGAACAATACGGGATTGATCTAGTGATTTCAGACAATCGATATGGTTTATGGACAAAAAAATGTCGGACCGTTTTTATCACACACCAATTACAGATCAAGGCCCCATTTCTATGGCTGGAACATATTATTCAGCGCATTCATTATCGTTTTATTGAACGCTTTAACGCTTGTTGGGTACCTGATCAGGAAGAGGGCAACGGATTGGCCGGCACACTCTCACATCCGAATAGAAAACCGGCAATACCTGTGACATACATTGGATTACTTTCTCGATTTTATGCAAGTAATTCAATCAATAAAAAACAAATCACGGTTCTTCTATCCGGCCCCGAACCACAACGAACTTTATTGGAAGAAAAAATCATTGCGCAGTTATCTTCTATTCATAAAGAAGTCTTACTTGTAAGAGGATTACCGGCTGCAATGGATAATATTACTGTGCCGCCTCACATCAAAGCAGTGAATCACTTAACAGCAGAAGCTTTGCAAGCAGTGTTGGAGAATAGTTCTATTGTGATTGCTCGGAGTGGATATAGTAGCATGATGGATTTTTCACGACTACATTGCACGACCATTTTAATACCTACACCCGGACAAACCGAACAGGAATACTTAGCAAAGCGTTGTGAGCAAAAGGGATATGCAATTCATGCTGAACAATTAGATCTTGATTTGAATCAAGCATTGGCAAAAGCAGAAAGCAATACCGTTGTTTTTCCTTCTTTCCATTTTTTTGAAGAAACAGATCTGGAAGGGTTGATCGCAGCACTACCTGTAAAAGCTTCTTTTTAAAAAGGTATGAGGTCTCTTATTTTTGCAAACGAATGAATAGAACTACCAAAGCACATCTCTCCGTACTATCAGCCAATTTTATTTTTGGGGCGGGCTATGCAGTAGTGAAGACGATCACTCCAGAATACATTGCACCTTTTGCTTTGAATGTGGTGCGTGTATTATCAAGTCTATCATTATTCTGGTTGCTATTTTTGATGAAGCCTAGTAATGCAGGTTTTGAGAGAAAACATCTACCTCGTTTTTTATTGTGTGCATTAACCGGTGTGGCGATCAATCAATTGTTTTTTATCAAGGGATTGTCTTTAACAACCGCTATACATAGTTCATTGCTTTCACTTGGTACGCCCATCTTCATTACTATTATTGCAGCGTGGCTACTCAAAGAAAAACTGACGATCAATAAGATCGCAGGACTTGCATTAGGTATTGGCGGTGCAACCATGCTGATACTGATGAAAGATAATACTGCAATAGGAAAAGATATGCTGTTGGGTGATATTATGATCATCATCAATGCTATATCCTATGCCTCCTATTTAGTATTGGTTCGCCCACTGATGGAACATTATAAACCCATTCATGTACTTCGCTGGATCTTTACATTCGGAACATTGATGATTCTTCCTTTCGGACTTGAACAATTCATGGATACCAACTGGGCAGCTTTTGGTACGAATCAATGGATCGCATTGACTTTTGTGGCTTTGTTTGTAACCTTCTTTGCTTATCTCTTTAATGTATACGGACTTTCGGTAATCGGTTCATCAGCAACGGGTTCTTATATCTATACCCAACCTGTATTTGCTGCCATTATTGCAATGGTTTTCATGGGAGAGCATTTCACCATTGCAAAAGCATTTGCAGCGATCTGTATTTTTAGCGGGGTTTATCTAGTCAATTTAAGGAAGAGGTGAAAAGTGAAAAGTGAAAAATTTCAGATCAAAAAATCAAGAAATCAAAGATCCAGCTTCGGGTAATCAAAGAACCAGAATTTCTTTTCTCCTTCTCTAAATAAATTCCATTTGTCGATTTCTATTTTGATAGCGAAGATGCCGCAAGTAGGCATATTATCTATATGTGTGTTGGTAAGACCATTAACAAAATCAGTGATACCCGGGTTGTGAGAGAAGAGTGCAATGCTGTTACAGTTGTCTGGCAACTTTTCGATCACGTGATAGAACGTTTCTTCCGGTGCATGGTATAATTCAGGGAACAAAAGAATATCCTTTTTGTTTTTACCATAAGCTTCTGCGAAATATACAGCTGTAGTAAGTGCGCGATTAGCTGTGCTTGATGCAAAACATTGGATGGCTATACCTCTTTTCATGGTTCTTTCAGCCATGACAGGCGCATCACGATGTCCGCGATCGTTCAAAGGCCGCTCAAAATCGCTTTGAAAGGCATTTGTCCAACTACTTTTGGCATGTCGTATCACAAGAAGTTCTTTCATGCCCGAAAAGTTACAATAAAGTCCACTTACATTTGTATACATGCCTATAACTCGTTTACTCATAGAAGATTTTATCGCGCTGGCAAAGCAATACCCTGTCTTTGATGTAAGAAGCGAGGGAGAGTACCAGCACGCTTGTTTTCCCGGCGCGCATAGTCTCCCTTTGTTTACCAATGAGGAAAGAAAAGTGGTTGGTACGGCATACAAACAAGAGAGTAAACAAAAAGCGATCAAATTAGGGTTGGAATATTTTGGTCCGAAGATGGTGAAAATGGTAGAGGAAGTGGAGAGAGTGGTGAATAGTGAACAGTTGACAGTTGACAGGAAGAAGAATAAAAAAAGTGAAGAGGTAGTCGATAAGATTGTATTGGTCTATTGTTGGCGTGGGGGTATGCGAAGCGCCGGGGTAGCTTGGTTGCTTGATCTATATGGATTTAAAGTGTACACGTTGGTTGGTGGATATAAGTCTTATCGCAATTGGGTATTGAAACAGTTTGAAAAAGAATATCCATTCAAAATTATTGGTGGGTATACCGGAAGCGGTAAAACAGAGGTGTTACACAGTTTGCAACAGCAAGGAGAATCTATTGTTGATCTTGAAGGATTGGCTTGTCATAAAGGGTCTGCTTTTGGTAATCTCGGACAACCCAAGCAGCCTAAGCAGGAAATGTTTGAAAATTTGTTAGCTGATGCATTGATCCGTGTATCTGAAAAAAATAAAACCATCTGGCTGGAAGATGAAAGTCAGCGAATTGGCGAGGTGAACATCCCTATTGCTCTTTTTAAATTCATGCGAACCTGCAGGGTTTATTTTTTAGATATCCCTTTTGAAGAGCGATTGAATTATGTGGTTGCCGGATATGGTAAGTTCAAAAAAGAAGACCTCATCAGCGCAATTGTTAGAATACAAAAACGCTTGGGTGGACTAGAGGCAAAAACAGCAGTGAATCATTTAATTGAAAATGATTTTCACGGAGCTTTTGGAGTATTACTTCATTACTATGATCGCTTTTATACCAAAAGCATGAGCAATATGCGTGAACAGCCTGAGCAAATATTTAACAAGATCAATTTAGAAACAGTAGATAATGTTGAGAATGCAAAAAAAGTATTAGCCATTCATCAACAGGATACTCCGATTAGTTCAGCCAGTCTTTGATCGTCAGAAAGCTCATATATGTCATCACGGTAACTACGAGCCAACCGCAGATACTGAGCCATTTTGCATGTTGATATCCAACTATTTTTTTTCTCTGTATAATGATGAGCATTACTGCAAGTGCTATCGGTAATATGAGTCCGTTCAATGCACCCACAGTTACTAGGATATTCACGGGATTACCAATTCTGATATAGATCAATGTAGATGATACAATGAATACGCTAATATGTATCCTGTAGTTATTTTCGATCCAAGGATGAAAGGTTCTTAAAAAAGAAACGGAAGTATAGGCGGCCCCCACAACAGAAGTAATAGCAGCACACCACATTACCACACCAAAAAATCGATAACCGATTTCTCCTGCTGCAATCTTAAAAACAGAAGCAGGTGGATTTGCACTATCGATCAAATGTCCTTTTGTTACCACTCCCAATACAGCAAGAAATAAAACGATACGCATAATAGCCGTAACACAAATGCCGGTAACTGCACTCCTACTCACTTGTGGTAAAGACGAAACACCCGTTAATCCTGCATCAAGCAATCGATGTCCGCCGGCGAAACAAATGTATCCGCCTACAGTTCCACCTACCAATGTAACAATCGCTTTTGGGTCAATTTTTTCAGGAATAAAACTATGATGTATCGCATCTAATACCGGTGGTGTAGAACTAATGGATACATATAGTGTCAGCAGTATCATTAGTATACCCAATATTTTGGTAAAAGCATCCATGATACTACTGAACTCTTTCATCCAAAAAATGAATAACGCAATACCACAACTAATAAGTGCACCTGTTGTATTGGAGATACCGGTGAGCACATTCAATCCCAAACCACAACCACCAATATTGCCAATATTGAAGGCCAACCCACCTAATACAATAAGTAAGGATAAAAGAAAACCTAAACCCGGAATCACTTCATTCGCAATATCCTGCGCCCTTTTGCCTGTAACAGCCAGTATGCGCCAGATATTGAGTTGGGCAATGATATCCAGTAGTACAGAAATCAAGATCACAAAACCAAAGCTTGCCAATAGTGTCTGAGTGAATACGGTGGTTTGTGTTAAAAACCCCGGACCAATAGCGGAAGTCGCCATTAAAAACGCAGCACCTGTAATAGCACTATTCTTTGCGAGTTGTTTCAACGGTTAAATGATTGAATAGTGATATGATGGTTCTTTAATAATTGATGTACCTGTTGAGCAAATACAACTGCATGCTCTCCATCGCCATGAATACAAATAGTATCCGCTTTTAGAGAAATTTTTTTTCCTTGCAGACTCATTACTTGTTGTTCACGAATCATTTGTAAAACTTGTTGTTCCATAGCAACAGTCTCTGTTATCAATGCACCGGATTGTTGTCTGGGAGTAAGTGTTCCTTCATTTGTATAAGTTCTGTCTGCAAAAACTTCGTTGGCCGTGCGTAAACCTATCAGATCTGCAGCCTCAATGCTTTTACTTCCACTGAGTCCGAATAGTATGAGGCTCTCATCAATATCTTTAATGGCATTTGCAATGGCGCTAGCCAATGAGAGATCTCTAGCAGACATATTATATAATGCTCCGTGTGGTTTTACGTGTTGTAATTTCCCCCCCAGTGCAAAAACAAGGTCGAGCATGATATACACTTGTTCTGATACAATGGATACAATATCTTCTTCCGGAAATTTCATTTCTGTTCTGCCGAAATTTTTCTTGTCCGGAAACCCGGGATGCGCACCGATGGCAACACCGTGTTCAATGGCCAAAGCAATGGTACGTCTCATGGCGTCTTCATCGCCCGCGTGAAAACCACAGGCAATATTGGCACTGCTGATATAAGGCATCAGTGCAGCATCATTGGGCATACCCTCACCTAAGTCGCAGTTGATATCGATAACCATGATCTTTGATTTTTTGATCTTTGATTTTTTGATTTTGTTTTACAGCTTATCCTTTAGCTCTTCCCTAGATCAAGAAATCAAAAATTCACACTTCGTAATTTACATCCTGTTTCCAATTGTTTCAAATGTAATTCCTGCTTCATCAAAGCCTGATGTGCTGATTGTAAAGAAACTTGACTGAATTGAATGCTTTCTCCGGCATTGTACTGCGCTAGTTTAGCGAGATCAGCAGTAATGATATGCCCTATTCTCGGATAACCACCCGTAGTTTGATGATCAGCCATTAAGATAATAAGTTGTCCGTTGGGAAGTAATTGTATCGTGCCTCTTGTTACAGCAGTTGAGAGAATCTCAGAACGTATCTTGGGAAGCAGAGACGGACCTTGCAACCGATAACCCATTCTATTACTG
>JBDKEH010000105.1:0-3761 GCA_039795345.1 Bacteroidota bacterium
CCGCCAATGAAGCGGAACAAAAAGATCGCTGGAGAAAATTATTGAAATATTACACTCTGGAGCGATTTGTTGAATTGCAAGAACAGCGTGAGCAGAATAAGGACAAGAAAGATTTTGAAGTAAAATCAGATGAAGAGCTTGAAAAAGAAGCACGCGATCGTGTACTTAAAGCCATGACTAAAAGATTTGATCGCATAAAGAGCACCATCAAAGAGGAGCAGCGCTTTAATACCTATATCAATTCTGTGACCAGTTTAATGGATCCGCATACAGATTATTTTGCTCCCGTTGAGAAAAGGTCTTTTGATGAACAAATGAGCGGCAGATTTTATGGCATCGGTGCTCAGTTAACGGAAGATGATTATGGTGTGAAGATCGCTTCTATTCAACCAGGCGGAGCTGCATTCAAATCTGGTGAGTTATCTGTGAATGATGTGATCCTAAAAGTTGCACAAGGGGCTGCAGAACCCGTAGATGTGGCGGGTTATGCTACAGAAGACGTTGTTAAATTGATCCGTGGTAATAAAGGAACTGAGGTCCGTTTAACAGTCAAAAAATCTGATGGACTCATTAAAACCATCATTCTCCAAAGAGATGAGATTGTGTTAGATGAAACATTTGCTAGAAGTGCTGTCGTAACTGAAGGCAACGAAAAAATCGGTTATATCTGGTTGCCTGAATTTTATGCTGATTATGAAAGAGAAAACGGTAATCGTTGTTCTGAAGACGTAGCAAAAGAAATCATCAAGTTAAAAAAAGAAAACATTGCTGGACTTGTAATAGACCTGCGTAACAATGGTGGTGGATCTTTGTATGAAGTGATACAAATGGTAGGCCTGTTCATTAACCAAGGTCCGGTAGTTCAGGTACGCGACAGAGACGGGAAAGCCAATGTCTACGGTGATCAACGCCCAGGAACTTTGTATGATGGACCATTAGCAGTTCTTGTGAATGAGCTGAGTGCTTCTGCAAGTGAAATTTTTGCAGGCGCTATACAAGACTATCGCAGAGGTGTGGTGATTGGAAGTACTTCTACCTACGGAAAAGGTACTGTACAGAAAACAGTGCCTTTTGGCAATGTTGTAGATATCAATAGCGGTAGAACAGATATGGGTGCAGTAAAACTTACTTTCCAGATGTTTTATCGCATCAATGGCGGATCTACACAATTAAAAGGTATTGAGCCAGATATCGTTTTGCCTGATAGCTATGAATACCTGAAGATTCGTGAAAAAGATGTGCCACATGCTTTACCTTGGGATCAGATTCAGAAAGCTACTTATTTGCCTTGGCATAAAGATTATGGACACGATCAGGTAATTCAGTCTGAAAATGAACGTGTCAAACAAAACTCTTCTTTGAATTTATTAAAAGATAACCTCATCTGGCTTTCAAAACTGAATGATGAGCCGGCGAGTCTGAATATCGATAAATATAAATCTTTACAGAAGAGAATACGTTCTACTGTTTCTCAGAACAATACTTTATTGAGGTTGAAGGAAGAAATAAATGTATCACCTCCGGTGCCAGATCAAGATAAGTTCTTTAATAATCCTGATAAGAATAAAGGAGAACGTTATCAGGCTTGGTTAAAAGCCTTAAAGACCGATATGCATATTGGTGAAACCGTAAAAGTATTGAGTGGATTGGCTTCTGAGTTCACAAAAGCTACGGCAGCAGTGAAATAAGCATTGATTTTATTATGTTTGCAGGCGCTACAATTGTGGCGCCTGTTTCTTTTACTGACACAAGTGATTTCATGGAACCTGAAAAAAAGTGGTACGCACTGTATACTAAACCGCGCTGGGAGAAAAAGATCGACAGCGTATTGGTGCGTAAAGGAATTGAAAGCTGGTGCCCATTACAAAAAGTAGAAAGACAGTGGAGCGATCGAAAAAAGGTCATTGAAGATCCACTCTTTAAATCCTATGTGTTTGTTCATATCGATCTTTCTGAACGTACCAAAGTTCTGAGTACCGATGGTGTATTGAACTTTGTACACTATCTCGGTAAACCAGCCGTCATCAAAGATGAAGAAGTTGCAACCATCAAAAAATACCTCGCAGAAAAAGATGCAAGCTTAGCTATCTTAACAGAAGAGGGGTACCAAGCCGAAATGAAAATCATGGTTAATCATGGGGTATTCATGGGCAATGAGGGCACTGTGATTAGAGGCGGTAAGAAAAAGGTATACGTGAAACTGGAAAGTTTAGGACAAGTAATGGTGGTAGAGTTTCCAACAGAATATTTGTCGCCTTTGTGAGGCGTGAATAGTGAATTGTGAATTGTCAATAGTGAAACATAAGCAAAAATTATTTGAATATTGACTTTAGGTTTCAATTCTTTGTACTCCCCATTGACAATTCACAATTCACTATTCACGTCTTACAACACCTGCCAATCTACAATCTCATTCGCCCATTCTTTTCTGTAAGGTGTGGTAATGCGGATATAATTATCTGTGTATCCTTCCATCATCCCATTTTTTTCAAATGCTTCAAACAAAACCTTTCGTGTTTGTCCACGATGTTGTTCAGTGAAGTATTGCATTTTCATGTAAGAAAGATTACGTAATGTTTTGTTACGTTCATTTCTAATAGAGACAGGAATGACAGGCTTTATTTCAAGTGCTTTGGTATGATCTCTTTCAGAATATGTGAATACATGCAAATAGGATACATCAAGTGAATGTAAAAAATCAAATGTTTCTTGGAAATGAACATCGGTCTCGCCAGGGAATCCAACGATCACATCCACACCAATAGCACAATGTGGCATCAATGTTTTGATCAATCGCACTCTTTCTGCATAAAGTTCCCTTTTATAACGACGTCTCATCAATCCCAGTATCTCATTGCTTCCGCTTTGTAGTGGGATATGGAAATGGGGCATGAATTTACTGCTATTGGCAACAAACGAAATAATATCGTTGGTCAATAGATTAGGTTCGATAGAAGAGATGCGGAAACGTTCTATTCCCTTGACTTTATCCAATTCTTGTATTAAAGCAAAGAAATCTTCATCATGTTTGCCGCCATCTGGTCCTTTACCAAAATCGCCGAGATTAACACCGGTGAGTACAATTTCTTTGACACCACTTTCTGCAAGTAATTCAGCTTGTTTGATAACATTTTGAATGCTATCGCTTCTGCTTTTGCCTCTTGCCATGGGAATGGTGCAAAAGGAACAATTGTAATCGCAACCGTCCTGTACTTTCAGGAAGGTTCGAGTTCTATCGTTCTGGGAAAATGAAGCATTGAAGCCACTAACTTCGTCGATATCGCAACTGCAAATACGGGCAGGGTCTCCTTTGGAAAGTTCACCAATATGTGCTGCAATATTGAATTTCTCTGCTGCACCCAATACCAAATCAACACCTGGTATCTCAGCAATTTCTTTGGGCTTGAGTTGAGCATAGCAACCCGTGATCACCACAAAACTATCAGGGCTACGTCGTTGTATACGCCTTACCAATTGACGACATTCTTTGTCTGCATTATCCGTTACAGAACAGGTATTGATGACATACACATCCGCCAGGTCATCAAACTCTTTTTTTTCAAAACCTTCCTGTTCCAACATTCTGGAAAGGGTAGAGGTTTCTGAGAAATTCAGTTTGCAACCTAATGTATGAAATGCAACGCTACGCTTCTGACTCATGGGGTGCAAAGGTAGTAAGGAAAGAGGATTTGATGCTATTTTGATGGGGCTATTCTTGATCTGTGATGAGGAGTAGTAATGGCCCTACAATGGTAGGATAT
>JBDKEH010000161.1:0-4467 GCA_039795345.1 Bacteroidota bacterium
TGCTATGATCAGGCAATACTTCACCAAAGCCCATCATGCCAAATGACCAGCCTCCGGGTTCGGTCAGTGCATCTTTAAAATCTGCACCAATACTTAATTCAGCTACATCACGTCCCCATCCGGCACGGGAAGCACTTCCCTGATAACCAAACCCACGCAAATAATCACGTTTATCGCCAAAAAGGTTTTGATAACGAGGAATATAAATACCATTGGCACGGCGACCAAAATAGTATTTGTCTTCATATCCTTCTACTCGACCGCCTGCACCCACACCTAAATGATGGTCCATGATATTGTGACCCAGTTCTCCACTGCTGCTACCCAAACCATCAGGCCATACATCCGTTGCGGAATTCATCAGAATCCATGCAGAGTTTAATGCAGACGCATTCAGGAAAATGATCTTTGCATTGTATGTGTATGTCTTATTGGTTTCCGCATCCAGTACTTCTACACCGGTTGCACGTTTTTTGTCTTTATCGTATAAAACTTTGGTAACAATTGACCATGGTCGCAATGTGAGATTCCCCGTTTTCATTGCAGCAGGTAGTGTTGAAGACTGTGTGCTGAAATAAGCCCCGAACGGACAACCCAACCAGCACTTATTTCTGTACTGACAACTGGTACGTCCTTCATGCTCTTGTGTAAGATTGGCGGTACGACCAATGATCATGGTGCGTTGATTCTTATAATATTCTTTCAATCTTTTCGCCAGATCTTTCTCTACACAGTTCAATTCCATCGGAGGTAGAAATTGTCCATCAGGTAACTGAGGCAGATTTTCTTTACTACCACTGATACCTGCAAACAGTTCTACATAATCATACCACTTTTCAATTTCTTTATAACGAACAGGCCAGTCGATGGCGATACCATCTTTGGCATTGGCTTCAAAGTCAAAATCGCTCCAGCGATAGCTCTGACGACCCCACATCAGTGAACGTCCACCCACATGGTATCCACGGAACCAGTCGAAACGTTTTACTTCGGTATATGGACTTTCCTTTTCATTCACCCAATAATCCAAATTGGTTTCATTCAAAGGATAATCGCGTTTCAACACAGGATAATCATTGATCATCTGTTGTGTTCTTCTACCGCGATGGGGATAGTCCCATGCTTCTTTGTTCGCGTTCACGTAATCCTTGATGTGTTCAATGTTACGTCCACGCTCAAGCATCAGTACTTTCAGCCCCTTTTCAGTAAGCTCTTTGGCAGCCCAGCCACCACTAATACCTGAGCCCACTACAATTGCGTCATAATTTTGATCGGCCATGGTCTTTTGTTTATGAAGGTTTGTTGTTTGTTTGTTGGCTTATTGCTTATAGTTCATAGCTTATGGTAATACTTTTTCCCTCCTATACGCTATAACCTATTTGCTATCCGCTACCTCACACATCACACAACTGCACTGCTTTCCTCAATGATCCTATTTTATCATTTCCTGTTGGAATGAATTCCTGCGCTACATATTGTTTGAACCCTGTTTCTACAATTGCTTTCATAATGGCAGGATAATACAATTCCTGCGTCTCATCAATTTCATGTCTACCCGGAACTCCTGCCGTATGATAATGACCAAAATACTGATGATCTCTTTTAATAGTGCGAATGATATCACCTTCATTGATCTGCATGTGATAGATATCGTACAGCAATTTAAAATTGGGAGAACCTAAACGCTTACACAATTCAACCCCCCATGCAGAACTATCACACATATAATCTTTATGGTCAACCTTACTATTGAAAAGTTCCATCTGAATCACCACACCTTTTTTTTCTGCAAGCGACATGATCTTTTTCAATCCCTCTACACAATTCTTCATCCCAGTTTCATCATCCATCCCATTTCTATTTCCACTGAAACAAATCAGATTCGAATAACCAGCTTTAGCAACCAGTTCAATATGCTCTGTATAATTTTTGATCAATACATCATGGTATTGCGGGTCATTCCAACCCTTTACCAGTCCTATCTCTGCGCCATTACACATGGTTGAGATCAGGTTATGTTTTTTAAGAATATCCCAATCTTTTGGTCCAACCAGATCAATTCCTACCAACCCCATTTCTTTAACGATTACACACAACTGATCCAGTGGAATATCATTGTAGCACCAGCGACAAACAGAATGATTGATATTGCCTTTAAGTGCCATAGGTGAAGATTTTTTTTCTGATTCCAATGCAAAAGAAGGCACAGATGTAGCAAGAAGTGCTGATCCGGCAAGCAACTGTTTGATCGTTTTTCGTCTATTCTGGTCAGTTCCCATGATGATGGTTTCGCAGGTAATAAATATAGGAATTAGTGTTTAAACAACAGGTATTGTGGCAGAAAAAATGATTGTCGGTGAACAACAGTAAAATACAGGTAAACCCATTGAAGTGAGATGGCTTGCATGATCGTTGGTGTTGGGAATCAAAATTGCCTTTAAATGTAATTTTTATTTTTACATCATGTGCTATAATGTTTAAGTGATGGAATGATTCTTGTAACTGCAAAACGAACAAGTGTTCACTTTTTATCGAACTGTTTTGCTATTCAAAATTTCGTTCGCTTCCTTTTTTTTAATAACCTTACATTCCTAAAATATTTCAGCGCTTAATAACCGAACCAAAAACTACTTTGACATGAACCGTAAACTCAGGATGGGTATGGTAGGTGGTGGAAAAGATGCCTTTATTGGTGCCATTCACCGCCTCGCAGCCAATATGGATGGGCTGATCGAGATTTGCTGTGGTGCACTCAGCATCAATCCGGATATCGCAAAAGATTCCGGTCGCTCATTGTTTCTGCCTGAAGACAGGATCTATCTGACCTATGAAGAAATGATCACTAAAGAAAGTCAGCTTCCTGCAGACAAGCGAATGGATTTTGTAACCATCGTTACACCCAACTTCGCACACTTTGCTCCGGCAATGATGGCACTGGACCATGGTTTTCATGTGGTGATCGAGAAACCGATCGCATTCACACTTGATGAAGCCAAACAACTCCACCAAAAAGTACAGGAAACAGGATTGATACTTTGTCTGACACATACCTACTCAGGATACCCCATGGTAAAACAAGCTCGCGCCATGGTTACCGGAGGTGCATTGGGTAAGATCAGAAAGGTATGGGTAGAATATCCGCAGGGATGGCTAAGCAAATTATCAGAAAGAGAAGGCAATGCGCAAGCTGCCTGGAGAACAGATCCTAAAAAATCTGGTAAAGCAGGTGCCATGGGCGATATCGGTACACATGCCGCTCACCTGGCTGAATATGTGACCGGCGCTCAGATCACCCATCTTTGTGCAGACCTCAATGCGATGGTAGAAGGAAGAATCCTTGATGATGATGGTAATGTTTTACTACGCATGAGCAATGGAGCTCGTGGTGTTTTGATGGCATCACAAGTAGCAGCGGGTGAAGAAAATGCATTAAAGATTCGTGTATATGGAGAAAAAGGTGGTATCGAATGGGCACAGCATGAACCCAACACCTTACTCGTTAAATGGCTGGATCAACCGGCACAGATATTAAGAGCCGGTGGTAACTATGGCGATAGATTAAGCTCTTTTGCAACCTCCAACTGCAGAACACCGGGCGGACATCCCGAAGGTTATCTCGAAGCATTTGCAAATATCTACCGCAATTTTGCACAAACATTATCGGCAAGAATGGATGGCACGACCCCCACTCCGGAAATGTTGGATTTCCCCAACACACAAGACGGACTTAGAGGCATGGCCTTTATCGATAATGTAGTAGCATCAGCCGCCTCAGCGGAAAAATGGACGGAATATAGGATGTGAAAAGTGAAAGGTGAAAAGTCAAACTGTTTTCCCTTTCACTTTTGACTTTTCACTTTTGAGTTTTCACTTTTGAGTTTTCACTTTTGACTTCAACATCATGACAACAATTAAAGGTCCCGGTATTTTTTTGGCGCAGTTTATGGGAGATCAAGCGCCATTCAATTCTTTGGAGAGTATCTGTAAATGGGCAGCATCATTGGGTTTCACAGGTGTGCAGATCCCTTCTTGGGATGCACGATGCATTGATCTCCAAAAAGCTGCCGAGAGTAAAACGTATGCAGATGAGATCAAAGGCATTGTACAATCTGCCGGGTTACAGATCACAGAATTATCTACCCACTTACAAGGACAACTCGTAGCGGTACATCCTGCTTATGATGTTTTGTTCGATGGATTTGCACCCGAATCAGTTCGTGGTAACGCCAAAGCCAGAACCGAATGGGCGATTCAACAATTGAAATATGCAGCCAAAGCATCCGCTAATCTTGGATTGAATGCGCATGCTACTTTCAGTGGTGCATTGCTATGGCATACTGTTTATCCTTGGCCGCAGCGTCCGGCAGGATTGGTTGAAACCGGATTCACCGAACTGGCAAAAAGATGGAAACCTATTTTGGATGTGTTCGATGAAAACGGCGTAGACCTCTGTTATGAGATCCATCC
>JBDKEH010000166.1:0-3318 GCA_039795345.1 Bacteroidota bacterium
ATCAGATACTGATTATTGGCGGTGGAAATGCCGGCATTTCAGTAGCAGCACAATTACTGCGAAAAGATGATTCATTAAAGTTGGGGATCATTGAACCGTCTTCCCAACATTATTATCAACCGGCTTGGACTTTGGTTGGGGGTGGTGTATTTGATATTAATGATACGGTTCGAAAAGAATCGGAATGCATACCTGAAGGTGCTACATGGATTCAGGATGCAGCAGTCTCTTTTGAACCTGAAAAAAATCAAGTGTCATGTTATTCCGGTGTAAACTATACGTACGATTATTTGGTAGTAGCTCCGGGGATTCAATTGAATTGGGATGCCGTGAGCGGTTTAAAAGAAACACTTGGTAAAAATGGGGTATGTAGTAATTACGCTTTTGATCAAGCGCAGTACACGCATAAAGCATTGTCATCTGTAAAGCCCGGCGATGTTGTTTTGTTTACGAGCCCGGCAACACCAGTAAAATGTGGCGGTGCACCACAAAAGATCATGTATCTCGCGGCAGATCTCTTCCGAAAAAAAGGAATGCTGAATAATGTACATATTGAATTTGTATCAGGAGGCTCAGTGATCTTTGGTGTAGAAAAGTATGCGAGATCATTGATGCAGTTGGTAAAAGATTATGATATACATCTTCATTTTAAACACGATCTAATCAGCATTGATGGCGAAAAGAAGACAGCAACATTTAAGATAATGGATGGTTGGGGTGGACAAACAGTCACCAAGCATTTTGATGTGATACATGTAACACCTCCGCAGTCAGCACCTGATTTTATTCGCAAAAGTGTGTTGGCCAATAGTTCGGGCTGGGTAGATGTAGATCAATATAGTTTACAACACAATCGATATCCCAATATTTTCGGAATCGGGGATGCTACTAGTACACCTAATGCCAAAACGGGAGCTGCTGTTCGTAAACAGGCCCCTGTTTTGGTCAATAATCTTTTGAGTCTTATGAAAGGAAAACGTATGATGAGTAAATACAACGGTTATGGGAGTTGTCCATTAGTTGCAGGTTATGGCAAACTCATACTTGCAGAGTTTGGTTATAACAATACTATCATGGAAACTTTTCCTTTTGATCAATCAAAGCCTCGCTGGAGTATGTGGATGCTAAAAAAATACATACTACCGTGGATGTATTGGAATCAGATATTAAAAGGGAAAGCATAAAGGCTTCAAGCTGCAAGGGAAAATATTCTGTTCATTGCTCTTGTTTATAAGATGCTTGCAGTTTGCAGTCTGAAGCTTGTAGCTCTCAACTTATAAACTTAACACACTATTACTCGACCCATAACTATTTACCACTTCTCCATCAGCTTCGGGATCGTTGATCCATTCAGTGCTATTGAGTAGGTAACGGAATTCGTGTTGTGTGGCTTTAGGTAATTGCACTTCTGCGGTGAAGCTGCCGTCTTTTTTCTTTTTCATGGGGATCGGATTTTTCCAATCTCCATTCAAACCCAAGATGGCGGCACTTTCTTTATCTTCTAAGGAGAGGGTGAATTTTACTTTTGAGTAGTCTTTTGTTTTGTAGATGGTTTTCTGAATCATATTCGGTTGTTTGCTTGCCCTTAATACGAAAAGTTGAGAATGGTAACCCCAAAAAGCTATGAGCTTTGAGCTGCGAGCCACTAGCTTTCGATTTTATGCAAAAAACTAATGTTTGTTTATGATCACTTTGTCTAAGCTTGTAGCTCACAGCTCATGGCTCAAAGCTTACTTCACGATCAACAATACAAACCCGATCAATGTAATGATCACATGTACAACGAGCCAAAGTTTTTGATAGAGAGGTCTTTTTCCGAAAGGAATTTTTGAATCGAAAGGTTCGAAGATGGGAGCTAGTCCCCAGAATACAACGGCATTACTGTAGTCTTTTCTGATCAGAAAATAAATACCGGCAAGCACAAAAATTCCATAAGCAACTTTTTGAAACTTTCCGTTTCCTGTTTTTGTGTTGGCAGAAGTTTCCATTGTTTTTTTGCTGAATTAGTTGCAGGAGTAGAAAATAAATTACAAGGTTAATTTTTTTCTTTCAAGTCATCTATGTTTTGCTTGAGTGCTTTCAAGTGTTGACCAAAAGCTTTGTGGCTTAACCACTTTGCCAAAAAATAGCCAATCGGTACTAGAACAGCAATACAAATCAACATGGCCCAAACCATCACAGGCTTAGACATAATTTCATCTACGGGTTTTTGTGCACCCATCACTCCCCCCAACATAAAACCACCCGCAGCGCTCACAGGATAAATAATCAGTCCGACCCACTTTTGTGCGTTGATCCATTGATGGATATTCTTATAATGACGTTCCATCTCTTCCAACAATGAAAGTGTTTCTACGTTACCATCAATCGCTTTACGTAAACGGAAGGCTCCGGTGGTTGCCCAAATGGTAAAGATCAATACCACTCCAATACAGGATTGAATTTGCCAGTAAGGGAAAGAGACAATACAGAAAATATAAAAGCAAGAAATGAGTACACCGATGATGCCATTACTCAATAAGTTTTTGCGGATGATATGAAGCGGATTTTTAGATTGTAGATTTACTAAAGCACGAGGCTTTAATAACGACAGCAATGCTTCATCAGGCTGCTCATCTATATCTTTCCATGTTTTTTCTATACTCATGATCATTGCTTTAATAGGTTCGCTAATTGTTGTTTGCAACGATGCAGTTTTACCGCTACATGATTCACGGTAATACCTAATACTTCTGCTATTTCTGCATTTTCATAACCATCCAGGTGCATAGAGATCAATGCGCGATCTGTTTCTGAAAGTGTGCGGATCGCTTTTCTTAATCTTTCTACTTCTTCTCTTTTTTGTGATACATCATTGGTTCCACGATCTACTTCTTCCAACGATTCCATATAATCAATTCTCGATGATTTTCTTTTTTGTGTGAGAATGGTATTCAAGGAAATGCGATACAACCAGGTACTGAACTTTGAGTCACCCCTAAAACTCGACCATGATCTCCATGCCTGTAACAATATTTCCTGGTATAGGTCTTTCCGCTCTTCTGCATCATTGGCATAGAGTCCCACGAGCTTATAAATAATGCCCTGGCTATTCTTGACCGCCTCTAAAAATTGTGCCTCGCTCAAATGACCGGTTTTCTAGTAGTACAATTGTATAGGAAGTTAGTTGCAGAAGTGGAGAGGAAATTACAGGGAAGCGGCGAGCCACGAGCTGTGAGCTAAGAGCATGAGATTAAAATATGTTACCAATTGATTATCAATTAATTAAAAATAATCCTGCGTGAAACTAAAAGAAATCACATTAAGCTCATGGCTCAC
>JBDKEH010000179.1:0-7236 GCA_039795345.1 Bacteroidota bacterium
AAAAAAAATCTGATGAAATCCTACCCCGATATTGATACTTACATCAAAGACTTTCCAGCGGATAAGCAAAAGTTATTGACGACCATGCGTATCACGATTCAGAAGGCTGCGCCAAAGGCAGTGGAGAAGATCAGTTATGGAATGCCTTGTTTTTATCAGGATGGGAATCTGGTGTATTTCGCCGCTATGAAAAATCACATCGGGTTTTATCCGTCTTCTTCAGGGGTGGCGAATTTTCAAGAAGAGCTAAAGCCTTATCATACTTCAAAAGGTGCCATACAGTTTCCATTAGATAAGCCCTTGCCTTTGAAGCTCATCTCAACGATCGTTAAGTTCAGGGTACTTGAAAACGAGCAAAAAGCCCTGGCGAAAAAGAAACCCTCTAAACAATAGTTTTTCAGTGTATTTCTGTGTATTCAGTGACAAAAAATAATTACCACTGAATACACAGAGGCACACAGAGTCTTCTTTTTCATTCAAAAAATCCTTAACTTATGCTCCTAAAACTAATTGCCATATGATTAAATTCAGCGACATCAAAATCGGCGACTACGTTATGGCGGAGTATGATGGAAAAATGTGGGAAGGAGAGGTAGTTCGCTTAAATGGAGACGAAAAACAGGTTTGTGTTCAAACCGATGTACAGGAATTCTGGTTCAGTCAGGATCAGTTACATCCCATTCCATTGAATGAAGACGCTTTGATGAAACTCAGTTTTGCAAAGCAACCCAATGACGATGGTTCTGTAAAATATATGAAAGGTTCTTTCCGTATTGTAACACCCAAAGCAGGAGACTTTTCCCAAATGGAAATGTGGTATCGGGAAGACAGAAGACATAATCCTAATGTTCATTTTGTTCACCAGTTACAAAACCAGTATCTGGACATGACCAAAATTCATCTGACAAGTTCTCCCATGTAATATTTTCAATCACAGAAGATCGAATGGTCTTCTGTGGTTTTACAACACATCTCGGAATAAATGGATTACGTATCTTGGTTATAAATCCATTTACATGCGTTCGCTGGTTATCCTCCTTTCTCTTTTCTTCTTTACTGCTTCATTTGGCCAACGTTTTGGAGGAAACCCTTCCTCTCAAAAATGGAAGCAAATCAATACTGATACCGTTCGTGTTGTATTTCCTGCAGGACAAGAAGAGCAAGCCAAAACCATTGCGGGTATCATTCATGGCCTACAACAAAGAAATAGTAACAGTTTAGGAAATTCATTACGTAAAGTGAGTATGGTCTTGCAGCACCGTACATTAATTTCTAATGGTTATGTTGGATTAGCCCCTTTCAGGAGTGAGTTGTATACGACTGCACCACAAAATGCATTCAACTTAGGTGCTGCAGATTGGCTCACCAATTTAGCGATCCATGAATTCAGACATGTGCAACAGTATAGCAACTTTAATAAGGGGTTGTCAAAGTTGGCATCCTTGGTATTAGGTGAAGAAGGGCAGGCCGTAGCAAACGCAACAAGCATTCCGGACTGGTTTTTTGAAGGGGATGCCGTGTATACAGAAACACAATTTACCAGACAGGGAAGAGGAAGTTTGCCAAAATTCTTTAGTGCGTATCAGTCCCTGCATTTTGCAAATAAGCAATACAGTTACATGAAATTACGCAATGGTTCTTTGCGACATTTTGTTCCGGATCATTATGATCTTGGTTATCTGTTGGTTGCCTATGGTAGAAAAAAATATGGTGATGATGTCTGGCAAAAAGTTACTGATGATGCAGCACGATTTAAGCCGTTGATATATCCATTTCAAGGAGCCGTGAAAAAACATACCGGTATTCCGTTCTCGACATTTGTCAATGACGCAATGAATTTTTATCGTTCACAATGGACTAATACTTCTTCAAGTGAACCACAATGGATCACAAGAGTTGAAAAGAACAATGTAGTGAATGATCAATTTCCTTATTTAATGGAAGATGGATCGATCATTGCTTTGCATAACAGTTACAATCAAATACCTGTATTCACAAAAGTATATGCAGAGGGGTCGCGTGAAAAGATTGCCATTCGTGATATTGCCATTGACCCTTATTTTACCTATCGCGATCAACGCATATTATACACTGCTTATCAACCGGATGTTCGTTGGGGGAATGTTGAAAATCATTCTCTAAAACTACTTGATTTGGGCACCGGTGAATTGAAAACGGTACAAACCCAGACTCGTTTATTTTCTCCGGATCTTTCAAAAGATAAATTACAAGTGTTAGCTGTAGCGATGGATGTGTCGGGTGGTAGTGCAATCATGAAAATGCATTTGGATGATCAAAAGATGGATACAGTGATTGCAAAAACGGATATCGTTTATTCTTATCCACGATTTTCAAAAAATGATCAGGGATTCTATGTGGTGGAACGAAAGAAAAATGGAGACATGGGCATTGTTTGGAATGATATTGCAGGGAAACAATCTCGTGAAATACTCAAGCCCACGAATCGCATTATAGGATTTTTACAAATACAGGGCGATACTTTATTATTCAGTACGACACACGCAGGGAGAGATGAGATATGGGCAAAGATCGATCGGCCTGATCATCCTTCTCCTTATCGTTTGGCTTCTTATCCAACAGGTCTTTATCAGGGAGTACTCGATCATAAAGGGAAATTGATTGCTTCTGTTTTTACTGTGGATGGATATCGCTTAGCTGCTTTTCAGCCCTTGTGGGAGAAAGTTATATATGAGGATGCATTGAAACCTTTGTATGTAGATGGCTCTATTCAACAAACTATTACAGGTAGTGCATTACAAGTTGATGGTAAATATCCGGTTACCGATTATAAAAAGTCATTCCGACTCTTAAATATTCATAGCTGGCGCCCTTATTATGATCGACCGGAATATTCTTTCACGTTGTATGGACAAAATGTCTTGAATACTTTTTCTTCCGAGTTGGCATATGTGTACAATGAAAATGAGAGAAGTCATCGCTTGGGTTATGATGGAGCCTATGGAGGTTCTTATTTGCAACCGGTTTTTGGTACCTCACAAACTTGGCAGCGATCCGTTCGATTGAATCGAGATACGTTGTTACAGTGGAATGAATGGCAAGCATATGCAGGTTTGCGATTGCCTTTCAATTTTACAGAAGGAAAGCAATTCAGAAATCTGACTCTTCAGGCAACCTTGAATAGGAATACGGTAAGTTGGACAGGTATCGCTAAGAGTTTATTACGGGATGCGACCTTTAATTACATCGACCTCAGAATGGTGTATGCAGGACAAATACAAAGAGCGGTTCAGCATATTTTTCCAAGATGGGGGCAGGTTTTTCAAACCCGTTATCGCCAAACATTGGGAAATACACGTGCATGGCAAATGTTGGTGAGTGGTACATTGTATGTACCGGGGTTGCATCGCAACCATAATCTAGTGCTTACAGGTGCTATTCAAAACAGGGACACTTTAAACCGATACAATTTTTCAGATAATTTCCCTTTTTCGAGAGGTTATACCGCCATCAATTTACCTCGGATGTACAAATTGGGGGTGAATTATCATTTCCCCATTGCGTACCCTGATTGGGGTTTTGGGCAATTGGTGTATTTCCAGCGATTAAGAATGAATGCTTTTTATGATTTGTCTGTAGGAAGGAGTTTAAGAACCGGACGACAATTCAATTTTGGCACTGTTGGGGGGGAGCTTTTTTTTGATACCCGTTGGTGGAACCAGGAACCTGTAACTTTTGGGGTACGTTACAGTAAACTGCTAAACCAACAGTTGGTAGGGGGTAGCAGGAGTCATTATTGGGAGATTATACTGCCTGTGGCCTTGATCAGATAGCCTATATTTGCCTTCCTAAGGGGTTAAGTGCCACCATTTTAGGCTATTTTCCACAAAAATGGGAATTTTTTCCCCGAAATTTTCATATTTCCATTGCAATCTAATATCTTTGCAGCCCCAAAAATAGTATGTCGAAACAACCGCTGATTAAACAAGATGGAGTTATTCTGGAAGCACTGAGCAATGCTATGTTCCGTGTTAAGTTAGAAAATGGTCATGAAATTCTGGCCACTATCTCCGGAAAAATGAGGATGCATTATATCAGGATTTTACCTGGTGATAAAGTGGGAGTTGAGATGAGTCCATACGATTTGAGTAGGGGAAGGATCATTTTCAGATATAAGTAAATCATTTGCAGAAAGCTGACGGCACTTGCTGAAAGCCGGAAGCAGTAAAGCGATAAATAATAAAGCAATGAAAGTCAGAGCTTCGATCAAAAAGCGTAGTGCAGATTGCAAGATCGTGAAGAGGAAAGGCAAATTGTACGTGATCAACAAGAAAAATCCCCGTTATAAGCAACGTCAGGGATAATTGACATTTGTTGACTGTTCACAGTTGACAAATCAGTAACTAAGTTTAAAATTAAAATCAGAATATGGCTCGTATTGCCGGTATTGACTTACCAAAGAACAAAAGAGGCGAAATTGGTCTGACCTATATATTCGGTATTGGTCGTTCAACCGCTCAGTATATCTTAGCCAAAGCAGGTATTGACTTTGACAAGAAAGTGAATGAATGGAATGATGATGAGCAAACTGCTATCCGTAACATCATTAACAATGAGTTCAAGGTTGAAGGTGCACTGCGTAGTGAAGTATCTATGAACATCAAGCGTTTATTGGATATCGCTTGTTACCGTGGATTACGTCACCGTAAAGGATTACCTGTTCGTGGTCAGCGTACCAAAACAAACAGCCGTACTAGAAAAGGTAAGCGTAAGACAGTTGCCGGTAAGAAGAAGGCGCCTAAGAAATAGTAAATGAGTCTGCCGGATGGATTTCCTTTCGGCAGACTTTATTATAAAAATCCGTTACAGCTTGGATAGTCCTGATACCATCGGGAAAGGAGAGGGTAGCGGTTTCCGCCTCAGGCGGAATTTTCATTAAATAACAATCCCGATAAATCGGGACGATTACCTCAAAAAAAGAACATGGCAAAACCACAAAAAGCGCAGAACAGTGCAAAAGCTGCTGCCAAGAAAAGAGTCGTAAAAGTTGATGCTGCTGGTGAAGTTCGTATCTCAGCTACATTCAACAACATCATTATCAGCTTTACCAACAAAACCGGACAGGTAATTAGTTGGAGCAGTGCTGGTAAAATGGGCTTCAAAGGTTCAAAAAAGAACACTCCATATGCAGCTCAAATGGCTGCTGCTGATGCTGCTAAAGTAGCATTGGAAGCTGGTCTGAAGCGTGTAGACGTATTTGTAAAAGGTCCGGGTGCCGGTCGTGAAGGAGCTATCCGCTCTATTTCTCAGTCTGGTATCGAAGTTGTTTCTATCAAAGACGTAACTCCATTGCCACACAATGGTTGCAGACCTCCTAAGCAGAGAAGAGTTTAATCTTTGAATTTTTGATTTTTGATTTTTTGATTCCAGTCAATCAAAAAATCAAAAATCATCAAATCAAACTTACATAGGGTTCGGTATTGATTTTAGATTTTTAGGATACCGGATCGTCATTAAAAAATCAAAAAAATAAAACAAAATGGCACGTTACACTGGTCCAAAGACCAAAATTTCAAGAATCTTCGGTGAGCCGATCCTCGGTAATGCGAAGTGGTTAGGTAAGAACAGCAACCCTCCGGGTCAACATGGCGCAGCACGTAAGCGTAAAAGCTTAGGTGAATACGCTTTACAGCTGAGAGAAAAACAAAAAGCTAAGTACACTTACGGTGTATTAGAGCGTCAGTTCCGCAAAACTTTTGAAGAAGCATCACGTATAAAAGGTGTTACTGGTGAAAACCTCATCAAACTCCTGGAAGCTCGTCTGGATAATACAGTTTTCCGTCTGGGTTTAACTGCTAGCCGTCCTGAAGCTCGTCAGTTGGTAAACCATAAGCACATCACTGTGAATGGCGAAACAATGAACGTTCCTTCTTATCAGTGTAAGCCGGGCGATATCATTGCTTATAAACCAAAGAGCGCAGATAATTCATCAATCGTTAGCAAAACTCGTGGTAAGAACCCTAAGTTTAGCTGGTTAGACTGGAATGAAGCGGAGAAGAAAGGTACTTTTATTACCTACCCTGAGCGTGAGAATGTTCCAGAGAATATCAAGGAGCAACTGATCGTAGAATTGTATTCTAAATAGTGAGTAGGTAGTAGTGAGCAGTGCGTATTTTTTACTCACTACTCACTATTCACTACTGACTTATCAATATTCGGAAACCAATAATGGGTTCCGCCACCATCAAGTAAAAAATCAAGTTTTAATATGGCCATATTAAGCTTCCAGAAACCAGACAAAATCGTTTTACAAAAAGCAACTGATTTTGAAGGTCAATTTGAATTCCGTCCATTAGAGCCAGGCTACGGTCTGACCATTGGTAATGCACTTCGCCGTGTGTTATTAAGTTCTTTGGAAGGATATGCGATCGTAGGTATCAAGATCGAAGGTGTAGACCACGAATTTGCTACCATGAAAGGTGTAACAGAAGATGTTACCGAAATCATCCTGAATTTGAAGCAGGTACGTTTCAAAAAGCATGTTGAGCATGATGTAGCCAATGAAAAAATCAGCCTCTCTATCAAGAACCGTACAGAATTTACTGCCGGTATGCTGGGTGAGGTTTCTCAACATTTCCAGGTGATGAATCCTGAATTAGTGATTTGCACCATGGATTCTTCTGCTAAAATGGATATCGAACTGACGATTTCTCGTGGTCGTGGTTATATTCCTGCTGAAGAAAACAAAGTAAAAGATGCTCCTTTCGGATACATTGCAATCGACTCTATTCACACACCGATCAAGAACGTTAAATACGGTATTGAGAACTATCGTGTAGAACAGCGTACCGATTATGAAAAACTGATCCTGGAAGTAGCTACCGATGGTACTATTCATCCTGAAGATGCTGTTAAACAGGCTTCTCGTATCCTGATCCAGCATTTGATGATCATTACCGATGAGAACATCACTTTCGATAATAAAGAAGATAAGAAAGAAGATGTGGTAGATGAGCATGTATTACAACTGCGTAAAGTATTGAAGACCCCGCTTGAAGATCTGGATCTTTCTGTACGTGCTTTCAACTGTTTGAAAGCCGCTAAGATCAACAGCTTGAGCGAATTGGTTCAATATGAGCAAGAAGACCTGATGAAGTTCAGAAACTTCGGTCAGAAATCCCTCTCTGAAATTGAGCAGGTATTGACTGAGCGCGGATTGAGCTTCGGTATGGATCTGAATAAATTGGGTTTGGATAA
>JBDKEH010000040.1:0-8199 GCA_039795345.1 Bacteroidota bacterium
ACAATCCCTACCTTTGCGGGCATGTCAGATTTTCCCGTTCAAGTTAAAATTATTAACCAGTCCAATAATCCGGAACCTGAATATGCTACCCAGGGATCTTCGGGTATGGATATCAGAGCAAATCTTGAGCAACCCTTGCAAATACAACCAATGGAACGCTTGATGGTACCTACAGGGCTTTTTGTAGAGATACCACAGGGTTATGAAATACAAATCAGACCTAGGAGTGGAATGGCCATAAAGCAAGGGATTACTTGTTTGAATACGCCGGGCACCATTGATGCTGATTATCGTGGAGAGATCAAAGTGATTCTGATCAATCTTTCTAATGAGTCACAAATCATACAATCAGGAGATAGGATAGCTCAGATGGTATTGCAAAAAGTGGAAAGGATAGAGTGGAAAAAAACAGATCAGTTGAATGAAACCGATAGAGGAAGTGGGGGGTTTGGTAGTACCGGGAAGGTGTAAGTGGGTATCGGGTAATTAGGTAATCGGGGTTGGGATTTTTTACAGTATAAAAAAGGATGATTTTGGGAAATGTATATTTAAATATTTCGCTGATTCTTAAAAAGCTCACAGTTCGCAGCTCGCAGCTCATAGCTCCAAGTAAAATACTTGCCGCTTGTAGCTTACCGCTTGCCGCCTTCCTCTTCTCTTGTAAAACAGTGAAAAAGGTTGAAGCCATTCAAGAAGCTATCACCAAAAAAGATAATGCACAAATTATCGTGATCAAGGAAACACCTGTGGTAGATTCCGCTGCTATTGTTGCTGATATCATGAGTAAAGTGATCCAAAATAAAATCGATTTCCAAACTTTCAATGCTAAGATCAAAGTTGATTATGAAGGTGCGGAGAATAAGGATAACTATACTGTTTATCTCAGTATGCGTAAAGACAGTGTGATCATTATTCGTGTGAAAGGGTCATTTTTAGGGATATCTGCAGAAGGGCTTCAGGTGAAGATCAATAAAGATAGTGTTACCCTAGTTCGTAAAGTGGGGGAGAAATACATCATGAATCGTTCCATCAGCTACTTACAGGAAGTAACAGAAATCCCTTTTGATTTTGCAACGCTTCAGGATTTGTTGATAGGTAACCCGATCTTCATGAGTAAAAATTTAGTATCCTATAAAAATAGTAATGCCCAATTATTGGTAGTGATGGTAGGGGAGCTTTTCAAGCACCTGATTAACCTCGACAAAAACGATAACCGTGTACTATACAGTAAGCTGGATGATATCGATGTGCAGCGTAATCGCACCTGTGATATTACATTCGGAGGATATCAGCCATTAGGAGGATATATGTTTGCCGCCAATCGTAAAATATCCATGGCAGAAAAGGCGAAACTGGATATTTACCTTGATTTTAAAGAATTTACGTTAAATGATCCGTTAAAATACAACTTCGAGTTGCCAAAAAATTATAAGCGTAAGTAATTTACCCTTCGTTTTTTCGTTATCCAACAAACTTTCCGCCCAAGCGGATAAAATTCATCGATCATGCTGAAATCCCTTTTCACTCTTTTCCTGATTTGTTTCATCGGACTGGCAGTGCATGCCCAAACCCGTGAGGAACTGCAAAAACAGGAACAAGACCTGAAAAAGGAACTGGCTGAACTCAATAACCTGCTTTCTCAAACCCAAAAAAATAAAAAGCTATCATTAAGCCAATTGGCCATCATTAAGCGGAAGGTAGCCATGCGTGAACAGCTCGTGAATTCCATTAACCGTCAGATCCGGGAACTGGATAATACGATCTTTCTGAATGAACGCGATATTTATCGATTGAGAAAGGAATTGGATACCTTACGTGTGAAATATGCCAAAAGTATTGTTTTTGCTTATAAAAATAGAAGCAGTTACGAGTACCTGAATTTTATTTTCTCTTCTAGAAGTTTCAATGATGCCATCAAAAGGATCACTTACCTTAAAAGCTATCGCAGAAACCGTGAAACACAGGCTGAAGCTATCATGCAGTCTGAGCAATTGCTGAAAGAAAAAATCGATTTGCTGAGCAATAACAAAAAAGAACGTATTACTACACTTACTAAACAGAGTGAGCAGTTAAAAGTCTTGCAAGAAGATAAAAAAGCGCAGGATCAGGTGGTGGCTCAATTAAAAGGAAAAGAGAAGGAATTATCTACGCAGATACAGAATAAGGAAAGACAACGACAGAAAATGCAACAGGCTGTTACAGCCCTAATCAGAAGAGAAGCTGAAGAAGCTGCCAGACGTGCCAAACAAAAAGCAGCAGAAGATGCCAAAAGAGCAGCGGCTAGCAATACCAAACCGGCTGATGCCAATAACAAAAGCAATCCTTCATCTAATACGAATGTAGTGAAGAGTCCGGCTATTAATGAACCGCTGGAAAACAAACCTTTGACAGACAGACCCTATTCTGTTTTTGAGTCAACTCCCGAAGGCAGGGAAACATCTATTCAGTTTGAACAAAATAGAGGTCGATTACCATGGCCGGTGGATCGTGGAAATGTATATGTGCCATTCGGTATTTCTACAGTACCCGGTACTAAACTCACCCAAAAAAGTGATGGTATACAAATAGCATTACCAGAAGGTTCTTCTGTAAAAAGTGTGGCTGATGGGGAAGTGATGTATGCAAGTGAAATCAGTGGTGACCTGGTAGTGATTGTTAGACATGGAAAATATTTTACCTCTTATAATCAACTCTCCAGCATTTCCGTATCTGTAGGGCAACAAGTAAAAGCCGGTTCCGTATTGGGAAGATCCGGCAGAAGCATCGACGGTGAAGGCGCTATTATTTTCGTTATCAGCAACGAAAAAGCTACTCCCATGAACCCCGAACTTTGGTTGAAACCGAGACGATAAATAAATAAGAAACAAGAAATAAGGAACAAGAAACAAGAAATTTTCAAGGAACAAGGTGCTTGTGTCTTTTTTTCTCTTCTTAGATCTTCCTTACAACCTGTTTCTTCATTCTTGAATCTTCTGTGTCTATTCCTTTGTTTTCTCTATCTTAGGTCATGCAACAATACATTCTCTCCTTCGACCAAGGAACTACTAGTAGTAGGGCAATTGTATTCGATCAATCAGGGGCTATTATTTCGGTAGCGCAGAAAGAATTCAAACAACTATTTCCTCAACCCGGTTGGGTAGAACATGATGCCAATGAAATATGGAGCACACAATTGGGCGTTGCTGCTGAAGCTGTAACAAAAGCAGGTCTTTCCATTCAACAGATTGCAGCTATCGGTATCACGAATCAGCGTGAAACAACAGTAGTATGGGATAAACAAACAGGGATGCCCATCTTCAATGCCATCGTGTGGCAAGATAGAAGAACGGCTGCTTATTGTGATGAGTTGAAAGCTGCCGGGCATGCTGCTACGATTCAATCCAAAACCGGATTGATCATTGATGCCTATTTCTCAGCAACCAAATTAAAATGGATACTCGATCATGTGAAAGATGCAAGAACAAAAGCGGAAAAAGGCGAACTCTGTTTTGGCACCATCGATAGCTGGCTGGTATGGAAACTTACGAATGGTAAAGTACATGTGACTGATGTATCCAATGCTTCCAGAACTATGTTGTTTAATATTCATTCTTTAACATGGGATGAAGAATTATTGCAATTGTTTAATATCCCTCGATCTGTTTTGCCGGAAGTAAAAAGTAGTAGTGAAGTATATGGGCATACGCAGAATATTCTGACGGCTCACAATATACCGATCGCAGGTATTGCAGGAGATCAGCAAGCCGCTTTGTTCGGACAATTATGTACACAACCGGGCATGGTAAAGAATACCTATGGTACCGGCTGCTTTATGCTGATGAATACCGGCGAAAAAGCGGTCGCATCAAAAAATCATTTATTAACAACCATCGCTTGGAAGATCAATGGTGTTACACATTATGCATTAGAAGGAAGCGTGTTTATTGCCGGTGCAGTTGTGCAATGGTTGCGTGATGGATTAAAGATCATTCGTTCATCCAAAGAAGTAGAAACATTAGCTGCTACCGTAAAAGATAGCGAAGGTGTATATGTAGTACCTGCTTTTGCCGGTTTAGGTGCTCCTTATTGGAACCAGCATGCAAGAGGAACGATCACTGGTATTACCAGAGGAACAACTGCAGCGCATATTGCACGTGCATCGTTGGATAGCATCGCCTATCAAACCATGGATGTATTAAAAGCCATGGAAGCAGATGCAGGTATCACTATCAAAGAATTACGCGTAGATGGTGGTGCTACTGCTAATAATCTGTTGATGCAATTTCAAAGTGATTTATTGAATGCTAAAGTGGTTCGTCCGATTGTAACAGAAACAACAGCGCTTGGCGCAGCATATTTAGCCGGATTAGCCGTAGGATATTGGAAGAGTGTAGAAGGTATCCAACAACAATGGCAAATGGATCGGACGTTCACGCCAAATATTTCTGATGATGTAAGACAACAATTATCCAAAGGCTGGAAGCGAGCAGTGGGAGCTGCGGAGTTTGATACTTAGGGTGATGGGTAATAGGTTATAGGCATTAGCGCAAGTAGAAGACTCGAAAAAATTAAGCAAATGATTTTCATATTCATCTCTCGATCATGAAATATTTATTGATGATTGCAGCATAAATATCAAATCCCCATCTCGCCTCAGGCGAGACCATTATCTATAACCCATCAGCCATAACCCCACCATGAACCGATCAACACAAATACAGCAACTAAGAGAAGATGTCATCTGGGATATGGTGATCATCGGTGGTGGGGCTACAGGATTGGGTACGGCTGTTGATGCGGCTTCGAGAGGGTATAAAACTTTATTGATAGAGCAATATGATTTTGGGAAAGGCACTTCGAGTAGATCTACTAAACTCGTGCATGGCGGGGTTCGTTATCTGGAACATGGAAATATTAAACTCGTTAAAGAAGCTTTACGGGAAAGAGGTTGGTTGTTAAAAAATGCACCACATCTCACTTCTGTACAACCCTTTGTGATTCCCGTGAGAAGATGGTGGCAGAAATGGTACTATGGTATCGGACTCCGTTTATATGATCTCTTGTCAGGGAAATTATCCCTTGGACAAACCAAGTTATTATCAGCAAAAGAAACATTAGAATTATTACCGGCACTAGCACCCGAAAAAGTAAAGGGGGGGATATTGTATTATGATGGACAGTTTGATGATAGCAGACTGTGTATTGATCTTGCTTCGACTGCGGTATTACATGGCGCAACGGTAGTCAATTATTGTAAGGTGACCGGTTTGATCAAAGAGAAGAAAAAGATAACCGGTGTTTCTGTTCAGTTGAATCATTCAGATGAGATCATCACTATTCGATCAAAAGCCATTGTGAATGCCACCGGTGTTTTTACAGATGCCATTTTAAAAATGGATGACCCTCAGGCAGAAAATATGGTCGATCCTTCGCAAGGTGTTCACTTGGTGGTAGATGCTTCACATTTTCCTGGAACACATGCGCTCATGATCCCAAAGACCGATGATAAACGTGTTTTGTTTGCTGTGCCATGGCACAATAAAGTGGTCATAGGTACTACGGATACACCGGTAGATGAAGTGTCAGCGGAACCCATGGTGCTTGAAGAAGAAGTGGATTATATTCTTGAACATATCAATCGGTATGTTCGTCCGATTATTGATAGAAATAATATCAAAAGTGTATTTGCAGGATTAAGACCGCTGGTTCGTGCAAAAGAAGGAACTAGTACAGCATTGTTATCACGTGATCATACCATTGTGGTGTCTCCAAGTGGCTTGGTAACAATTACAGGTGGCAAATGGACTACCTATCGAAAAATGGCACAGGATGCAGTGGATAATGCCGTGTTCATATCCAAACTAGACAAGCGATTGTGCATCACAAAAAATTTACCGATCGGAGATCCTCTATCTGTACAGCAGAAAAAGGAAAAAATGATACAGGAAGATCCTGCATTGGCAGCACAACTACACCCGGCTTTTCCGGATCGTTGGGTGGATGTTGCGTATGCGGTAAGATATGAAATGGCCATAACCGCAGAAGATGTATTGGCGAGAAGAACAAGGTTGTTATTTTTAGATGCAAAAGCAGCGTCGGAATGTTTGGATGCTGTTGTGCGTTTTATGCAGCGTGAATTGAATGAAAGAGATGAATGGGGGATGATGCAAAAAAAGAATTTTATTGAACTTGCAGAAGGATATCTTTAGAAGCAAATCAGAAAAAGAAACAAGGAACAAGGAAGCATCAAGGAACAAGAGATCAAGTTTAAATAGCGCTGGAATTTACTCCGGCGAGAAAAAAGAAACACGAAATTATATTCAATTGTATGACCAACTTTTTATCTGAATTTTTAGGAATGGCATTACTGATCGTTTTAGGCGATGGAGTTGTGGCCAATGTGATTCTTCCCAAAACAAAAGGCAATGGAGGTGGACTCATCTCAATTTGTTTCGGATGGGGACTTGCCGTTTTTGTGGCGGTATATGCAACAGCACCTTATAGTGGTGGACATTTAAATCCTGCAGTAACCATTGCTTTGGCATGGCTAGGTAAACTTCCGTGGCAGGATGTTCCTACTTATTTGTTAGCACAATTATCAGGTGCCATGACCGGCGCTTTTCTTGTGTGGGTCATTTACAGACAACACTTGGATGAAGCCGATGATAAAGCCACTCAATTAGCTGTATTCAGTACCGGACCATCTATTCGTAGTCCGTTCCAGAATTTGCTTACTGAGACATTGGCAACTTTTGTATTTATACTTGGTGTTCTTTTCATAGTAAAACCTGCCACTTCCATGGGCGCATTGGATGCATTGCCGGTGGCTTTGCTGGTATTGTGTGTTGGATTAGGGTTGGGTGGTCCAACAGGCTGGGCGATCAATCCTGCAAGAGATTTAGGTCCACGCATCATGCACGCGCTTCTTCCTATCAAAAATAAAGGCGGTAGTGATTGGGCCTACAGCTGGATACCCGTAGCCGGACCCATTATTGGGGGAGTACTCGCGGCAATGGTTTGGGAAGCGATATTTTGATCTTTGATTTCTTGATCTGTGATTTTTTGATTTAGTAGCGAGGAAGAACCTATTACACTAAAAAAATCAAGAAATCAGAGATCAAAAAATCAAACTTTTCTTTTTCCCAGAAACGGCAAATTAAAACGCTGCGTGGTAGTTGTCTTTCTGCGTCTTTTCTGTGGTTGATACTCTTGGTAATAAATGCGTAAGAGAATAATAAAATATGAGATCAACAGAGGACCAAAAATGAGTCCGGTGATACCGAAATAATGTAAACCAATAATAACACCTAGTACAGTAACGATGGGGTGTACATCAGCCATCTTTTTGGCCAATAAAAATCGTACTACATTATCCATACTACTTAGTACTACTCCTCCCCATATCAAGATAAAAATACCCTGCCAGGTTTGTCCGATCACCAACATATAAATACCTGCGGGCGCCCAAACCAATCCGGTACCAACAATAGGAATAACAGAAGCGAAGCCGGTGACAATAGCCCAGAATCCGGGTTCATTCATGCCTGTGATCATAAAAGCGATATAGGCAACGATGCCTTGTACCACTGCAATCAATGGAACACCCACAGCATTACTCATCGTCTGAGCGCGTAACTCACTTCCAAACATGGCGATCTGACTACGTTTAAAGGGTAAGTAGAAAACGATGGCGGCTTCCATCCTTCCGGTATTGGTGATCATAAAATAGAGGAAGAAGTACATCATGACAATAGCACTGAAAAGATTGAGCCCTTGATTCAATGCGGAAGAAAGAAAGTCGGTAACCAGGGTTTGTAACTGGGCAATATTTTTATCCGACAATAAAGTGAAATGAAATTTTTCCTGTAGCAATGCATCGATATGAGACAATGGCTCGGTCACAGCATTAAAGTTCACAGCTACCAGAGATATTTTCTGGTACATCATAGCGCCCAGTAAGGAGATGGGCAGCAAAATGATAAAAAATGAGGTAATGATCACTAGTAATGCCGCCCAGGATCTTCGCCAGTTGCATCGGCTCACCAGCCATTCAACAGGGGACTTGCTTAGCACGTAGAACATGATCGCTCCCAGAAATGCGGTAAAAAAGGCCATCAGACTATACACAAGAAATACGGCGAAAACCAAAATGACGCCCAAAAAGATATATCTGTTGACTTTATGGTCTTGGAGGTGTTCCATGGGATAAATTTAGGGGAT
>JBDKEH010000047.1:0-6467 GCA_039795345.1 Bacteroidota bacterium
GGCCCATCAGTGTAATAAATCCACCATAGCTACCACCATAGATGCCGATCTTTCCTGCATCTACACCATAATTTTTAGTGAGGAATTTTGCGGCGTCTACATGGTCATCCAAATCTTTTCCACCCATGTGTCTGTAGATGCCGGTTCTCCAATCTCTTCCATAACCACTGCTTGCGCGATAGTCGATATCGATTACGGTATAACCCTGATCAGCCAATAAATTATGGAACATGTATTCGCGGAAATAAGAACTCCACCAATAGTGTACATTCTGCAAGTATCCTGCACCATGTACAAAGATCACGGCCGCTCTATTGTTTTTGGCTTTGGTTGGCTCGTACAAACGAGCATAGATCTGTTGTCCGTCACGTGCGGGTATCGTGATCATTTTCGGATCTCTCCAAGGATACGCTTTGAACTCATCGGTCACCGCTTTATTGGTGATCTGTGCTGCATTTTTTCCGGCTGCATTTTCCTGTACAAATAATTCCCAAGGTTTATTGCTATAAGAATAACGATAAGCGATCCATTTTTCATCCGGCGACATACTCACTTCATAACCACCGGTCATATTTGTGATCTTTTCTTTTGCACTTCCGTCTTTGTTGACGCGATACCAGTTGAGTTTACCGGGATGCTCTTCATTGGTGAGTAAATAGAAATGTTGTTTGTTATTACTCAGCGAAACAGACTGCACTTCATATTTCCCTTGTGTCAGCGCTGTCTTTTTTCCGGATGTCATATCATACACATACAGGTGAGAATAGCCGGTAGCTTCACTTTGGAAATAGAATTGGTTATCGTTGATCCAGCCCAATGTGGCGCCAAAAGCGCTGATGCCCGGACCGCCGATCCAAGCTTCATCGCGCTGACGATCGATCAGTTTTAATTTAGCGGTTTCTGCATCCAGTTGCATGATCCAGCGGTCTTTGTTATCCTGAGAACGGATATCAACGATGGCAACAGTTCCTGCAGCATTCCAATACGGACCATTGATCATGACGCCACGAACAGGTGCACGACGATTACCAAATTGTTTCGGATAATCTTTTACATAATCCGGCTGATCCATGATACCGGGAATGGCAGCAGAATCGATCACCACCATCATGAGTTTGTCTTTTGTTTTATCAAATACATAAAACTCATATCGACCCAAGGGGGCGCCCACTTTTGTTCTGGCAGGAATATCGGTGGTGAATCCGCTTTCCGTTACATAATCAGGAACGATGGTGCTTTTGCTATTAGTAGGTGCTTGGTACAAACGATAGGTTACGAAACGCCCGTCGGGACTGATTTGCAAATTCTGTAATTGTTTGTCGCCAATGCCGATCGATTTTAATGTATCGGTATCTCGATTGGCGCGTAAGAATTCTGTACGTGCATCTCTTTTTTCTTTTCTTTCTTTCAGTACGGCAAACAGATCCAGTTGTTGATCACGCAACCATTGTTCTTGTGATTGTGCGAGTGCTGCAATTGCAGGAGCTGCGTTTCTTGCTCCGCCAAATTGTGCGCCGCCGCGACCACCACCAAGCGGTACTGCAGTAACGGCGGTTTCCGTTCCGCGACTGATATTGGTCAATTGCAGTGTACTTCCGTTTTGTGTATGCCAGGCAAATAAATTCTGATTGCGGTTGTAAACAACCCATTCATCTTTCAAAATAAAACGTGGTGCAAATTCCTGGTCTTGTGTTTGTGTGATGCGAGTTGTTTTGCCGGAAGCAATTTCTACGAGATACAAATCGCCACGCAATACATACAACATTTTGGTGCGTGCTTCATTGAACACTGCGTTGTTCTGTGCTTGTGCAACTTGTACTTCTTGTAATGATGCACGTACAGGTGCTCCGTTACCACCAACGGTGTAGACATAGGTAGAGTCGGATATTTTTTTATCCGGATTCCAGCTGAAATAAATTTTCTTGCTGTCTGCACTCCAGAAAACATTGGAAGGTGAAGTGCCGATCCATTTTGGATCGCGCATAATTTTCTCAACGGTTAACTGAGCAAATGAGGAAAGGCATACCAACATCAGCCCGGTAAAAAGCAGTTTATGTTTCATTCGGAAATTTTAATCCGATAAATCTATTGTAACAATGGGGGATGAAGAAATGAATTTTATGGGTGGGTGGAGAAGGGTTGCCACTGAGGGCACTGAATTTTTTCTGTGTTTCTCTGTGTCTTCAGTGGCAATAAAAAATTACTTGTAATAATTATTCCGCTCAATCTCTTCTCTTACTTTCTCAGGAACGAGATAGCGAATAGATTTTCCTTCTTTGATATTATTACGGATCAATGTTGCAGAAATATCCAACATCGGGGCATCCAACACGGTGAGTTGTGCGTTCCAGTTATCTGTGATCTCAAATCCCGGTCTGCGATATACAATGATGGGATAATTTTTGATGAGTAGTTCAGCGTTCTTCCATTTGGGTAAGTTTTGAAAACCATCACTACCCATGATGATGCTGAATGAGTGTTGCGGATATTTTTCTCCGAGATAGGTCAATGTATCGATTGTATAGGAGGGGCGAGGTAATTTGAATTCCACATCAGAGGCTTTGATGCGTGTTTCATCATCAATGGCCAGGTTCACCAAATGGAGACGGTCGTATTCGTTCAATAAAGAGGCAGACTGTTTAAAAGGATTTTGCGGAGAAACCACCAGCCATACTTGCTGTACATCCGTATAGTTAACCACATGAGATGCAATGATCAAATGTCCGGTGTGAACGGGGTTAAAAGAGCCAAAATAGAGTCCGATATTCATCTAATATATTGACTATCAATTAATTATATCAAATTGCGTCTTCCACAAAAATACTTCTGGCTTCGCTCAAACGAAGACTGAGGTGGTATCCGGCCACAGAAATGGAGATCGGATCACCCAGTGGAGCTACTTGTTCAACCTGAACCACTTCTCCCGGTATACAACCCATTTCCATGAGTTTGATAAAGATCTCATCTTTTTCAAAGGAATTAATGATGGCTTTTTGTCCGGCTTCTAACTCTGAGAGTCTTTTCATCGTCTGATTATAAATATTATATAAAGGTAGCATGGCTAAATGGGCTTTTGTTACGAATTTTGGAGTAATAGATATACGGTTATGAAGGGAGTAACGTTTCGGTATGCAGACAGGAAATTAGCATTGGCACAGAAGACGGCCATCCAGGCTTTTGTGGAAACCATCTTTAAGAAAGAGAAAAAGAAACTGTTGCATATCAATTATGTGTTTTGCTCAGATACATACCTGCTCAACATCAACCGCGACTTTCTATCGCACGATTACTATACAGACATCATCACTTTTGGCCTATCCGAGCCGGGCGAGCCTGTAGAAGCTGAGATCTATATCAGTGTAGACCGTGTGAAGGACAATGCCGGTCAACTAGGTATTTCTTTCAAGGAAGAAATACTTAGGGTGATCTTCCATGGCGCTTTGCACTTGTGTGGTTATAAAGACAAGAAGAAAAGCGATATCGCGCTGATGCGGGAAAAAGAAAACCACTACCTCTCTACTTATCTCTCCAAACATTAGCCCACCCTCTGCGCCCTCTCGTTCTCCGCGGTAAGGGTGAATGAGTTAACCGCAGAGAACAAGATGACGCGGATAGGAAATTAGAGTTGAGATTGGCTTCGCAAATCAGAATCAAGCTCTAATCACATCGACGATGTTCCACAAAACACAGTTTCATCCTGAAACATAAAGTATTGATTTGTTCCACGTATCCCAGTTTCAGGTTGAAACATTGCCTAACTTTGGGGTATGGCTAGAAAAAGATGGACCCCACAGGAGGAAGTAACAGACTCTTTATTAAAGTTTAGGGAAAAGAGGAAGTGGCAGCTTGCCTATAGAAGATATGTTTTGGAAGGCGCCCCCAGCGAATTCTATGCTCCATACTTTGGTTTAAGCGCTTCAACCCTTAGAAAGTGGTTTGAAATACAATTTACCGATGGGTTGGGCTGGGATAATTTCGGAACACATTGGCAATTCGATCATATTGTTCCCGCCGCCTATTTTGATTATTCCTCTGAGGAAGACCTAAAGCTATGCTGGAGCTTTATCAACCTGAGGGTTGAGCCGATAGATCAGAATAAAAACAGGGGCAACAGGATCGATGTTATCTCTGTAAGACCTTATTTTCAGAAGCTTTATGAGCAAACCGGCTTTTTCCTTTGCCAAAAGATGTTAGATAAAATTGATACGCTTGAGGTATCAGAGATAGAAGGCAGTCAATCGATGGAAGCCTTTATTATAGAAAACAAAGTGACGCTTGAACAAATAGCCCAATTAACCAAGGAGGAATTTGCCCGGTATAATGCAGGCATGAGCATTGAAGACCTATTACTAGAAAGGGAAATACTCAAAAAGTTCAGCTAATGCCTCTAGCCTGAACTATCTTTGCAAACTATGTTTCCGCAATATGATGTCATTGTAGTTGGGGCCGGACATGCCGGTTGTGAAGCTGCCGCTGCTGCTGCCAATCTGGGTAGCAAGGTTTTATTGGTTACCATGAACATGCAAACCATTGCCCAGATGAGCTGTAACCCGGCCATGGGTGGTATTGCCAAAGGACAAATCGTTCGTGAGATCGATGCTATGGGTGGATACAGTGGTATTGTATCCGACCTCAGTACCATACAGTTCCGCATGCTGAACCGCAGTAAGGGTCCTGCTATGTGGAGCCCTCGTACACAAAACGACCGCATGCTCTTTGCTGCCAAGTGGAGAGAGATGCTAGAGAATACACCGAATGTAGATTTCTATCAAGACATGGTTCGTTCCATCATTATCAAAGACGGTAGGGCTTGTGGAGTGGTGACCGGATTGGGACACGAGATCCAATCCAAAACCGTGGTGGTGACCAGTGGTACATTTTTGAATGGTATCATCCATATTGGTGAGAAACAATTTGGGGGTGGACGTGTCGCTGAAAAAGCTGCGACCGGTATCACTGAGCAATTGGTAGAACTCGGTTTTGAAAGTGATCGCTTAAAGACGGGAACGCCTCCTCGTGTGGATGGCCGTAGTTTGGACTACAGCAAAATGGAAGAACAGAAAGGAGATGATGAGATCGTCGGCTTTTCTTATACCGATGTTCCCCGTATCAAAGCAACCGAACAACGCAGCTGTTATATTACTTATACCAACGAACAAGTACACGATATTCTGAAAACCGGATTCGATAGAAGTCCAATGTTCCAAGGAAGAATTGAAGGAACCGGACCAAGGTATTGTCCGAGCATTGAAGACAAGATCAACCGCTTCGCAGATCGCGAAAGACATCAGCTTTTTGTTGAGCCGGAAGGATGGAATACGGTTGAGATCTATGTCAACGGATTCTCTACTTCATTACCGGAAGAAGTGCAATACGAAGCAATTCGTACTGTTCCGGGTTTTGAGAATTGCAGGATCTTCAGACCAGGCTATGCCATCGAGTATGATTATTTTCCGCCGACACAATTACAATATTCTCTGGAGACAAAACTGATCTCCAATTTATTCTTCGCCGGACAAATCAACGGTACTACCGGATATGAAGAAGCAGCTTGTCAGGGTTTAATGGCAGGTATCAATGCGCACCAAAAAGCAAGAGAATTAGATCCGGTGATCTTACAAAGAAGTGAAGCCTATATTGGTGTATTGATCGACGACTTGATCAGCAAAGGAACCGATGAACCCTATCGCATGTTCACCAGCAGAGCCGAGTTTAGAACACTCTTGCGCCAAGACAATGCTGATCTGCGTTTGACAGAACTGAGTTACAGACTAGGTCTTGCTTCTCAAGATAGAATGGATAAAGTCATTAGTAAAAGAGATGGCGTTGCTTCGATCAAAAAGATCTTACAAGAATTCAATATTGAACCGGATCATATCAACAACTTCTTTGAAAGCATTGGCTCTGCAGCTATATCAGAAAAACAGAAAGCAGCGAAGATCATTTTGCGTCCGAATGTTGACCTGCCTTCTTTGATGCAACATATACCCGGTTTAGCAAACGCATTAAATGGTTTTGATAAAGACACGATCGAGCAGGCAGAAATACAGATCAAGTATGAACGCTACATCGAAAAAGAACAGGAGATCGCCACGCGTATGAGTCAAATGGAGAACACCCAGATTCCGGATAGCTTTGATTATGATCGTGTAGCAGCGTTATCCAATGAAGCCCTTCAAAAATTCAAACGCATTCGTCCGCGCACTCTCGGACAAGCAAGCCGCATCAGCGGGGTGAATCCCAGTGATGTGCAGATATTGATGGTATATATGGGTAGATAAAAGACATCATTCGCAAAATTTATAACGAAGGCTTATCTTTAAGGATAAGCCTTTTTCATAAAAACCAATTGCTATGAGAATTTTATTTGCACTGCTCTCTTTTGCATTCATTGTAGCCTGTCAACAAAAATCAACGACAGTTGAAGAGTACTTCGCTACCAAAGATTCCGGTGTTCAAATGGCCGG
>JBDKEH010000072.1:0-8146 GCA_039795345.1 Bacteroidota bacterium
CCAAAGTCATTCGGACGAAATGCAAAATTGCCACTCGCCGCATCACTCAAGGGTCTGCCTGTTGCAAAGAATGCAACGATGCAGAGCATATGAATCAGGAAGAAATGAAGGATGTAATAAAACATCGGTACACGACCATATACCATCACTATTTCAGACCATTTACCTTTTACTTTCTCTAACCAGATCAATGCCAATAAAGCGGGACCAAGCGTCATGCAACAATACAAGAGTGAAGGCGGATATTTGGTTACATTGAAAAAGGAAATAATCGTAGCCGTTGTATCCTTTTGTGTAGTCCATGGAACCAGATCACCATACACATTCAGCCAGCGCATAAAAAAGAAAGCGATCACTGCTGCACTACCCCACCCCAGTAATAATCTCTTTCGTTTGGCTGCTTCAAATTCTTTTACAAACCAGGCACCCATACAATAGCCCAATAACATGATCCCCGGCCATGGAATCAATGGATATAAGACCGCAAAGAATCTTCCATCGGCATAAGAAGTAAACATTTGCTGATGAAGCAATGCATACCATAAAGGAATTTCATCCATATTACGATAGTTAAACCCATCCAGCATATTATGTCCAACCACCAATGCAATTCCTATGACGAACAACACACGAATAGGCAGATAGATCAAAAAAGACAGTAAGACCATTGATACCCCAATCACCCAAATCACTTGCAAGCCAACAAATCGATATAAAGGATCAAATACCACTAAAAAATTGATTACCACAATTTCAAGTACGATCAGAAAGAGACCGCGTTTCAACAAAAAAACAGACAATTCTTTTTTGGTTTTCTTTTGTCCGGATAGAAATGCAGAAGTACCTGATAAAAACACAAATACCGGCGCGCAATAATGTGTCATCCAACGGGTAAAAAATAAGATAGGTGTTGTTGTTGCCGGATTGGTGGGATCTTCTGTCATGGCAGTAATGTGAAAGAAGTCTCTTACATGATCTAGTGCCATAATGATCATGACCAATCCACGAAGGATATCAATGGATGATATTCTCCATTTGTTTGCAGTTAGGGTGGAATGCATTGCAGGGATTTGGGAATAAGTTACGAATTATATTCCCTGAATTTTGACATAGATGGTGGTAAAACAAAAAAGTCCCAGCTTTATAGCTGAGACTTTCTGCGGATCCCCACAATACTGTGGGGAGTACTCGAACCCCTTCCCAGAACATTATCGGGATGTCCCATTCATATTCTTTCATTGAAATTGTGCTACAATATTTTTAGTATGAGTAATTAAAGCTTTTAGCCTTTCATTTGTTGCTTTTTTCAAATTTTTCTCCCTAATCAATGCTTCTTTTCTCGAACTTAATTCTTCAACATAAACTAGCCTCCAAGGTGTTTTCATAGAAGTATACTTTGACTCTCGATTATTATGTTGTGCAAGCCTACGTAATGGGTTTTCGGTAAATCCTTTATAAAGACTACTATCCTTAAAACTTTGTATGATATAGACGTAGTAGGCCATAAACAAAAAAGTCCCAGCTTTATAGCTGAGACTTTCTGCGGACCGGACGGGACTCGAACCCGCGACCTCCGCCGTGACAGGGCGGCATTCTAACCAACTGAACTACCGATCCAAACCCTCAAAAACTTCCCTTTTGTTCCGTTTTCGGGACGGCAAAGATAAGGGTAAAGCATTTTCATAAACAAATCTTTTCAGGAAAAAATCTGAACCCCTAATTTTACCACTCTAAACGACGATTATGCCCCAATACCCAAACAGACAATTCCTTGATTTTGAAAAACCTATCAAAGAATTGTACGAACAAATTGAGGATACCAAGAAACTGGCTGAAAAGAACCCTAAAATAGATTATACCGCTACCTTAAGTCAATTGGAAGCTTCTATTCTTGAAAAGAGAAAGGAGATCACTCAGCACTTGACTCCTTGGCAGCGTGTTCAGTTGAGTCGCCATCCTGATCGTCCATATACGCTGAAGTACATTGATAAAATGTGTACTGATTTTGTAGAGTTGCATGGCGATCGCAATTTCAAAGATGATAAAGCCATGGTAGGTGGATTCGCCCAGTTAGATGGGGAAACAGTCATGTTCATCGGTCAGCAAAAAGGTACCAATACCAAATTACGTCAGCTGAGAAATTTTGGTATGGCCAATCCGGAAGGTTATCGTAAGGCTTTACGTTTAATGCGACTCGCTGAGAAGTTTCGTAAGCCTATCGTTTGCTTGGTAGATACGCCGGGGGCTTATCCGGGGCTTGAAGCGGAAGAGCGTGGACAAGGTGAAGCCATCGCCAGAAATATTTATGAAATGATACGCCTGAAAGTACCAGTAATTGTGGTGATCATTGGTGAAGGTGCTTCAGGTGGTGCTTTAGGTATTGGTGTAGGTGATAAAGTGTTGATGATGGAGAATACCTGGTATACGGTTATCTCTCCTGAAAGTTGTAGTTCTATTTTATGGAGAAGCTGGGAGAAAAAAGAAGTAGCAGCTGAACAACTGCGACTTACTGCTACCGATATGAAAGGTTTCGGATTAGTAGATGAGATCGTTCATGAACCCTTAGGTGGTGCACATTGGGATTATACTGAAGCTGCAGATATTCTCAAATCATACATTCTTAAAGCACTGAAAGAAATAAAGGATAAAGACCCTGAACAACGCATCAATGATCGTATTGAGAAATATGGTAAGATGGGATTCTGGGAAGAAGCGGTTTAGACCATAGTCCATGGACCATGGTCTATGGACTATGGTCTATGGTCTATAGACTACAGCTATAGCAAGAACAATTTATACTCATTATATCTCTACTATGGACCATCAACCATGGACCATGGACTAAAAAAAAAATGTCTCTAAAAACTCAATTAAGAGGAACAGGCGTAGCGTTAGTGACCCCTTTTAAGAAGGATCTTAGTATTGATTTTGATGCATTGGGAAAAGTCATTGATGCCATGATTGCCGGTGGGGTTGAATACCTCATCACATTAGGCACAACCGGTGAAACCCCTACCCTTGAGAAACAGGAGAAGAAAGATATCGTTACATATACTTTTGAAAAAGTGGCAGGTCGTGTACCTGTGATAGTTGGTGTAGGGGGTAATAATACAACTGAGGTTGTGAAGGATCTGAGTTATTTTCCATTGGATAAAGCAACTGCTGTATTGAGCGCGGCTCCGTATTATAACAAACCATCTCAGGAAGGTATTTTTCAGCATTACAAAGCCGTAGCAGAAGCTTCACCTAAACCGATCATTCTATACAATGTTCCCGGAAGAACAGGTCGCAATATGAGTGCCGCAACCACTATTCGTTTGGCTCATGAAGTTGCAAATGTCGCAGGTATGAAAGAAGCGAGTGGTGATATGGTGCAGTGTATGGAAATTCTTCGTGATAAACCTGAGGACTTTTTAGTAGTCAGCGGAGATGATGCTTTAGCCATGGCACAAATTGCATGCGGTATGGATGGCGTTATTAGTGTTGCCGCCAATGCGTTTCCTAAACAGTTTTCTGATATGGTTCGTGCAGCATTGAACAGTGATATGACAACTGCTAAAAAACTCAATGACCCATTACTAAAAGCATACGACCTGATGTTTGCTGAAAACAATCCATCAGGAGTGAAAGCATTTATGTTCGAACAAGGATTGATTCAAAATGAAGTTCGACTACCGGTTGTTCCTTTAAGTAGTGGATTGCATGATGCAGTGAAAAAGTATTTGGGTAAGTAAATTATCGATCTTACAATATCATATAAGCCGCCGCAGTAAATGACTGTAGGCGGCTTTTTTATTATCTATTTATGATCAGATATTTCGACGAAGGTTGAGTTGCTTTTGCATGAACGAATAGGCTTTAGCAATTAACTTGGTATAAGAAGCTTCTTCAAAACTGGTAATAGTTGCTGTCTCTCTGTGAATGAGGTTCATCACCATGATTTCATCTTCTTGCATAGAAAGATCAATATGATAATTTTTGAGTATGGCTTTTAGCTTTGTAGTATTGCGCATTTCGATTTATGAATTGATTTATATAAGTTAATGTCCTCTGGATGATTACATTTTTAAAATTATGCGAATCAAATAAGAAAAAACCCGCTAAAAAGCGGGCTTTTGGCAACAAGCAATTAGTATGGTTTAGGAGAAATTAACGAATTTTCATCAGTTGAACTACTTTTCTATCTGCACCTTGCATCAACTCAACAAAGTAAGTTCCCGGTGCATAGTTATGACCAATTTGAACGGTACTGTTAGGTTGATTATTCGCCCTGCTATCCACCATTCTTCCTGTTGCATCTGTTACACGCAACTGAATGGCTTGTGTGCGTTGGCTTTGTAATTTCAATGTAAAGAAAGAAGTAGATGGATTACCGATCACTTGTACACTGAATGGTTCATCTTTCTTTTTATCTTCTGCTGTAGCAAACTGAGAAGTTGTCCAGCCATTAGAAACATAAGTCGGCTGAGCACCACAGGTATAGCTATTCCATATAACATTAGGAATGGTACTTTCGATTTCTTCAGCGATGAAGAAACCGGTCATACTCACATTCGAAGTACTGTTATCATTTCCTCTTTTTTGATCTCCTGATAAACGAATAGCTCCTTTTGGAACAAACACGTTACCGGTAAACTGAATATTAGATCCCTTTACCGCAAATCGTTCATCATCTCTATTGAGATCACCCAAATAGAAGGTCACTTTGTTGTTATCAGGGTTGATACGAGTATCAGAACCGATTTGAACTTTATTACTGATACGCACACTTGATCCACCTGCAAATCGAACAGTTGTCAGATTACTTTGCGAGCTTTCTTCAACATTCAGCTCTCCGATATTCAGTACTGTTTGAGTAAATCGTACCCTTGCGCCTTCTTCAATTTTGATTTGTCCGAAAGTATTTCCATTCAATACTACATCCGCCCCTCTGCGTATTGTGAGATTGTTGTAGTTAGAAGATAATGTCACAGCTGCATTCCTATTAACAGTAAAGTTGGAAAGATTACGTGTTGACGAAGTATTGTTTTGCATAGAAGGTAATGTTACCAATGCTCTTCCGTAAATAACAGATGCAAGATTGATACCGGAACCATTACGAACAACGATCGGTGCTTTTACAAAAGATCCATTAGATGCTACACTACTATTACGCTCAAAAATGGCTTTTCCAAAAACGCCGGAAACACCCACACTTCCACTATTCACCCGATTACCTATACCCAATGAAAGTTTGTTGGAAGCAAGTAATGTGTAGTTACCAGCGATCGATTGTTTTTGATATTGATAAGTAGCCGGTGTAGACACACAACCATTGGCATCTATCACTTGAAGTTGATAAACACCATCAGGATTTATCAGTCCTAAATTGAGAACAGACTGTGTACTAACGGTATTACCTGCAAAACTCCACTGATATGATGAACCGGAGGATCCATTAGCCGTTAATGAAAGTTGATTACAAAATGCATCAGCATTGCTTACAGTGAATGTTGCCGCACTAGCTGCATTGATGGTAACATCGTAAGCATAGGATCGAGTGTTTCCGTGAATATCTGTAACAGTATAAGTAACAGTTGACACTCCGGTATTGAAAGATCCGCTCGCTTCTATTCCTACACCTGTTCGATTAGTTGCACCTGAAATCACATATGTGACACTACCAATGCCACAATTATCTGATATACTTAAAGCTGGCAGTGTATATGATCCCGTTGCATTGGCACAACTGACAACAGGTGTTACAGGCTCTATCGTTGGATTTTGATTATCGATAACAGTTACAAATTGCCATGCTGTATCAGTATTACCATGAATATCAGTAGCAGTCCAAACAACCCTTGTTTTTCCTACTTCAAAAAAGTTGTTGCTGTTTGCATCATTGGTTACAGAGACAATATTGTTCGTACAAAATGCTGCCGGTGTTGGAATAGGGAGATTCACCACAGCTCCACAACTATTGATGTCTGAAACCACACTAAAAGGAAAAAGCTTAGGTAGGTTAGCCAGTGCAGCTGGTCCATTAGTAATATTAAAAGACGTACCCAGTAATTGATTAGCGTTTGCAGCTTGAGCAGCATCACGATAGATAAAATAGGTACCTGAATTTCCTGCGATATATCCGGAAGTAAAAGCAGACCCACCATTAGGGAATGAGTTAGCCTGTAAGATACCTGTAATCGAAGATGGGTTTGCACCGGTTAAAGGATCTTGATCAAAAAGAAAAATATGAGTAGCTCCTTGACCAAGATTGCGGTTGTAAAAAGTGTTACAACTAATACTTGTTGCATTTCCTCTGGTACGAAGACTAGAACCGGCAGTTGTAACACCATCAAAAATATTTCCGGAAATAAGCGCACCAATCACATCAATGGTAACTTGTGTATTTCCCTGAAAACATCCTGAAGCAGTGTTATATCCTCCGGTAGTTCCTATTACTTTGTTGTTTGTAAAAGTTACATTCCTAGAATTACTCACTGTTGCACCGCCACCCAGAACAACCAATTGACGAGGAACATTATTTCCAAGAGTAAATTGAGTGGAAGAACCACATCCTCCAGGCTCATTTCCTATAAATGTTTTGCCTGAAAAAATATTGTCATTGATGATGATATTATCAATAGCAGTATTGAAGTTAGATCCTAGACCATGTTCTCCATTTGCAACGATATTATTACCCTCGATACGAATATTTTGATGAGTACCGACTAAATAAATTGCACCAGTTTCTACGGCGCCGCTTCCATCAAATCCTGTGATCGTGAATCCTTTTCCTGATTCACCGATGGTAACATTGTTGATGCCACTAACAATAGAAACAGTACCCACACCGGCAGCCAAGGAAGGATTGATGAATGTAACAGCAGCTCCTTCTGTTGATACCAGTTTAATTCCTTGTTTGTTGATGCTGATTTTTTCGGTGTATGTACCGGGTGTAACATGAATAACATCACCGGCTGCAGCTGCAGTCAGCGCGCCATTGATGGTAGCTTTAGCGCTGGTTAGTGATAATCCATCATTGGCATTATTACCTGAGCCGGCAACATAAAAATGGTTTTGCGCAGATGCAAATGAGGTTATTATCAAAAAAGATAATAATCCTGCATATCCGAGTACAATTTTTCTCATAAGTTTTCTATTTGGGGTTCGTTTGTGCAACACACTATGAATCAATTGCATATTAGATTTTTATCCAATGGGGAAAAAACGGTTTTTTATGTGTAAAGTCGCGGGGTTTTAACGGAGAAAGAACTGATTGACAACATAGCTTAGGGGGTGATTTTTCTATCCATCCATCAACACACTGTATAACTTATCCCCTGCGAAATATCTACAAATTAGGTGAACAAAGACTTCTAATTAACAAAAAAGTAATTTCTAAACAACTAATAATTATAATATATATAAATTAAATAAAATAATATATATTCATTTTTTTGTCAGCATTTAAGTTTTTTTAACATTTACAACCGTTTATGCAGCATTTTTGACCGTTTATGGTCTTTATTTATGTGCTGATACTTCGATAAATGCCAGAAAGAAATCATTAAAATGTCGTTGCCGGTACTTTTTTCACCGTATCGATTAGATATGGATTGAGAATAAATGTTGGCACTTGACAGTATCAAGAAAATGATGCGTGAGAAATGAGCAAACAAATAATGAATGGTACAACTGATTTTAAAACATTATATCCAAGATTTTTCTTCATCTAAAACAAACAATGTAACCACTACATTCTTCATGAACATGCCTAAAACTTTTAAAAACCAGAACAAATGAGAAAACTCGTATCACTTTTGGGAGTTCTGCTGCTATTTATAGCGACGGCTTCCGCTCAAAACAAAACTGTTACCGGTAAGGTAACTGAAGCCAATGGGAACCCTGTCTCAGGTGCTACCATTAAGGCCAATGGTAGAGCTGTTGGTGCTACTAATGCAACCGGCGACTTTACCATCAGCGTTCCTAACGCTACTACTTCTATCGTTGTATCATCAATCGGATTTAACGATCGTACCGTTGCCCTAACAGGCGGCGCATTAACCATTGCGTTGACGACAGCTGAAGCTAACAGTGTATCTGAAGTAGTTGTAACAGGATATACCAGCATCCAGCGTAAGAAATTCTCTGGTGCTATCGCTACTGC
>JBDKEH010000132.1:0-16932 GCA_039795345.1 Bacteroidota bacterium
TTGATACAGTGAGTATTTCCAGCAAACGATTGGCAAGGGTATCTGATTTATTTTTTTCTAGCCTAGATATTTCAATTTTATGATTTGCAGCATCGTTGTTAAGTCCGCCAGCAAGTAAAATAGCATCTTCAATGGTCATTCCTTCTCTAAAAACAAAAGTAGTAGGGGTTCTTACAGCTCCTGCAACTGTAATAGTAAGCTCATCTTTCAGACTACTCTTTGTATTGATGATGATAGAATCATTTTTGACTAGTTTAATATCCTGTTTACCATCAAGAACATCTTTGATATTAAATGAGATCATTTCCTTATTGGCGTCTTCTCTTTGACGTTTGATAAGACCACGGTTTAAAAAGGCATTTTCAGTTACACCATCTGCTTTTTTAATGAGTTGAGTGAGTGTTAAATTATCTGTCAATTCATAATTGCCAGGTCTATGAACAGCACCGCTAAGTGTAACAAGGTTTTGATAAGTGTCTGCTACTCGCGAAAAATATACAGAATCGCCATTGCGTGGGATGAAATAAGGGAAATCATTTGCAGGAAGGTCGCGAACACTATAATTACGATTGTTTACCTGAACAATTTTAGCAGCATCCGTGATAGCGTATTCCGTTGTTCCACCTCCGAAATTAAGTAAATCAGAAAAAGTTTCTTTTTCTGTAAGCTCGAAAATCATTGGTCGTTTTACTTCTCCATCAAGCACGACTCTTTTTTGATAGAGCGGGTATCTTAAAATGTCTCGATCCTCTAGTCTGATATTTTTTGAAAAAGTACCTTTTGTTAGAAATTCATAAAAGTCGATCGTTTCAACGACCTTATTGTTTCTGATTAGCTCAATATTCCTTAATGACCCATTATCCGATGGTCCACCTGATAAATAAAGTAAATTCATTACCGATGCTAAGGAAGAAACTATAAAATCACCAACAACCTGTGCTTCACCTACCACTGTTACTCGAATGGATCGTATGTTGTTTAATGATACAAAAAGCTTGGTAGCACCTGTTGTTAAAGCAGGATAGATACTTGTAAGTTTATTTCTGATCTTCTGAGTAGCTTGTTCAATGGTTAAACCACTAACGTTGATCAGTCCTGCATACTCTACCTGTACATTTCCTTCAAGATTTACCAGAGCGGTGATCTCCTTTGTATTGATACCTGTGATTGTTAAAGACAATTCATCACCGGGTCCGAGAATATAATTTTTTGGTGTTGCGATGAGCAGATTGGGCTGCATCAATGGTCTTGGATTACTAAAAAATTGATGACCGAAATAACGTGCCTTTTTCTTGACTACAGGCTTTTGTTTGATCCAAGAGCTATCTGTAACCATATTGCTCGTATCCTTGATCAATGCCTTTTGACTGGTCTTGATACCTCCATTATTCATTTGAAGCAACCTTTTTCTAAATGCCTCAACATCTGTCGGCGACATACCGCTTCTCACAAACATATTCATCGCATCGGTTTCAGACATGCCTGCTCTTTGAGCTTGCTGCCATAACTGCATCATTTGTTGATCAGACATTTGGCCTCCCTTCATACCCGGAAAACCCACACCAGAGGTTTGGGCTTGGGCATCAAGTGTTAAACTTAAGAGTACAGACAGGAATAGATAGAATATAGGCTTCATTTGCATGTATAAGTTATTGCAAATATGCGATTTTTTTCGTTGGTTAGCCAGAATAAGCCTAATGTCCCTAGCGTACCGGACCCCTTAATGGAAGGGCAAGAAAATCCCAAGTCATTTCTTTCAAATTAAAAATGATTATCTATTGTAACGGGCTCAGATAATAGAATGAAGGTTTAAAATCCAAAGGTGAACCCTGCGCTTAGAATTTTATCATTTTTAGATGAGTTATCTGCTATGCTATGTGTTCGAAGGGATCTGAAATTGGCATACAGGGTAAGGTTATTGATCCACTCATAACTTATGCCTGTAAACCATTCTTTTTGTGTGAATTGATGATTGAACAAAAAAGAAGGCTGAGGTTCCTGAAAATATTGTTGCTCTAATGTACCAGCTCCCCCTTTTCTTACTTGTTGATAGCGGACAAATGTTTTTAAACGAGGTATGGGAGTATATTTTAGAGAGAATAATAATCTATCGGCGTTGTTCCCCATCCAGTCTCCTAAACTATAGCCATGATGTGTATAATCTTGAGCAGGAATTAGGTTGCGATATGTAAAAGGAGTAATTCTACTGTATTCAAAAGTAGCTGTTAGATAGGGTAGTAGCAGATCTGTTTTGCTGATTCCAACGGTATAGCCTGATTGGTTTCTTCTTTTTGCTCGGTTGAAAAATGTTGATATGCGCATTTCATCAATAAAAAATGTCCCATAAATATGCGTACCAGGAATATGGTTTCTTGAGCTTGCCTGAAAAAAGATTTGACCATTAGAGCCGCTTAAAATGCTACTGTTGTTAGCATTGATCTCATACATCTTAAAAAATACAACCGGAACAAAATAGCCGGCATCTAGTCTATCGGAATACACAATTGATTCTCCAACAGCCAGATCAAGTCCTTTGATTGGACGAACCAATATGCTATGTGTCACAAAGAATTTAGGAATGAACACTTTTCTTTCTCCACCAAATACAGTATTGCCGGTTCCGTAAGTTCTGGTAGAGTCTATCAGTTTTGAATTTAACCAAGCATGCGCATAATTAAAGCTTAGCCATGAAAAAGGCCGATAATCTAATCTTAGATAAGGATATGAAGGTGCTTTATCTGATAGGATCACCCTTCCATTTTCACCATAACCCCATAGTAACCGATCATTACCGATACTCACAGAACCATTTTTCCAACCATAAGAGATAGCGCCTCTTACTTGCATAAAATTTTGTGATTTCTTATTGGAAGTATCGCGACGGATAATACCGATCTCCGGAGTAAATGCACGCAATGAATCAATACCGGTACCACTTTCATTGATGTCTTCATAAAACAGCTGGTATCCCCATTTCCCTGATTGTCCCCATACATTCAAACCTGTTCCGGATCTTTTAACATTCCGACCATTGCCTCCTATGACACCAGCTATGAATACAGGGTCAACATTCAGTAGTTGTTGCTGACTTCTTACTGACATTCCACGTAAACGTCCATAGCCATCTTTTCTGAGTATTCTGAGATCTGTGTTTGATTGAACAGGAGCTTTTAAATCTGAATATTCTTTTTGATAAAACTGTAATTCTTTTCTTTCTAAGACAGTTAATGTCTGAGTTTGCTTTTCAAGGCTATCAAGCGCTTGTATAATTTGTTTACGTGGTAAAGGGCGGATATGATCTTCAAAACTGATCAGCCCTTTTTGGGCCATACGATAGAGATAATTATAGATCTCAGAACGATGATCTTCGAATACGATCTGGGCATGGAGTTGATAGGTTATAAAGAAAACCAGTATGAGAAAACAATTTTTTTTCATGCAATGGATCTATTTAAATGGATCTGAGAGCCTATGACAAATTTAGTCTGAGCTATCGGATAATCAAGCGCTTCATGATAAATACCGTTCTATAAAAAGATACTCGATTCAAATGCTCGTCTTAGTAAGCATTTTGATCTCCTCTGAAGATATTGATGATGGTCTGAAGTATGATCTGTGAGTCAAGCCAAAAAGTCCAGCGATGAATATAATATAGATCAAAATTGATTCGTCTTTGCATGGATCCAATGGTTCTGGTTTCTCCTCTACAGCCGTTTACTTGTGCCCATCCTGTAATGCCTGGTTTGACCATATGACGTAACATATAGTTTTCAACTGTATGCATCGATTCAAGATTCAAAGGAGTAGGGTGAGGACGTGGGCCCACGACTGACATATTGCCAATGAGTACGTTCCAGAATTGTGGCAATTCATCCATATTGGTTTTACGTAAATAACTTCCGAGTCTGGTAACACGAGGATCATTACGCATGGCCTGTAGATAGTTACCATGTTCATCGGTGTCACCACTCTCAACGATCATGGTTCTGAATTTATAGCAAACGATTTTTTCATTGTTTAGTCCCCATCTTTCTTGCTTAAAAATTATAGGGCCTTTAGACGTTAATTTGATTGCCAATGCAATTAGTGGTAATAACCACCAGCCTAGTAAGATGAAGAAAAGCGCAGAAAAGATAATATCAAACACCCTTTTTAATAGTTTGTTTTCAAACTTATCCAATGGTAGTTCTCGTACACTGATTACCGGTAATAAACCAATATTATTTACCTGAATATGTGAAGAGGCATATTGACGAAGATCAGGAATGATACGTGTTTTAGTGGTATAATAGTCACAGATCTCAATGCATTGTTGTATTTGTTTACCATCAGAATCAGGTAATGCGATCACGACTTCATCTATTTGCTGGGTACTTAATACCTGCGAAAGTTGATCGATCGGTCCATAATAAGCGCATCCGTTCATTTTTGAAGTTTGGTTATCTAAAAAACCAATACACTTATAACCATAGTAATAATATTTATTGATCGTTTCATAAAAATCAAGAGCTGATGGGGTAGCACCAATAATCAAAATATTATCGAATAACTTACCTTGATAGATAGCAGAGTGTAAATATTTCCTGATAATGTATTTGGTTAGTGTCAGGAAAACAAACAAAGTGCCGATCAAAAAAGTAAAAAAATGAGCATTGAAAATAAAGTAATGTCTTACGAAGAAGGAGACCGAACTCAGTAAAATGGTAAAAATGATCAGTGTATAGATGATAAAAATGATCTCCTCTGAAAATTTATTGGACCTTCTGTCTGCATAAAGCTTAGAAACAGATGTGGATATATACCAAACTGAGAGAGCAATGAACGTAAATAAATAATTATAAATATCAGTTGTGAATAAGCTTTGAATTTTTGTAAAATGTAGAGCAAGGAGATAGGAGATACCTACAACAGGAGCATCGATGATGTAGCGGATAACGGTATATCTGTTATAAGTTTTTGACATGTTGCTCCTTGGATTTTATACTATTTCCAATGGAAGTTTTTGTTTTGATGCATTTAATAATGCGATCATTTTTAAGCCCGGTAAATTAAGCACTTCCCACTAAATCAAAGCGCCGGACAGTTTTACTATCTGGGCTCACCTAAAATGGTTTAATACCTAAAAAACCTTTTTTAAGCGCTTCATTTCCTCAAGATATTGAGCAGTTACGGTATCCCAATCGTATTTTTTTGTTATCCCTTGCCTTGATGCTGTACGAAACTTTTGCATCAGATCCGTGTCATTCTCAGTTCGTTGCATCAAAATTGCCAATGAATCGGGATTCTTTTCAAAAAAGAGCCCGAATTGACCATCGGCCAGCATTTCCTTGTTAAAGACTGTATTTAGTGCTAAAATGGCACATCCATAAGCCATTGCCTTTAACATAGTAGGGTTTGTACCACCAAATTCATGACCATGAAGATAAGCATGGCAATGATGATACAACTCTGCTAATATCTCACTATTATTAATATATCCCAAAAAGATTACCCTGTCAGAAGCCTTGGTTTTCATGGACATAGCAAATTGATCCTTGTAGGGTACGTCGCCGACGATAACAAGTTTCTTTGAGCTGTTTGCACGTAAAAATCCCTCCAGCAATAAATCCGAATTGTTATCAGGTATTAGTCTACCAACGATTAAGTAGTATTCCTGTGGAATTAATCCAAAGGTTTTCAATAACTCGGGTTGTTGGCTATATCGAATATTAGCACCATAAGCTATCACGGTCGAGTCTTTGTTAAACTCTTTTAAGTATACCTGTCTCATAGCTTCAGCATCTGTAATAATTCGATCGTATAAGCGGGTTGATAACCATGCTGCCACTTTGAAATACTTAGCACCCAATCCTTTCCATTTAGGTCGCAGCCATTCCATTCCATCTACATTGATCATGGTTTTCTTACGAAACAATCTGCTTATGATGCCCCATGGTCCATTGGCTGCATTTACCACTAAAATCACATCAGCAGAGGAAAAGCAAGCATGAAACATAGATAAGAATGAATGTATTAGCTGACTAAGTATCTTGGTTTCAATGGTTGGGATATAGATAAGCTGAATTCCATTGACTTGTGTCGGTTTTTCTTTGAACAACTGTTTATGACAATAGACTCTTACTTCAATTCCCTGCTTTACGAGTCGTTCTGATAACTCTTTTACAAAAGTCTCATAGCCGCTGTAAACATAGGGGTAACCTCGAGAACCAATGATAGATATTTTCATGTCGGCTTTGATCTTTGTCTTTGAATGCAAGCAGATATCTGATTGCTATGTCTTTTCGAAAACTAGCTAGGTGTTCAAAATTACATCCATCAGACGTTTTTTGAACGCATTCTCGGAGAAATGATCCATAACTTTCGATTGTGCTGCATTGCCAATAGCCTTGCGAAGAGCCGGATTTTGTAAATAAATACTGATTTTTTCTGCAGCTACCTCTGCATTATTCCATGGTATTAATACTCCATCTGCACCATCAGTGATCATTTCTAGTGCACCACCATGAGCGGTTGCGGCAACCATTTTGGCCGAAGCCATCGCTTCCAAAATCACTGTTGGGAAAGGGTCGGGTTGTATAGATGGTAATACAAATAGGTCAAAGGATTGTAATAAAGCAGGAATATCTGTTCTATAGCCAAGATCTGTTACATGATTTTTTAGCTCCTTTTCCTCTTTTATATGGTTGAGTTTCTCATATAAGTACTCATTGCCTGGAAACACATCTCCTACCATAATAAAATGTACTGAAAATTTCATCTTCAATAAATGTGAGGCAATCTCAAGAAAATAATCTTGCCCCTTCCAATGATGTACTCTACCGATCATACCCACTAATAGATTTGCATTCCCTGGTAACAAATGATCTTTTAAAGTATTGCTTTCATTGGATACAGATACATAAGGGCTGTAATCAATTCCGTTGTGAATACAGGTGATTTTTTCATGATTCACCCATTGCTTCCAGTGATCGAGTACAGCATTTGAAACAACAATCACTTTGTGGCTATAGCGATTTACAATTTTTCCTAAAAATGAAGCAAGTATTTTAGGTTTCTGAATGATTTCATGAATATGCCAGATATGACGAATGCCTGAGGATCTTGCTACTAAAGCACCTACCAATACCGCTGTGGTATTGGAGTAAAGCAAATCAATTTCTTCTTCAAAGATGATTTTTCGGATCGATCGATGTGCTTTGTATAAGGTTTTGATTCTATTCCAAATACCAGGTATGGATTTGTATTTACGTCTTAATATACCTAGTTTAATGAATTTTACGTCGACATTATTTTGTTGGAGTTGATCAGATAATGGACCCGGCTCCGATACAATTACAATAGGTGTATGCCCGGCTTCCTGAATAGCTGCAACAGTAATCAATAGTATTTTACCTGCGCCATAGAGATCCGATGAGCTGTGTAATATCAATATCTTCATCGGCTCTATGTTCTTTGTTTGATAACTCGTGCCGGAACACCTGCTACAATACTATAGGGTGGCACATCATGCGTTACAACACTTCCTGCAGCAACAACGGATCCTTTTCCTATCGTAACACCGGCTAAAATAATACTGTTGGAGGCAATCCAGCAATCGTCTTCAATCACAACTTCTTTCCTTGTTACGCCTTGTTCCTTCATCAATTTTTGTACATCATCAAAAACGTGATTTTCTGCATAAATACTTACTCTGGGAGATATCATCACATGCTTTCCGATACGGATATGCCCCGAACAACCGATATAAGCAAAGGGCCCAATATTTGAATGATCCCCAACCTCAAGCCCTTCGCCAATGGCTCCTCCATACATATTTGAAGGCCTAATGATGGCATACTTCCCAATAGTGACCCGATTTCCTAGTCTGATCCCTTTACTGGATAAGCAATTGATTTCAGCACCATCTTCAATAATAAGATCCGAGCCGGCATGCAGGTAGTTACTATATCTAACAGATACATTTTTTCCAATCAGTACAATACCCCGTGAAGTCCGAAAGAAAATACGATGCCAGCAACCTCTTATAAAAAAGATACCTAAACGGAACAGTGTTATCCACTTATCCTTGCTTTTCCAATCTCCTTCAAAACGATCCTTTATATGTTGTGTAATACTGATGATAAAAAGGTTTAATAGACTTACTTAGATAGATACCAAAATAACTGAATAACTTCACTCGATTCTACTAATATTTGCAAATATTCTGATTTGAGCGAAGATCGTATGAAAAATTTGCTAAAAAAAACAGTTCTGCGCATCACCGACTTACTGGTAGCCCCTTTTACATACCTTTTTATGCCGGTGCTGAAAAAAATCAAATTTTATGGAGTAGAACAGTTTCCGTTAAATAGGGCGGCGTTCAAGCGAACCGGTGTTTTTCCAATCAGAGATCATTATTACGATCCTCAGTTTGTGTACTCCTCAGATTTTGATTTTGACAAGAAAAGATCTTTGCCTTTTGATTTCAAAGTAGAAGAACAATTAAAAAGGTTGGGTTCACTGGAACATGCAACAGAATTATTGCAACTTCCTCTTGATGGAACATTTGGTAGTGGGAGTTTCTATTTAAAGAACCCCTCATTTAGTTTTGGTGATGCTGATCTTTACTATCTATTGATCAGAAATCTTAAACCCAAACGAATCATTGAAATAGGCTCAGGTTTTTCTACGCTTATAGCTATTGAGGCCATCAAAAAGAATAAGCAAGAAGGATATCATACAGCATTAACCTGCATTGAACCCTACGAAATGCCATGGTTGGCTCAGTTAAAAGATGTAGAGCTGATCAGACAAAAAGTTGAGCTCATTGATGTTAGTTTCTTTCAATCATTAGAGGCAGGTGATTTTTTATTTATTGATTCATCGCATATCATTCGCCCTGAAAATGATGTCTTGTATGAATATTTACAATTATTGCCTTCGCTCAAAAAAGGGGTCATCATACATATTCATGATATTTTTTCGCCCAGACACTACCCGAAATTGTGGCTACACGATTTCGGAAGAATGTGGAACGAACAATATCTTCTCGAAGCTTTCTTGGCATTCAACACTTCTTTTGAAGTGTACTTTTCATTAAACCTTCTTAAAAATGATCATTATGATCAGCTGAGTAAAGTATTGCTTACGTTAAACCGCGAAGCAGCCCCTGGTTCTTTTTGGATGATTAAAAATGATTAGGATTTAATCGAACTAGATTTAGCGTTGTAAGCTTCTATAAATACCTGTTTAATTGCTGCAGCTGTTTTTTGCCATGAGAATTCTTTTACTCTTTCCTTTCCTCGTTCAATAAGCTCATCACGTAACGCATCATTACACAATAGCTGGTTTAACAACTCAGTGAGTTCTTTGGGTTGAAAGGGGTCAAAAGATAAGGCAGCATTACCTGCTACTTCAGGTAAGCATGTATTATTTGCAATGACTACCGGTACTCCAAATTTGAATGATTCAAGAATAGGGATTCCGAAACCTTCATTCAAAGATGGAAATGCATAAACTGAAGCATACTTGTAGAAAAATCCAAGGTATTCATCTTCTATGTACCCAGTGCAGTGGATGTGTTTATTTAGCTCCTGATCATGAATCAGATCATACAATTCCTGCATTCCATTTAAAGTAGACTTTGTACTCAGTTGGCCTACTAAAACCAGTTCAAGATCTATATACCCATAATCCTTTTTTAGACTATGGAATGCTTGTAACAAAACAATAAGGTTCTTTCTTTTTTCAAAAGTACCAACATGTAAAATATACTTCTTCTCTTTTAAAAAATTCCATTTTGAGGGAGCATTTCCATGATTCGACAGACTTTTAGGCGCTTCATAAATGGGAATAATTTTTTTCACATGTATGTTTGAGTATGCTGCTATTTTTGTTTGTGTATAGAAGGTGGGAGTTATGATGCAGAAAGATTTTTTAGCAGCAGATACGCCTAATCTTAAGAATAACCAACGCCAATATTTGTTATAATGAGCAGGATACTCCCAAAAAAAAGCATCATGGAAAACGGGTATGGTTGTATAACCGAGTTGAATCCATGGAACAAAAAAATCTGTACAAAAAACAATATCGGCCTTATAGTACCATGCTTTTAGCGGTAGTTCTACTTGCTTCCAAAAAAGAAAACGTAGCTGCTCGATTAGCTTGAGCCATTTATTCTTGCCTGTATAAACAAAAGGTAAAGTACTGTCGAGAAAAATAAATTTGAAGTTGGGATCATTGTCGGATTGAAACTCTCTTGCTAGTTCATCTAAATAAGTGCGCGATCCTGTTTTCGCAATCCTCAGGTCACGTATATCAATACATATGTTGAGAGGTTTAGACATACAGACCTTTAGTATTTATAATCTTCAAATGTAAGAAGCCTATATGAATCGAGAAAAACTTGGTTTCAGACTTTAATGACGGTGTATGATTTCGGTAGTCCAAATAACTTTTCAGTGAACAACTCTCCTTCAGGAAAAAGTGCTCTAAACTCCTTTTTTGTTAGCATGATCGTTGATCTGGATACTTTTAAAGCTTCTTTATAACTTTTGGCTTTAGGGAAGTAATTGATGTTAAAGATCATTATTAAAATTGCCCGTAAATGATGGGGAATGAATTGAAACAATGGAATCAAGCTATGCGGCTCTAATGGGAACCAAAATGACGGGGTTTGTACAATATATTTATCTGATACACTTTTAACTTGTTCAGCAAATATTTTTTGATTCTGCGTGCTTCCAACATGTTCAATAACAGAGTTAGAGAATACCAAATCAAACTCTCCCTTTTTAAAGGGTAGCTCAAGTGCATCGCCATCATGAAAAGAAAAATAAGGCTTATCTTCTTCAGGAATATTGATTTTAGAAAGGTTGAGAAGTGTAATATGTGCTCTTTCTTTTTTCCATCCAACATGCTTCCAATATCCAAGATCACCACCAATATCCAGAATATTTATAGGCCGATTATCTAGCGATAAACGATTGATATATGTCTCCAATACCTGAAAACGTTCCCTTCTCAAGCGATTCACAAATGATCCCTCTTTGTCATGGTTTACCCAGAATTTAAAAATTCTCATGCTTGAAAAATAAGTAAATATTTTTTGATAATATCATGCTATTGTATGCATTAAGCATTGATTGGATCGACTTGAGCTTTTATATTTTTTTGATGTATCATAACAGTATTGACAAGGACACCGGAAAGAAACCAAGTTAAATAACTCAAATAAATATAAGATTCAAAATTGGAGGTTAGCATGGGTACAATAAAACCAATTTTCATTAAAAAAATGGCGAGACTGATCTTTCTTTCTTTACCTGTAAATACATGAAAATATTTGTAAGCGGTTTTAACCAATAGAAAGTAGATTGCTATGTACACAATTAAAAGTAATACCCCTGATTGTACACCTACTATGATCAGTTGACTTTCTCCGCCAACATTATCTCCTGTACTTCCTGCAATCCTGCCTGATTCTCCTAGTCCGATGCCAAATGGATGACTAATCATGGATTGTATACCATCCAGCCATTCAATAACATGACCCAAGCTGGATAAATTCGCAAAAGTGATGGTATTAATAATAAAACCTTTGACATCTTTATCGGCAAAAAATACAATTGCAATAACAACTGCAAAGAAGAAAATATGTATAAAACGTAAGAATTTCCGTTTACCAGTTAGGTAGGAATAGGTGTAAATCATGAGGAAGTAACTTGCCATAGAAGCCCGGGATAATGCAAAAAAAATACAGAAGAAAGTGCTCAGTAGCACAATAAAACCAAAGCTGTCTATTTTAATTTTATTCCTTTGATCTGTGTACAAGGCAGCTAGTATAGAAGTAGTCATAACTGTTGCTGCGGCAAATTCAAGCGGATTTGAAAAAAAACTAGCAAATCTTTTTGCTCCTTTACCAATTTCATTTACTTCAAAGGTCCATGATAAACCATAGTTGCCGGATGGCTCTTGATTGAAGAAATAGAAATTATAATCTGCATATCCGGTAAAGGTTTGAAAATGAGTGTATGTAAATAACTCATACATCAACAATAAAGATGCAAAGAATGTAACTGCACAAATAAAACGAAAATATTTTTTTACATGCAGTTGTTCGATTTCAAAAAATCTCCCAACAAAGTATACGGGGACAAAAAAGCATAGACTTTTAAATGCTAATAACTTTTTCAGGATACCAAATTGTCCAATAGGTAGTATAATGTAGAAGAAATTATAGATGAAAAAGAACAATATTAGCTTATCGATAAGGTGTAATTTCAATGGCCCGCGTCTATTCATAATCACATACCAAAGTCCAATAAGAATCATGAGTTCCTTAAAGGACTGGATAAAGGGTATGAAGTCCCCAAAACCATATTGAAAGGTTATAGAAAGTGTAGTAGTATATATTGGTAACGCACAAATCAAGAAAATAAGAATGCCCTGAGGCTTGTTTCTCCAAATGCTGATCAATGCTGCGATAAATGAACCTAGGTAAATAGCCGGAAATACAAACATGTTCTCTGTTTCGTTATAGAAAAATGATTACCGGTCGATGGTGCTAATTCTGACATTATCAACCGACCAGCTTTTATTGCAGATCGGAGATGTAGTATTTGGTGCAACTTTTAAATTATCCTGTAAAGCAAGTCTAAGGGTTTTGGCAGTATGCTCATAAGTCTTTACAATATGGTATTGTGTAGTTCCATTTGGTCTGTCCTTCCATAAGCAAGCTCCTGGTAGATCGGTTCTGAAAGCATTGACCCCAGGTCGAGATGGCGGTTGACCTGCCCCGAAAAATAATGGGTAAGATTGCCATGTGCGAGTATTGGAGAATGTTGTCACAAGTTCGGGATTACCATCTACAAGAATATTCCAGAGATCAGGTGTGCCTGGAATTGAAAGAGAACTGTCTCCTTGCCATTCGTCATGAATATAAAGGTCAAATTCTACTTGAATAGCAAAATGTCTTGGTAGGTTGAAAGCCTCAAATTCAACATAATTATTAAAAAATCTGCCTAATACTTTTGTGTTGTTGAAAGTTTCAATGAAATTACCTTGCGCTGGACCATTGGCGTTATAGATGTTTACTGTGCCGATACTGCCCTTTTCGAAATCATTTTCGTACAAAAACTTTCTTTTTGTAAGGCCTTTGATGCAGGAGAGAAAAGAAAGCATCAAGAATCCAATCAAGATCATTTGTAATCCATATCTGCTATTGACTTTTGGAATGTTCATGCTAGGGGTAAAAATAGGAAAATCTATGCAGATTTAACCGATAACCAAAAAGGCTGTACATGGTTATTTCACTGTAGGTAAAAAAAATCATTCTTTTAAATGGATAAGCCTGTTCATCCCTGTATCTTGCAGCATTACAGTGATACAGCTGAACGACCACTGAATGAAAAAAAACTATTTTTATCATTTAATACTCACCCTTTCCAATATACTCTTTCCGGTATTGAGTTTCCCTTATGCGGCTCGTATTTTAGGTCCGGAAGGTATTGGAAAGGTTCAGATCGCATCCTCTTTCGCGCAATATTTTGCTTTGTTTGCGGTATTGGGAATTCCAATATATGGGATCAGTCAGATTGCCAAACACCGTAATGATAAGGCTGAGTTGAATAGAAATTTTTCTGAACTTTTATTGATCAGTTTAGTTTCGAGTATTGTGTTTTCTTTGGTCTATTTAGTTGTTATTTATCAGGTGCCTTTTTTTTCTGCCAACCTTTCACTCTACTTGTATGCGGGCTTATTGATAGTTTTATCTTTTAGTTCACTCGATTGGTTTTATTCAGGTTTAGAAGCATTTAGGGTTCTTGCGCTCAGATCACTTTTTATCAAATTATTGGCGTTGGTACTTTTGTATACAACAGTAAAAACATCAGATGATTTTGAGGCATATCTTCTCGTTATGGTATTATCTTTCTTAGGTAGTAATCTTTTGGGCTTGATTTTGCTTCGTGGTCAAGTAAAGCTTCAGATTAAAAATCTTGATGTAAAAAAACACCTAAAGCCAATACTATTTATTGCAAGTACTACTATAGCCGCAAGTATGTATACAATTTTAGATACAGTTATTCTAGGATTCTTAACTTATGAAACGAATGTAGGTTTTTACACAGCAGCCAGTAAGTTGACCAGAATAACACTTCCTCTTGTTACATCGGTTAGCATTGTTCTTTTGCCACGGGTAGCTCAAGAACTAGCTACAGGAAATGGGGAGCAAACAGCCATTTTATTAAAAGAGGCCTTTCATTCCATAGTTTTTTTAGCTGTACCAATCATGGTTGGCTTGTTTCTTTTAACGCCTGAGTTTATCTATGTGTTCTCAGGTAACTCTTTTGTACAGGCCATCCCTACAATGGAGGTTTTGTCTTTATTGCCTCTGTTAGTAGGTATTGGACATTTTTTTGCCTTTCAGGTATTGGTTCCAAACGGAAGAAATAAAGATATGTTTGTATCTGTAGTATCAGGATTCGTACTTTTTCTTTTACTGAATTTCATTTTTGTTCCTTATTGGCAACATACGGGTACGGCTTGGGCAAGTGTCATTACAGAATTGGTAGTTACTGGTCTCTATTTTTATTTTATACGTAAGCGTTTTTATTATGAATATTCATGGTCTCTGATCTTTAAATCATTGATAAGTACAGTACTCTTTGTTCCGGTAGTTTGGCTATTACGATCATTACAATTGAACCCGATTACAGTATTAATTTTTGCAATACCTACCTGTGTGATTTTTTATGGTATCATACAATACTTTTTTTTTAAAGATGTAGTGATCATTCGCGTAATTCAGTTACTGGTTCGTTTTCAACATTCGATAAAATCTATTTATCAGCGTAAAAACTGACTTGCATGAAAAAAAAAGGAGAGATAGCCATTGCAATGACCACATACAATGGCTCTAGATTTCTTAAAAAGCAAATTGATTCCATCTTACTGCAACAGTCAGGAATTACTGATTTTTTTGTTTGTGATGATGCTTCTACGGATGATACGGTGGCTATTTTGGAGTCTTATAAACAGCAAGGATATTTAAGATATATAGTCAATCAAGAGCGTAAAGGAGTCATTGAAAATTTTCGACAAGCAGTACAAGGTGTTCACGATGCCGATTATGTAGTGTTGGCGGATCAAGACGATATCTGGTTGCCAAATAAATTATCCGTTCTCAAGGCTGCTATGGAAAACATGAATGATGAGATGCCTGCGATTGTATATTCAGACATAGCTGTGATCAATGAAGAAGATACAATTGTAAATCAGTCATTTTGGAATGAACTTGGACAAGATCACTACCACCATAATTTGGACACACTCATGATGGGGAATTTTGTAACAGGATGTTCGGTAATGATGAATCGTTCCATGAGAGATTTATTCATAAAGATGCCTCAAGAGGTAAAGTTACATGATGCCTGGTTGGCGCTCATTGCTTATAGTTTTGGTCAAGTAAAGGAAATAACAGAAACCTTGGTTTTATACCGAAAGCATGCTGACAATGTGGCTTTTACCCATTTTTTGAAGAGTAGAAATGTATTAACAAACCTGATGTCTGAATTCGTCAAGATCATAAAAGGATCAGATCGATTTCTGATGAATGAATTGATCACAATAGAATTGTTCCGTGATACCTTTAAGGATCGCTTATCTAAAGAGCATATGCAAAAGATCGATCATGTACTACGGTTGAAACATGCAAAATATTGGAAAAAGAAGTGGTATGCAAAATCACTGATTAACCGCCATCACAAATGATATTACGCTTTTGTTGGGATGATGTTACCTGTGAATCCATCATAAAGCCCTTTTACAACCGCTTTCATTTTCAAAGGATTTCCTTTCAAGACAAAATACAATAGCAAGGCAGCAATATAAAAAGTATTATAAATGACTACGGTGGGTAGTTTGAACCACGCTACATATTTCTTTAATATCCAAATACGATTACGAACGTTGTAATAATGTATAATAGGTTTTAATGAAGGCTTATCGCTCTTTTCATTATTTAATCCGGATACTCCTGCTACATGATAAATCACAGATTGAGGGATGATGAAAAGAGAATGTCCGGTTTGTTTAATCCTAAAAGAAAGATCTACATCCTCATAATACAAAAACATATTGTCAGATAGCAGTCCTATTTTTTTGAATAAAGAAGTACGCATCAATAGAGCGCATCCGGTAATCCATTCTGTTTCAGCAACCGAATGATTGTTATGATCTTTTTTTTGGTATTCCGGAACAGAAGTGTAACCCAGCCAAGAATTAAACTTCGAGCCTGTATTCCAAATCAATGTATGATCATGTGCAAAAAGTATCTTAGGTTGAATAGCGCCTACATGTGGGTGTTGATCTATAAAAGTAACCAACTCAGATAAGAAAGAAGGAGTAACATAAGTATCATTATTGAGTAATAAAGTGTATTCGAAGCCTTCATCGATAGCATATCTGATTGCTGCATTATTGCCACCGGTAAATCCATGATTATGACCTAACTCAATGATTTTGATGTTTGGATAATGCTTTTTTAAAAGTGGTATAGAATGATCTGTTGACCCATTATCTACAACAATAGCCTGAAAATGGGGGTAACTAATGTTTAATAAAGAGTCTATACAATTTGCCGTATGGGTATATCCATTCCAATTGACTAGTATGATGGCAACTCTTTTGGTCATTCTCAACTGTTAAAATCCTTTGAAATCTAAAATATAGATGTTTAATGTTTAGTTTAAGATAGGCAATGAGTGCAAAGTAAATGGAAGTTTTTTCATATCTGATAGTCATTCTTAATAATCCACTCATCGTTTTTTGATACAATCCCTACCTTTGCGGGCATGTCAGATTTTCCCGTTCAAGTTAAAATTATTAACCAGTCCAATAATCCGGAACCTGAATATGCTACCCAGGGATCTTCGGGTATGGATATCAGAGCAA
>JBDKEH010000159.1:0-5941 GCA_039795345.1 Bacteroidota bacterium
AAATTAAGTTCAATTCATTATTTTTGCCGCCTCAACCGCAAGGTTGGGGCCTATAGCTCAGCTGGTTAGAGCACCTGACTCATAATCAGGGGGTCCCTGGTTCAAGCCCAGGTGGGCCCACAAAGCGAAGAACTCCATCTTCGCTTTTTTCTTTTTGAAACGTATATCAAACACATCATATAGTTGAAAACTTAAGTCTAAGGCTATTTCCCACCACACTCACACTACTTAATGCCATAGCAGCTCCGGCGATCATTGGATTTAAAAGAAATCCATTGATAGAGAATAAAACTCCGGCTGCTACAGGAATACCGATGATATTATAAATAAATGCCCAGAATAAATTTTGTTTGATGGTTGCTACTGTTTTTTTAGATAATTGAATCGCTTTCGGGATACTATTTAAATCTGAAGTGATCAATGTCATCTTTGAAACATCCATGGCAATATCGCTGCCCTTTCCCATTGCGATACTAACATCAGCTGTAGCCAAAGCATGACTGTCGTTGATACCATCACCCACCATTGCTACAACTTTTCCTTGTTTTTGTAACCTCTCAATGAAAGCTGCTTTCTCGGCAGGCATTACTTCTGCTTTGAATGTTTCAAGACCTACTTGTTCAGCAATGGCTTTGGCTGTTTGTTGATTGTCGCCTGTTAACATAAATACTTCAATACCCATTTTATGTAAACGTTCAATGGCAGCTGCTGAACTTGATTTAATTTTATCGGTGATGGCCAATACCATTCTGGCAACCCCATTTTTTGAAAATACAATGACTGTTTTGGCCTGTTTTTGCATGTCTTGAATCCTCTTTTCTAAATGCGCATCAATATCGACCTTGTTTTCTAGCATCATGGTTGGACTTCCAACAGAATATTGTTGCCCATCATAATCAGTCATTACTCCCTTACCGGTAATGCTTTCGATCTTATGAATGTTTACAGACTTGATAGAGCTATTTTCAAAGTGTCTAACAACAGCCTCTGCTAGCGGATGTTCAGATTGTAATTCTATTGAAAGTAGTACAGATTGTAATTCACTCATATCATACTCATCTTTAAAGATCACATCACTTACCTCAGGTTTACCTTCAGTAATAGTTCCGGTTTTGTCTAATACTACGGCATTGATGTTGTGTGCCAGTTCGAGGCTTTCTGCATCTTTAATGAGTATATTGTTTTCTGCACCCTTTCCTATACCAACCATAATAGCAGTAGGAGTAGCAAGACCCAAAGCACAAGGACAAGCAATGACCAGCACTGTTACCGCATTCATCAGCGCATAGGTGAAAGCATTTTCATTTTCCCATAACATCCAGCTGATGAATGTAAGAATTGAAATGCCTATTACAATCGGAACAAAAATACCTGCAATCTTATCTACTAATTTTTGGACAGGGGCTTTACTTCCCTGTGCTTGCTCAACCATTTGAATGATCTGGGCCAGAAATGTTTCTGAACCAATTTTTTCTGCAGTAAATCGGAAACTTCCTTTTTGATTGATGGTTCCGGCAAAGACATTTTTTCCGGCTGCTTTTTCAACCGGAACGGGTTCTCCGGTGATCATACTTTCATCTACATAAGAGTTTCCACTAGTTATAATACCATCAACAGGAATCTTTTCGCCAGGTTTCACTAATAAAATATTTCCTTTTTGTACGGATGCAATCGGCACTTCTTTTAGCTGATCATTTTCACTCACTAGCGTCACAGTTTGTGGTTGAAGACCGATTAATTTTTTGATAGCAGAAGAGGTATTTGATTTCGCTTTTTCTTCCAATAATTTTCCTAATGAAATAAATACAATAATAACAGCTGCTGCTTCAAAATAAACATGTGGATGAGTGCCACGCTCATGCCAGAAATTAGCGAAGATGGTATTAAAAGTACTAAACAACCATGCAATACCGGTGCTAAGAGCTACCAGTGTATCCATATTGGCTTTACCATGTTTGGCTTGCTTCCATGCGGTATTAAAAAAGTTTTTACCGAAATAAAAGACCACAGGTGCCGACAGAGCCATCATAACATAGTTGCCCCATGTAACATCCATAAAGAACATGCCAAGAATTACAACTGGTACTGAAAGTATTGAAGACCATATGGTTCTTTTTTTGATCGACTCAAAATGCTTGATCCTTGCAGCTTCTTTTATCTCATTTTTATTTTCTTCAGTGATTACCATATCATAACCGATTGATCGAACAACAGTCTGAAATTTTTCAGGATCTGTTAGCTTAGGATCATACTCAATCCAAGCATCTTGATTGGCAAAGTTTACTCCCGCATCTAATACGCCTTCCGAAGACTTGAGCATTGACTCAACACTTACTGCACAAGCGGCACAGGTCATTTCGAGGATCGGAAATGTTTTTCTAATTATATTATTACTTGTAGTAGAGTTCATAACCATCATATTTTATTGAATGCAAAGCTATTGATGACTCAAAGGGCTATTGTTATAGCATTTATAGTAAATTGTATATAATCTTCAGTTCCACCTTTCTTGTGACAGGAGTAGTATCTTTGATCATTGTATGTCTGAACAACTACACATAAAAAATATGGTTTGCGATCGTTGTATCATGGTCGTGAAGCAGCTTTTTATGGATTTGAACATAGATTTCCATCAAATACAATTAGGTCAAATAGAGTTGAAGGAAGAGCTCAATGATCAACAATTGGAAAAGATCAGATCGCTTTTGCAAGAGCATGGATTTGAACTGCTCGATGATAAAAAATCGAAGATTGTTGAAAAGATCAAAACTACAATCGTTTCCTTGATCCATGGTAAAGATGCAGAAGAGCTGAACTTAAAATTATCTGCCATACTGGAAGAAAAACTGCAGACCGACTATCATTACCTCAGCACCTTATTCTCCTCTGTAGAAGGAGTTACTATTGAACGATACACCATACTTCAACGTATAGAAAAAGTGAAAGAGCTATTGATGTACGATGAAAAAAGTCTTAGTGAAATAGCCTATGAAATGGGGTATAGCAGTGTTCAGCATTTGTCTCAACAGTTTAAAAAAGTAACAGGATTAACACCTTCTCATTTCAAGCAGTTAAAGGAGAATAAACGCAAACCTCTGGATAAGATCAAAGACTAATCAAGGGTCATCTGAAAATTATATACATCTGGTTAAGGATTCTATAACAACGAAGGCGTTGAGTGAATCTAATTTTACATTGTTATTCAACCGGGAGTTATCCTGATAAATTAAATGTGAAAATGGAAACACTAAAATTCAAGACAACCATTAAATGTATGGGTTGTGTGTCAAAAGCCACTCCTTTCCTGAACGAAGTTGCAGGAGAAGAAAACTGGAAAGTAGATGTGAACAATCCTGATAAAGTATTAGAAGTTGCCATCAACGGAGATACTTCTGCCAGTGATGTAGTAAAAGCGATACAGGAGGCAGGATTTAAAGCAGAACCCATTCAATAATGGGTTCTGTTATTACGCTTTGTAAACACTAAAATCAATTATATGAAACAGCTACTGATCATCATCATGTTACTCATGTCAAAAATGGGGATTGGACAAACATCGTCCTTGCAAGAACTTTTACGTCAATACCTTGATCTAAAAAATCAACTAGTAGAAAGTAATGCAGTGAATGCACAAAAGTCTGCAACTACATTGAACGGAAAGATCGAGAATCTGGCTGCACAAGCGCTTTCCGAAAAAGAAGCCAAAGCATTTGCTTCTTTTAAAGATGCACTTAGTAAACATGCAAAAGAATTGTCATCTCAATCAGATCTGGCAAAACAAAGAGTTTCTTTTGCAGGCTTATCACAATCTATGATTGATTTGTTTAAAGTTGTTTCTGTTAAAGAGACTTCATTATATGTAGATTATTGCCCGATGAAAAAAGCATATTGGTTGAGTACAGAAAAAACCATCCGTAATCCTTACTATGGAAATGCGATGCTTTCATGTGGTAGTATCAAAGAAACAATTAAAGAGTAAAGAGATGCGTTTATTGGTTGTATTATATATCCTGCTATCAGTTTCTATCAGTGGCATTGCGCAGCATAATAGTCATTCTGTTTCAGCAACACGTCAACCTTTTATGGTACGTGAAGGGAATAAGATTACCTATCATTTATATGTAACAGATACGACTGTCAATTATACAGGGAAAAAGGCAAAAGCAGTTGCTATCAATGGCTCTATTCCTGCCCCAACGCTTTATTTTTCAGAAGGTGATAGTGCTGAGATACATGTTCATAATCTGATGCATATGGAAACCTCTATTCACTGGCATGGATTGATATTACCCAATGAACAAGATGGAGTACCTTACCTGACTACGGCACCTATTCATAAAGAAAGTGTGCATGTATTTAAATTTCCTATTGTTCAACATGGTACTTACTGGTATCACTCGCACACCATGCTTCAGGAGCAGAGTGGTATGTATGGGGCTATTGTGATTCAACCAAAAAAGAAATTACAAACATCAGAAGAAGTTGTTTTATTGAGCGACTGGATCAATGAAAATCCACATCAGGTAGAAAGGTCTTTACACTTTGCTACTGATTGGTATGCTATCAAAAAAGGCGCTACACAGAATTATATACAGGCGATAAAAGAGAAACAATTCGGAACAAAAGTTGCCAACGAATGGAAACGAATGATGGCCATGGATGTGAGTGATGTATACTATGACGCTTTATTTACAAATGGGAAGGTGCATGATACACATACTCAGTATAAGCCGGGAGATAAAGTCAGATTAAGGATCATCAATGGTAGCTCCTCCACTTATTTCTGGGTGCGATTTGCAGGTGGTAAAATGAGTGTGATAGCAAATGATGGCGCAGAAGTGGTACCTGTTGAAGTTGATCGTCTCATCATTGGTGTATCGGAAACTTATGACGTAGTTGTTACGATTCCGGATACGGGAAGTTATGAATTACTTTCAACCGCTGAAGATAGAACACGCAGTACTTCATTATGGCTTGGAGAGGGAGAGAAAATTTTTGCTCCTGCATTACCTCGCTTAAAATATTTTGAAGGAATGAAGATGATGAATGGTATGATGAATATGGATGGTACGATGAATGCTATGGGGATGAAAATGAGTTTGCAGCAAATGGATATGAATACTGTGATGTACCCGGAGATCGTCGATAGTAATGAAAGCATTGTAACTCTGAATTATGCCATGCTCAAAGCCCCCAATAAAACTACACTACCGAATGGTCCGGTACGTGAGCTGAAATTTGAACTCACCGGAAATATGAATCGCTATGTGTGGACACTTGACAATAAAACCATTTCTGAGTCGGATAAGATATTGATCAAGCAAGGAGAAAATATTCGTATCATACTCACCAATAATTCAATGATGCGTCACCCGATGCATTTACATGGACATTTCTTTCGTACGCTAAATGGGCAAGGTGAATATTCACCCTTAAAAACAGTTTTAGATATTATGCCGATGGAGACTGACACCATTGAGTTTCATGCTTCAGAGAAATATGGTGATTGGTATTTCCATTGTCATATTCTTTATCACATGATGAGTGGTATGGGCAGAATATTTTCCTATGAGAATACACCTGCTAACCCACAAATTCCTGATCCAAAAAAAGCTTTGCGAAAAGTATATCGTGATGACAGGCGTTTTTTCTTTGGCGGGCAAGTTGGATTGGAAAGCAATGGTAGTGATGGAGAGATCATGCTTGCCAATACCAGATGGATGATCCAAAATGAATGGCGATTGGGGCTTACGCCAGAAAAGGGATATGAAAATGAATTTCATATTGGCAGATTGATCGGAAGAAATCAATGGTTCATGTCTTATATCGGCTTTGACTGGCGATATCGGAAACATACGGAACCGGAAAAAAACCTTTTCGGGCAAGTCAATACCAAAGATCAACGAGGTGTTGTTTGTTTTGGATTTCAATATACACTTCC
>JBDKEH010000014.1:0-12341 GCA_039795345.1 Bacteroidota bacterium
AATTCGGTTCTTACGCGTGCTGAGTGGCGATATCAGGTGTTGATTGGTCAGTTAATGGTACCGCTCCTCTGTTTTTGCGTACAATTCGTGAATACAAACTGATTTCTCTATCAAAAAGAAAACGAAAAAACAGTTTGGTCCATGAAGTATGATAGGCCAGTGAATTATAAAATCCGGGAGCAGTTTCTCGAATGGCCGGTAACCGATTCCAAGGAATAGACGGAAAATCGTGATGTTCATTATGATACCCCACATTGAAAGCAACATGATTCAAAACGCCATAATAACTATAAGTTTCCTGTTCTCCATGTGTCAGATAATGTTCTTGTATCCATCTCGCACCTAAGGGATGAAGACCTACTGAAAAGAAAAAGCTCAATACAAGAAAGATCAAAGCTTTAGGACCCCATAAAAAAGCTATACCTCCAACAAAAATGATCTGCACGATCCAATTCAATGCGATCCATCCGTCAAATGGTTTGATCTCTTTCAATCTAGATATCCTGAAGAGTTGGAAGAAAGGATAAAACAATAACCAGATCACTTTTCCAATAAAATAGTGATTGATGAGTTTGGCTTCCCAATGATTGGGCAGATCCCCATCCAATTCATGTACACCCTGAAAAGAATGGTGTTTAATATGATAACGTTCAAATGATACTGAACTAGGAAAAATCAATGGGATGTTCGCCAATATACCAGATAATCTATTCGCTATCGGCGACTTAAAGATCAATCGGTGTGAACATTCGTGAATCATCACAAACAAAGCATGATCCGCAAAAGCACCTAACAGATAGGCGGCTGCAATCACTGCCCACCAGGGTTGATCAGACAATAAAAAAGCACCTACCAGTTGAAATAGCACCAATCCAATGATCGGAAGGATGGTGTAGGGATTTTTTCCGATGAGGTTTCTGATCTGAGGATGTTCCTTCAAAATGGTTTTAGTACGGCCGCGATGTGGCTCCGGTGTCTGTGAATAGACAAAGTTAGTTTTGGTAGCAGTCATGAGCCAATATAGGTCTAAATCGTTATAAACCAATAAATTGTTAAGTAAGCTATTTCATCGCTTAAAAAGACAGATTTGATGAATTATGTATTGAATTCATATCACCGACTTACCTTTACACAAAAAAAGATTGAAATACGTTTTATTAATAGCCGCATTTTGGATCAGCGCCTGTTCTACAAAAGAACAGAACTATACTCCGGCAGAAAATGCCCTTGATGCTGGGAGAGAGTTCATCGATGCCTGCTTAAAAGGCGACTTTTCAAAAGCCAAGTTTTATATGCTGGATGATAGTACCAATACCGGGCATTTGAATCGTGCTGAGACAAAATTCAGAAACCTGGATAAAGAGGGCAGACAACAACTGAGAACTGCATCTATTAACATTAGTGAGGTTAGTGATATCGATACAGTACAAACCATCATTTATTACAGTAACTCCTTTGACCAACAGCCTTTAAAGATAAAAGTGATCAAACGAAAAGAGATATGGCTGGTTGATTTTAAGTACACATTTAATCCAAACCTGTAAGTTCGGCAGTAAATAAAGCAATCTATCATGCAACAAAATGTTCTCCATCCCTGGCACGGTGTTCACTATGGTGAAAATGCCCCAAGAATCGTTAATGCTGTAATCGAGATCCCACAAGGATCACGCTGTAAATATGAAATCGATAAAACAACCGGTTTACTGAAACTGGATCGTGTAATTTTCTCGTCCTTCTACTACCCTATCAATTATGGATTTATCCCCCAATCATATGGCGGTGATAAAGACCCATTAGATATTCTGGTGATCACTTCATTATCCGTTCAGCCTTTGACACTCATGGATGCTAAAGTGATAGGTGTTATGCAAATGATCGATGGCGGTGATCCAGATGATAAGATCATTGCGGTGGCAGCAACCGACCCGGGTGTAAATCATTATAACAATATCGAGGAATTGCCGAAGCACTTTTTTGATGAACTCAGACACTTTTTTGAAGAATACAAAAAGTTAGAGAACAAGTCTGTTGTGGTTGAAGATTTTGGAGATAAAGCAAAGGCGTTAAGTATTGTTGAAGAAGCCATTGATTTTTATAAAAAGAATTTCGGCAATAAATAAACAAACATGAACACAACCACCATCATTCTGCTCATTATCATTGGACTTGCTGCGGGTTTCTTAAGCGGTTTGGTGGGTATCGGAGGGGGAATCATCATTGTACCATCACTCGTGCTATTGTTAGGTTTTACACAGAAACAGGCTCAGGGCACTTCATTAGGCATCATGCTCCTGCCCATTGGAATTCTGGCAGTGATCCAATACTATAAACAGGGCTATCTGAACGTAAACTATGTACTCATTGTGGCTTCCGCTTTTGTTGTAGGCGGATTGTTGGGTAGTAAACTGGCTTTATCACTGAGCGATGAAAAAATGAAGAAAGTATTTGCTATTATCTTATTCCTGATCTCACTTAAAATGCTCTTTTTTGATAAGACTCCTGAAAAGAAAAACAATTTACCGGATCATCAAGCCACAGTTGTCGAAAAAAAGAATAACAAAGGCTGAAATGAAATGATTCAGCCCTTATCTTTGCCAAAATTTATAACAAATGGAAGCAAAACCATCCACTGCTAAATATTGGGCTCTCTGCTTTTTCTGGTTAGCCGCAATGATCACTTTATTGTTCGTGTATCGTGAATTTTTCTGGCTGGCACTTCCCGGCACTGTTACTTATTTCGCTAAAGCAATGGATATCATGTAATCCATTCAACATAGTTCAATAAAAAAAGCAACCGTATTGGTTGCTTTTTTTATTGGTATCGTTTGATAATCCTTAATGCATGTGTACGTTGACCGGTTTTACTGTGTACGATCCCCATATTATCAATGCTATCTATTCTCACTTGTCCCGATGCATGAATGATCTGATTAGATGAAAGTAAAATGCCTACGTGTGTGATCTTTCCTTCTTCATTATCAAAAAAAGCAAGATCTCCGCAACGTGTTTCTTGAAGAAAACCTACCGACTCCCCCAATGCCGCTTGCTGATAAGCATCTCTAGGTAATGCAATTCCAAAGAAACGATATACTTGTTGTGAGAACCCACTACAGTCTATTCCTGAAATGGATCTACCTCCCCATAAATAGGGCGTATTGAGATACAATTTCGTTATTTCATGAATCGTCTTCTCGTCAAAAACAGCATTTTGGGTATCCCATATATTCCCATCATACTGAAAAGTGTATCCACCCCATGATTGATCTTTGAGTAAACCCAATGGAGTACCTGCACCTATGTGCATTAAAGTTCCATCAACCAGTAGCCTATTGGAATGATCGCGGCTTAGTAATGAGGATAGTTCATTGTTTGGCAATTCGTCTAACACAGCAAGTTGACTTCTTTGACACCAGCCTTCATATTCATCATACAGTGATCGTACTTTTAAAAAGTCTGTTGTTGATTCTAAAACAACTGCTGCTTCCCCCATCAACAACTGACTAACCATTTCACTTCGATGAGAAGACTGTTGTCTCATTGGACAAACTGCTACTATAGGAACAACATATGACATGAGATTCTTTTTGTGGTCAAGATATGGAAATTTGAAGGTTGGGCATCTAATAATAAATACCTATTTTGAATTGTGCATTCTGAAAAGTATTCCCATATCAGCGATACAGAATTACTGGAACGTTTTTATTTAGACGGGGACAATGAATGGCTGGGGATATTGCTAGAACGATATACTTATCTTCTCTTGGGTGTTTGCATGAAATACCTCAAAAATGAGGAAGAATCGAAAGATGCAGTGCAACAGATATTCCTCAAAGCGATCACTGAGTTGGCAAAATACCGGGTCGCTTATATCAAAAGCTGGCTTTACATGATAGCCAAGAACCACTGTTTAATGAAGTTACGCGACAAGCATGTTTTTGTATCGGCAGAAACGCAAAAAGACCTCACAGCTACTGAAACTGATAAGCAGGGATTCTTAGAAAAAGAGCATAGTCTTACACTACTAGAGCAAGCACTAGAAGAATTGAACGAAGAGCAGAAAACATGCGTAACTTTATTCTATCTCCGCAAAATGAGTTATCAGGAAATTGTAGATCAGACAGGATATACTTTGCTACAGGTAAAAAGTCATATTCAAAACGGGAAAAGAAATTTGAAAATCGCTGTTGAAAAGAAAATGAAACAAAACTGAATGACCGATCTAAAAGACATATTGCATCAGGATGAAGAAATGAGTCAAGAAGAGCTTCTTCGCTATCTTGAGGGGAATCTTACGCCTGAAGAACGGTTCGCCATTGAGAAAAAAATGGCTGATTCTGTTTTTATTAATGATGCGGTAGAAGGTCTTCAGGAGTTTCAGGATAAACAAAAACTACAGCAATACGCTGCACAGCTAAATCTTCAACTGAAAAAACAGACTGCAAAAGAAAAGAAACGAAAACTAAAGAAAGGTATCAAAGATCAAAACTGGGTACTGATCAGTATTGTAACGATTCTTTTGCTTTGTGTTCTCGCCTACCAGGTCATTCGCATGTTTTACGCCGGGCGATGATCATTGTCTGCATAATCTTTGTATGAGCGCTGCATGCTCAGGAAATTCGTCCATCAATTGTTGTGCTTTTGCCAACTCAAAATCAGCAAAATCAAAAGCTGGTGCAACCGTACAACCTACCAATGAAAACGAGCCTCCGAGAGCCGTTTCAGATGCAAACCAACAACCAGCAGGTACTACAAACTGGTAGACTGTTCCTTCCCGATTTCCCAGACTAATGGTCTCGAGTTTTCCATTAGGGTAAATTACATGAACCCATAAAGGATCACCATCATAAAAATGCCAGCATTCATCACTTTTGATTCGATGAAAAGCCGAATAATTACCTTTTTCCAGTAAAAAATAAATGGCTGAAGAGAAATATCTATCACCTGAAAAACGATCAGGCAAATGATGATGAGAATAGGTTTCAATACTCTTATATGTCTCCTTGTAAAAACCTCCTTCAGGATGAGGCATCAGACCAAAACGTTCAATGAGTAAAGCGACAGTAGGATGCATATACAAATATCAGGTAATCAGTATCAGTTTTTGTGGTAATGAAAAATATTCTGCTTTAATTTTTTCAAGGTTCTCTTTTTTGTTGAAGAGATCATAGTATTCATCAATATTAATGTGTTTGTTTTCTTTGTTTACATACACAGGACCGGATACAGAACTATCCATTTCATTCTCAAATTGAACTGTACGTACAACACCGCTTACCACAGCATTCTCCTTTAGCATACATTTATTTTTACAGATCACATTGCCTTCTACAAGCCCTCCTATTACGATCTCATGACAAAGAATATCGCCACTAACCGTGGCTTTACTATCAATGATCACCTTATTGTTACAAAAAATGATGCCTTTAAAATCACCCTCAATACGAATAGGTGAAATGGTACGAATGATGCCAAAATAAAAACCTCCGGAAACGACCTGAACTGCCGGAAGCATCGGCTCGGTTTTACTTTTTTTGAGAGAAAACATAGGATTTACCCGTTTTTAATAAGTGCGGGAAGAGTAAGTTAGCCCATTTTTTTGGATACTTTGGCCTCAAAAAGCTTTAATTGCAAAGCTTTACTAAAAAATATTACTGACTCATAATTGAATAATGTTGTAATATTATCTTCATTTTAAGTCATAATTTCCACATTTTAAGCTGATTTTGTTATGAATAAGTTCAGAGAGCAATTGTTGCATGACCCCAATACCAATTTTGGGAATCAAACATTCTCGGAAGAAAAACTGGTAATTACTAAATCTACCAATGTTTCAGGTGTATTGGATTCTGAAAATGATATCGTACTGGACGGTAATTTCAATGGTGTTTTATACAGCAAAAAGACCGTTCATATCACCCCATCAGGTGTGATGACAGGCGTGATCATATGTAATGATATCAAAGTAGAAGGTGAATTTGAGGGCTCTTTATTTGGTTTAAGAGTTAATCTGTGTAAAGATTCTGTTTTGAAAGGTAATATTCATTGTACCATCATCAATACAGAAATGAACCAGTATGTAGATGCCAATATCAAATTGATCAGTTTAGAGACAAGCGCATTTGAGTCGAGTTCAATGGATCTTTACTCTCACCTGAAAGAAGTATTTGGCAAGAATAATAAAGACAATAATTACCTGAATATTTTCCAAGAGAAAATGTCTCAAGTAAAGCCTTCAAATAAGTTCTATCACCAAACTATTTATGTGGCACCTAATCCACCTTCATCAAGCAGTACAGAAGAAAACAATGTGATTGAGCCGGATCAACAATAATTGAACCAAACCTTATCCATAAAAGTCATCCGCATTAGGCGGATGACTTTTTTTATGCCTGATCTTTAACAGAAACAGAAAAGAAGGCAAGCTGAATAATCGTAACTTTGCATTTGCACGGGGTCGTACTGGTTTTGACAGCATATGGTACGGTTGGTGTAAGCATGCAGTGCGTTGGATAATTAGCACTTTAATCTGAATATTCAAACTTCAAATGGCAATACACAGTATGCCATGGCTGCCTAATCAGTGATTAGTTAGTCATTTGGGCCGCCGCACAGGTTGATCTGTTACCAGGTGCCGCCGCCGACTCAAAATAAACACAGGTTGCTGCAACAGAAGGCTGTGACTGTTGCTTAAGACCATCCAGCTAAGTGTAGTGTTGGTTTGTTCATGTCCGGCAATACACCGACAATTAATCATGAAATAAGCATGTAGAAAGCTAATGGTAGCGATGTTTGGACAGGGGTTCGACTCCCCTCGACTCCACAAAAAAGCTCCGGATCTGATCCGGAGCTTTTTTATTGATTGTCATCAATAACTATTTGAACAAGCGCCAGAAATCAAGTCCTAACGCATAGGCCATTAATCCCAATAATAAGATCATACCGACCATTTGCGCATACTCCATGAATTTATCACCCGGTTTGCGACCTGTGATCATTTCAATGAGTGTGAAAAGAGCATGCCCACCATCCAATGCAGGAATCGGCAAAATATTCATAAATGCCAATACAATAGAGAAGATACCGGTTAATGTCCAGAAACGCTCCCAATCCCAAACTCCGGGGAATGTATTACCGATACTAATCACACTACCCAAAGAATCACTGGCATCTACTTTACCGGTAAAGATTTGTTTGATGCCGGTAATATAACGATCCAAGGTTTCCCAACAACGATCAAAGCCTACAGGTATCGCCTCCATCAGGGTAAACTCTTTTGTAACTGTACCAAACATTGTTAGAGGTGATACTGCGAAAAAGCCCAACTTACCTTTATCATTCACCCTAGCTCTTACATTCACTGTATCAATGCCTCTTAATACAGAGATGGTAACAATAGAATCTTCATATCCTTTGATCAATTGCTGGTATTGATGATAGTATTGAAAAGAGGTACCGTTCAATCCAATCAAAGTATCTCCTTTTCTTAATTCATTTTGAGTGAATACTGCATCTTTTGCTGAAACAGAATCTACGATTGCAGGATATTGAGGCACAATCATTCCACCCGCTCTTCTGTTCTTTACCAACTGTTTAATGAATCCTTCGGGAATATTCAATGTTTGTGTTGCTCCGTTTCTTTCAACGAGAATAGTTTGAGCATCATTCAGCATCAACTCTGATTCAAGTGTCCCAAAGTTTTCTAATGCTTTTTGATTGATGCCTACAATTTTATCTCCATCTTGGATACCGATGGATTTAGCCAATGAATCCGCATGTATACCATACTTCAAATTTTTCACAGGAAGGTATTCTTCCCCCCATTTCCAAGTGATCCCAATAAAGATGATAATAGCGAGCAATACATTCACCACTACTCCACCTATCATAATGATCAAACGTTGCCAAGCCGGTTTAGCACGAAACTCCCAAGGTTGAGGTGGCAATTTCATTTGCTCTTTGTCCATGCTTTCATCGATCATTCCGGCGATCTTTACATAACCACCGAAAGGCACCCAACCCAATCCATATTCGGTTTCTCCTTTTTTGGTTTTCCAAAGGCTAAACCATGGATTAAAAAATAAGTAGAACTTCTCTACCCTACATTTAAACCAGCGTGCCGGTAAAAAATGGCCAAGCTCATGAAGAACTACCAGGATAGAAAAAGATAAAATGAATTGTCCGGCCTTAACCGCCACACTACTCCAATCAATTGCTAATAAAGTCATACAGATTTCTGCTGTGTTTTAAATTTCAAAAGTCTTTCTCCAGTGCAGTTATAAAGAATTGGTGGTGAAAATAGGAAAAAGATTACAGGTGAATCAATGATGCTGCGAAATTACGCGCCTCACCATCACTTTCAAAGTACTCTTCCAGTGTTGGTTGTTCAATGAAGGTGGTTTTGCGCATGGTTTGTTCCACTACCTCTGTCATATCAAGAAATCCTATCCTATTTCGAAGAAATGCATATACGGCAATTTCATTGGCTGCATTGAGAATACAGGGCATATTCCCTCCTTTATACAATGCTTCAGTTGCTAATGCTAAGTTTCTAAAGGTTTTGGTATCAGGCTCTTCAAAAGTGAGCACATTCGGTTTTCTGAAATCGTATCTCGGAAATCCATTGGGTATCCTTTGTGGGAATGCCATGGCGTACTGGATAGGCAATTTCATATCCGGCAAACCCATCTGTGCTTTTAAGCTACCATCCTCAAACTGCACCAAACTATGAATGATACTTTGCGGATGCACCACCACTTCTATTTGATCAGGCCTTAAATTGAATAACCATTTGGCTTCAATCATTTCCAGCCCTTTATTCATCAGCGTTGCTGAATCGATACTGATCTTGGCACCCATACTCCAATTGGGGTGTTGAAGTGCATGGTCTCTTTTTACATTCACCAAAAAGTTGGGCTTCTTTCCTAAGAATGGCCCACCACTGGCTGTTAAAACTATTTTCTCGATTTTATTTCTACCCTCACCTACCAGACACTGAAAAATGGCCGAGTGCTCACTATCCACCGGAATGATTGGAACATTTTTTTCCAATGCCATCCGCATCACGATATCACCTGCTACAACAAGTGTTTCTTTATTTGCTAAACCAATCGCTTTACCGTTTGAGATCGCCATGAGTGTAGGCTTCAACCCGGCATAACCAACAATGGCTGCTAACATCATGTCGTAACAGTCCATAGCAGCTGCTTCTACCAATGCCTTTTCTCCTGCAAAGACTTTAATGCTTGTTGAGGCCAGTGCATCTTTAACCTTCTGGTATTTGCGTTCATCACCAATCACCACAAGATTGGGGTTGAATTGTAATGCTTGCTTGATGAGTAATTCATCATTACTCTGTGCTGTGAGTATTTCAGCGGAAAATAGATCCGGATTAGCAGCAATCACATCCAGTGCTTGTGTTCCGATAGATCCTGTGGATCCGAATATGGCTATTCTTTTCTGATTCATAGGAATGTTCCGCAATTTGCGGGCATAGTTACACAATATATACCAAAAAACAGAGTTGACACAATATGATAGAATCGAGCTGTATACAGAATGATATTTTTTGACACCATTACAAGAATCATTCAAATAATCATCCTTAAAAACAGGGGGTTGCTTTCTCTTATTGTTGTTTAAAAGGCAATAATCCATCTGCCAAAACGCGATCATTACTAAGTCTGGGTACTTTATTTTGTCCACCCAATTTTCCAATAGATCTCATATAATCAATAAACCCATTCTTTCTGATCTTTGTAATCCGCAGTCGTTGTAAAATATTTCCTCTGATCAAATCATCGTAATACACATTTTTCTCTCTCAGGTTATTGTCGGTTTGTTGAATAAAAGCTTCGAGATCTTCGGGCTCTTTTTCAAATTCAATGAACCATTCATGATAACTTTTACCTTCCCCTTGAGTAATCATAGGTGCCACTGTAAATTCAACAATACTGGCCCCTGTGGCTTGTCCGGCTTTCAATAAAGCCGCTTCCACTTCTTCGCCAATCACATGTTCACCGAAAGCAGATATAAAATGTTTGATACGACCTGTTACGATCAGTCGGTATGGATCAGTACTCAGAAACTTAACAGTATCGCCAATATTATAGCCCCATAGCCCTGCATTGCTATTAATGATGAGCGCATAGTTCTCTCCTACTTTTACGTCTTTCAGACTTAAGCGTGTTGGATTCTCTGAAAAAATCTCACCCGCGGGAATAAACTCAAAAAAGATTCCGCTATTGGTATTTAGTAAGAGTCCTTCTGCATTCTGACTATCCTGAAAAGCAAAAAAGCCTTCACTGGCAGGAAATAACTCTATACAATCCACTTTTCGGCCGATGCTTTCAAAAAGTTTAGCACGATAAGGTTCGAAATTCACGCCCCCTTGTACCATCACACTGAAATGAGGAAATAACTCCCCTACCTTTTTCCCACTTTTTTCAATGAGACGATCAAAATACATCTGCATCCAAGGTGGAATACCACTGATCAAACTCATATCTTTTTGAATGGTCTCTTCAACGATCTTATCCAATTTGGTTTCCCAGTCTTCTATACAATTGGTTTCATAACTAGGCAGCTGATTGGTACGTAAATAACTGGGTATATGATGATTTACAATGCCACTAAGTCGTCCTGTAGGTATACCACCCACTCTTTCCAATTCAGGTGACCCACTCAAAAAGATCATTTTCCCTCCGGCAAAAGCGCTGTTACCGGTTTCTGCCATATAACATAAGAGGGCATTTCTAGCTGTATTGATATGATTGGGAATGGAATCTTTGGTTATAGGAATATATTTTACACCACTGGTTGTACCGCTAGTCTTGGCAAAATAGATCGGCTTGCCCTTCCACAGTATATTTTCTTTTCCTTCCTTGACCTGTTGGATATATGGCTTGAGCAACTCATAATCCCTAATGGGAATAGCCTGACGGTATTCCTCATAGGAGTTTACAGCTTCCAAATGATGGTCTTTGCCCAAAACCGTTCCTTTACCCACTTTGATCAGTTGTTTAAGGACATTTTCCTGATCGGAAAGGGCGTTGGCACTATTTCTTCTAATCTGTTTATGGATGTATTGGGCAAAAGGTTTTGCCAATAAGGATTTCAGGTTCATATCGAATAGACGGTCATTAGACCGGTATGGACAAAAATAGACAGAAGTTGGGGTTTATGAGGATAAAGGATGCTAATATTCTAATTTATTCAAAATCAGATAGATACAAAAAATCATTCAGATGCAAGAGTTAGAAAATAGGCTTCTTCAGAGACAAAAGACCCTTATTTTTGTTTTTCCACGCACGTGAATAGAATTATTTCAAAAATCTTTGCAAAATTCCCCTTCAAATCCCTACCTTTGCCGTCCTAATTTTGGATAGCTATGTTAGCAGTTGTAAAAATCGCAGGTCAGCAATTTAAGGTACAGGAAGGACAAAGCCTGTATGTTCCTCACCTGCAGGGTAAAACCGGAGATAAAGTAGAGTTCACCGATGTATTGTTTACTGACAATGCAGGTACCGTAGCAGCGGGTAGTAATGTAAAAGCTACCGTTAAAGCTGAGATCATCAGTGATCTGGTACAGGGTGATAAAGTGATCGCCTTTAAAATGAAAAGAAGGAAAGGCTTCCGTAAGAAGCATGGTCACAGAACCCACTATACTCGTATCAAAATCGAAAGCATCGCTTAGTAAAAACATAATCTTGTTTCATCCGAGTGAAACAGATTTAAAAACAATAAACCATGGCACACAAAAAAGGTGAAGGTAGTGTAAAGAACGGCCGCGATTCACAGAGCAAACGTCTCGGTGTAAAGATTTATGGTGGTCAGCCTGCTATCGCTGGTAATATCATTGTTCGTCAGAGAGGTACAGTTTACCATCCAGGTAAAAATGTTGGTGTTGGATCTGACTATACTTTGTTCGCATTATCAGACGGTATCGTTGAATTTAAAAAAGGAAAAAACGACAAGACTACTGTTTCAGTTAGTCCTGTTGCCGAGACTGCATAAAAAAAATTTTTTGTAGTTACAAATAAGTTTTTATTTTTAATGCATTATTTACTAACCATTAAATCTAAAAAACATGGCAACTGCAAAAAAAGCTGCTAAGAAAGCTCCAGCAAAAAAAGCTGCTAAGAAAGCTGCTCCTAAGAAAGCTGCTAAAAAAGCTGCTCCTAAAAAAGCTGCTAAGAAAGCTGCTCCTAAGAAAGCTGCTAAAAAAGCTGCTCCTAAGAAAGCTGCTAAAAAAGCTGCTAAGAAAGCCGCTAAAAAGAAGTAATCTTAGTTTAGCTTATGCTAAAATAGATTTAAAAGTCCCGCAAATTGCGGGACTTTTTTTG
>JBDKEH010000155.1:0-14238 GCA_039795345.1 Bacteroidota bacterium
ATCTTACCAAATCATTCAAAAATTTAACCGCTGTCAACGATCTTTCTTTTTCGGTCAGAGAAGGCGATGTTTATGGGTTTCTTGGACAAAATGGAGCCGGAAAAAGTACCACCATTCGTATGCTCTTAACACTCATTGAACCTACAGCCGGCTCAATTGAATTATTCGGTTTATCACTTCAGACACATAGAACCGAAATACTTAGACAAGTAGGTGCGGTGATCGAAAAACCGGATGTTTATAAATACCTAAGTGCAATCGATAACTTACAGCTGTTTGCGCGTTTAAGTGGACTAAAGCCTACACGCCAACAACTCATGGATCAATTGGAGATGGTAGGGCTTGCATCTCGAGCAAAAGATATCGTGAAAACATTCTCACAGGGTATGAAGCAAAGGCTAGGTATTGCCGTGGCATTGGTACATGACCCTAAACTGATTATTCTTGATGAACCTACGAATGGATTAGATCCTCAAGGTATTGCAGATATCAGAAATCTGATCAGACATCTTAGTAAGGATCTGAATAAAACCGTTTTGGTGTCATCACATTTATTGAATGAGATCGAACAAATTGCTACAAGGGTACTGATCATCGATAAAGGCAAAAAATTAGTAGAAGGTTCTGCAGCAGAATTATTTGATCCTGCTCAAACTTTGATTGAGGTAGAAACATTGGATAATGAATCCGCTTTCCATAAACTAGAACAAAGTAAGTGGCAGCAAGCACTTCAGGCAAGAAGGTCAAGTACGATACTGATCAAACTTCATCGTGATCATATCCCGGATCTGCATCGCGAATTGGTAGCGCTTGATATTCAGGTTTTATCCTTACAACCAAAACATTCACTCGAAGATTTTTTCTTACAGGTAACATCAGGTCAATATGCGAACACTTATTAATATAGAGCTCTACAAAATATTCAAAAGACCGCGCACATACATTGCGTTCGCTGCTATTACCGCATTAATTGTGATGATTCAGTTTGGCTTAAAAGTAGATGGCAAAACTTATGTAGACTTCATGCTCAATGATCTTGGATCAACATTAGAAATTGATGGCAATATCATGAATGGTTATCTGGTTTGCTATGTGATGTTACAGCTTTTACTGGTGCATGTGCCATTATTAATTGCATTGATCGCTGCTGATATGATCTCTGGAGAAGCCAATATGGGTACACTCAGGGTATTACTCTCAAAGCCCTATAGCAGAACACAATTCATGTTGGCTAAATTCATCGCTTCTACCATTTATACGCTGCTATTATTGGTGTGGCTAGCATTTCTTGCATTATTCGTAAGTATGTGGATTTTTGGAACGGATGATATGTTTCTGATGAAAAGCAGTTATGTAGTATTACTCAAAGAGAACGATGTTTTTTGGCGATATGTGGGTGCTTTTGGGTTTGCAGCACTCGCTATGACAACCGTAGCCGCACTTGGGTTCTTCTTATCGGTCTTTGCAGAAAATTCAATAGGCCCCATTGTTGCTACGATGAGTGTCATCATCTTCTTCACCATCCTCAGTACCATGAATATTCCCATATTCAATTTGGTTAAGCCCTATCTGTTCACAACACATATGATCGGATGGAAAGAATTCTTTGATATTCAAGTAACAGATACCAATGAAGCCATTGTGGGTAGTATCCAATATCCAGAACGCATCATCAACTCAGCATTGGTACTCTTTATCCATATTATTTTATTTGTGGCTGCAGCTATTGTTGTATTCAGAAAAAAGGATGTTTTAAGCTAAATCAATAACCATGAGAACACTCATCATAATACTTTTCACTTTTCACCTTTCACTTTTCACCTCCTATGCTCAAGATATGACCCCATTGGTGATGAAAGTCAAAGCCAAACTTGATCAGGTCAATGATTATGAAGCAGATGGTAGAATGAAAACCGATGTAGCTTTCATCAAAGCACCGGTTGGAAAAGTAAAGATCTACTTCAAAAAGCCTGATAAATTTCGTTTAAGAAAAGATGGGGGTATCTCCTTGTTACCGAAAGGAGGTGTATCAGTGAATATGAACTCGATCGTTACAACAGACCAATTTGTTGCTTTGGCCGCTGGCGAAGCAATGGTAGCGGGAACCAAAACAAAAGTGGTGAAGATGCTGCCGGTGAATGAAAATAGTGATGTAGTACTTACAACCATGTACATTGATGAAGCGAATTTACTGGTTCGAAAAGCGGTGACCACCACAAAAGAGAATGGTACTTATGAAATTGAAATGACCTATGGTAAATTTGCCAATTTCGGATTACCTGATAAAGTCACTTTCAGTTTTAATACCAAGAATTATAAACTTCCCAAAGGACTCACATTAGAATTCGATGATAATGAAAAGCCACTCACTGAAGAGCAAAAATTGAAGAATAAAAAAGGGCGGGTAGAAATTGTGTACACCAATTATTCTATTAACAAAGGAATCGCTGATTCGGTTTTCAAATAATTAAAAAACTTCTAGTGTCCATTGTCTATTCATCATTGTCTTAGGTGACAGTTGATGGATACCTTCTTTAGTGATTAGTTCTCCATCGCTATCAGCCGCATCTGCAATACCACACCAAGGCTCTATACAAACAAAGTCTGCATCCTTTGTACTCCAAATTCCCATGAAAGGAAAGTTCTCATAGCGTAAAGTGATACCATGTTGATGCTCCGTAGACAAAATTGAAATGGCTTTTGATTGTAATGATTTAAAAACAAGAGCGTCACCATAAAAAAGGTCTTTACGTAATGCTATTTTATCTTCCTGATCAAAAAAAGTAACCGGATCATTCAATAACAATCCTTCATTTGATAAAGGCCAAATTGGGGCATGCTCTTTTTGCTCAAAAGCTAAATAATAATCTTCAAAATTAGTATCAGGTATCAAGGGTACAGCAAAAGCAGGGTGTGCACCCACTGAACAAAACATGGTGTCTTCTCCAATATTTTCGATCTGATAACTCACCAGTATTTTGTTATCGATCAATTGATAATTGATGGAAAATATAAAATCAAAGGGATAGATAGCTTTTGTTTCTTCATCTGATTTCAATGAGAAAGTGACACTATCTTCTGTTTGTTTGCTCATGGTAAATACCCGATCCCTGGCAAAGCCATGTCTGCCCATGGAATATTCCTTACCCTTAAAAGTGTATCGATTATTTTTCAGACCACCTACGATTGGAAATAAGACCGGACTTTTCTTTCCCCAGAATGCAGGATTTCCGGACCACATATATTCAATTCCGGTATGCTTCCCAATAATACTTTGCAATTCCGCTCCTTTGGAACTAATTACAATACTGAACTCATCATTGGATAATTCGTACATGTACTATTCGGTTTCTTCAATACGTTCATCAACCGCATTGGCAATCATTCTTGCACTCATTTTGCGTAATGGATTCAGTCGCATTTCAGCATAACCCATTCTCATACGAATGATCTCGATACAGGTAAATGTGGCGGCTAGAAATGAACTATGGTCAGCTTTTCCTTTGCCTGCAATATCAAAAGCTGTTCCATGGTCCGGACTTGTTCTAACAGCATTCAATCCGGCCGTGTAGTTCACGCCTTCACCAATGGCCAATGATTTAAAAGGGATCAATCCCTGATCATGATACATGGCAAGCACTGCATCAAATCTTTCATGTTGACCTCTCGCAAAAAAGGCATCAGCACTATAAGGACCGAATACCATTATCTGATGCTTGGCTTCTTTGATAGCCGGCTTGATCACATTTTCTTCTTCACTGCCAATCAGTCCTTCATCACCCGCGTGAGGATTCAATCCCAATACTGCAATTTTAGGTTTGTCGATACCAAAATCTTTTTGCAGACTGGTATTCATGATCTTTAACTTACTGATGATGTTTTCTTTGGTGATGTGTTTAGAAACATCTGCAACAGTCACATGTTCTGTCAGTAATCCAATACGCATATTATCCGCCACCATGAACATCAATACATCATTCACACCAAACAATTCCTTTAGAAAAGGGGTATGTCCGGTATGATGAAAATCTGCTGATTGAATATTCTTTTTATGGATAGGTGCTGTAACCAGTCCATGGATATGTCCGTCTTTTAACGCTTGTGCGGCTTCTTTCAGAGAGAGTAAACCATATTTGCCACCTGTTTCATTAAGTTGACCGGGAGTGATTGCCACTTCTTCTTCCCAGCAATTATAAATATTCACTTGCTTAGGATTCAATCTACTGAAATCTCTGCCACTGGCATAGTTGAAATTGATTTCAGGCAAGCTTTTTCTGTAGAAATTGATACTCTTATTACTTGCAAAAACAACAGGGGTGCAGAAATCGAGTAAACGATGATCACCCAGTGTCTTTAATATCAGTTCAATCCCGATTCCATTCAAATCACCACAAGAGAAGCCAATCACAGGCTTTTGCATTTCATTACTCATCAGTATAGCTTTAGGGGATAAAAATACGACTTTAGTCCATAGTCCATGGACCATAGTGAATAGATGATCAACTATGGTCCATGGACTATGGACTATCAGCCAAGATACTACCTACCTTTGCCCCAATGGAATATACCCTCAAAAAATCACTTGGGCAGCATTTTCTGAAAGATGAATCAGTGTGTGTACGTATTGTAGATGCTCTGCAACAAGATCATCTTACACAGTTGGTGGAAGTAGGACCGGGGGGAGGTGCGCTTACAAAATATCTATTGAACATAAAGGATATTGCATTGAAGGCAGTGGAATTGGATGATGAGAAAGTTGCATATCTGGAAAAGACATATCCTTCTCTTAAAGAAAAGATCATTCATCAAAGTATCCTTGATACTCCTGCACCTTTTACCGATCAATTCACTGTGGTCGGCAACTTTCCATACAACATTTCCTCCCAGATATTGTTTCGTATACTAGAATGGAAAGAACAGGTTCCGGTAATGATCGGTATGTTTCAAAAAGAAGTAGCTGAAAGAGTAGTGTCTTCATCAGGCAGTAAAGATTATGGTATTCTGAGTGTATTGATTCAGGCTTTTTATGAAGTAGAATACTTGTTTGATGTACCACCGGAATCTTTTAATCCACCTCCTAAAGTGATGAGTGGTGTGATCAGATTGAGACGAAGAGCTACTTACGAACAAATGAAATCAGAGCGTAGTTTTTTTGTACTGGTTAAAGCTGCATTCAATCAAAGAAGAAAAATGCTCCGTAATCCTTTGAAAGGCATGTTCGATACCGATACTTTGCAAGAAGAGATCTTTACAAAAAGAGCAGAACAATTAACCGTTGCTGATTTTGCAGCGCTTACATATAAAATGAAGTCATAGCAGTAAATAGAACGAATACATGTCAGCTCCCAAAGTCATCATTACAGCAAAAGCACATCCTTATCTTCTTGAACGACTAGAAAAGGCTGGCTATCACTGCGTGTATGAACCATTAATTGGTTATGATGATTTGAAAAAAATAATTGGTGATGCAGTTGGATTGATTGTAACCACTCGTTTAAAGATCGACAAAGCCCTGATCGATACAGCTACTTCTCTTCAATGGATCGGCAGATTAGGAAGTGGAATGGAGTTGATTGATGTAGCACATGCGACTACTAAAGGCATTCGCTGTGAAAGCAGTCCGGAGGGAAACAGAAATGCAGTAGCTGAACATGCTTTGGGAATGTTATTGAATCTCATGAATAAGATCAATAGCAGTCACCAAGAGATTCGTGAAGGAAAATGGTTGCGCGATGCCAATCGAGCAGATGAGTTGACAGGTAAAATCGTTGGTATCATTGGTTTTGGTAATACCGGACAAGCGTTTACAAAATTATTATCAGCATTCAATGTTACAGTACTGGCATTGGATACAAATAAATCCGGCTTTGGAGCCGGTTATATTAAAGAAGCCTCTTTAGAACAGATTCAGCGGTATGCTGATGTAGTAAGTCTACATTTACCATTAACAGATGAAACCTTTCATTACGCAAACGAATCATTCTTCAATGGCTTTCAAAAGCAGCCTTACTTTCTTACCACATGCAGAGGAAAAGTGACCGACACAAAAGCGCTGATCAAGGCGTTACAAAATCATCAAATAAAAGCTGCCGGATTGGATGTGCTGGAAAATGAAAAACTCGAAACACATACGACAGAAGAGAAAGCTGATTTGGATTGGCTCCTCTCACAGGCTAACGTGATCGTTACACCCCATATCGCAGGATATAGTCATGAAGCTTTTTACCTGATGGCAAAAGTGCTCTTGGATAAGTTAGGTATAGACAATTAAATCAGCTTTACTGTATCTATGTTTCCATATAGTTTGTATTTGTTTGATATACAGCAAGTTATGAAAACATCTGTTTGGTTACCCTTTTTTTGAACTTTGAATAAAAACAGATAAAAGAGTCGTTCATTCTGAAGATTTTTTTACTTTTGAATATCTGTGCAACGCTGCAATCAAATGTGGCGTTGTATTTTTTTTTACCCTTTTTAAACGAAAGTGTATGAGCGAGAGTACTATGTATGTTACCAAGGAGACATTTGACAAAATGCGTGAAGAGTTGCAGAAGATGAAATCAGTGGATCGTCCGGCTGCATCCAGAGCTATTGCAGAAGCCCGTGAAAAAGGAGATTTGAAAGAAAACGCAGAGTATGATGCGGCTAAGGAAGCACAAGGAATGCTGGAAGCCAAGATCAAGCAGCTTGAGGGAGCGATTGCCAATGCCAAGATCATTGATACTAGTGATATCGATACTAGCAAAGTAACCATCCTAACTAAGGTAACGATCACCAATATAGCAACTAAAAAAACCGTCACCTATCAGATCGTTGGTGAAAAAGAAGCGGATCTAAAGGCAGGGAAGATCTCAGCGGGATCGCCTATTGGTAAAGGCTTGATGGGAAAAGCGAAAGGAGAAGTAGCAGAAGTGCAGGCTCCAACCGGTATCATCAAGTTTAAAATTGAAGACATTACTGTCTGAGCATATAAACGCAGGGTGAAATGATACGTAGCATTTCACCCTGCTGTTGGTTGATAAATCTCTACACCATGACTATCTTCTCAAAGATCATCGCCGGAGAAATTCCATCGTATAAAATTGCTGAGAATGAAAAATTCTTTGCATTTCTTGACATCTTTCCGCTTGTTGAAGGTCATGTACTCGTTGTTCCTAAAGAGGAAACAGATCATTTTTTTGATCTCGATCAAAATCTTTTGTCTGAAATATTACTATTTGCCCAGCCTATTGCAAAAGCAATCGAAAAAGCCTTTCCCTGCGATCGTTGTGGAATGAGTGTGGTAGGCCTCGAAGTACCACATGCACATGTTCACTTGATCCCAATAAATTCAGCTGATGACCTCAACTTCACCCGCGGAAAATTGAAATTATCACCGGAGCAGCTTCAGCAAGTTCAGAAAAAGATACTGGCGGCGTTGTAGGAGGGTAGTGAAAGGTGAAAAGGTAAAATTATTCCTACCATGGTCTATGGACTATGGTCCATGGTCAATAGTCCATAGACCATGGTAGGAATAACGGTTCACTTTTCACTTTCCCCTATCTTTAAGAACCAAAACCCTCCACATGCAAACAACTGCATCCAAAAAAGTCATCAATGGCTGGGCTATGTATGACTGGGCAAACAGTGTATACAACTTAGTCATTACTTCTACCATTTTTCCTGCTTATTTCGAGGCTGTAACCGGCGATGGTAATGATGCAACCTCCAATGATACCGTTCGTTTATTCGGTAGAGAGTTTGTCAATACCTCATTGTATAATTATGCCTTAGGTGTTGCCTTCATTATTGTAGCCTTGATGTCTCCCATGTTATCATCGATCGCAGATTTTAAAGGCAATAAGAAGAAGTTCCTGTTTTTTTTCTGCACACTAGGAAGTATTGCTTGTAGTGCCTTGTTCTTCTATGATAGTAGTAATCTTGCTTACGGGTTGATCTGTATGATCATTGCCTGTGTTGGTTATTGGAGTAGTCTGGTTTTTTATAATTCATTTCTCCCTGAGATCGCAGCACCTGCTGATCAAGATAGAGTAAGTGCTAAAGGATTTGCAATGGGATATATGGGAAGTGTGATTTTACAGATCATTTGCTTTGTATTCGTATTGATGCCAGATGCTTTTGGAATTACTACCGGAAAAGCTTCACAGATATCTTTTCTATTGGTGGGAATTTGGTGGTGGGGATTTGGGCAATTGGCATTAAGTCGTCTTCCGAAAAGCACCCCCGCCGGACAACCCTCTGCCAAAGGAAGTGTTTTTACACATGGGTATAAAGAGTTGAATAAGGTATGGAAGCAATTGTCGCATATTCCTGTAATGAAACGTTATCTCGCAGCTTTTTTCTTTTACAATATGGGTGTTCAAACGGTGATGCTTGCAGCAACCTTATATGGTAAAAGTGAATTGAATATACCTACACAAAATCTGATCATCGCAATCTTGATCATTCAATTGGTTGCGATTCCTGGTGCATATACCATTGCGAAACTTTCAGATAAACTAGGCAACTTTCGAGCACTCATGGTAACCGTATCCTTATGGATCATACTTTGTATTATCGGATATTTATTACCGCGTGATGGTGTGAATGAGTTTTATGCGTTGGCTGTTCTAGTAGGCTTTGTAATGGGTGGTATTCAATCACTGAGCAGAAGTACCTATGCAAAGCTGATGCCTGAAACAAAAGATACCACTTCATTCTTTAGTTTTTTTGACGTCACAGAAAAGATCGCAATTGTAATCGGTATGTTTAGTTTTGGTTATATCAACGAGTACACAGGATCGCAGCGTAATTCAGTATTGGCTTTGGTTGTTTTCTTTGTGATTGGATTGATATTGCTGACCTTTGCCTCTGCGACAAAACATAAACAAGGAAAAGTAAACTGAGTTATGCAATTATATACGATCAATAGCGGCAATTTTAAATTGGATGGTGGAGCCATGTTTGGTGTTGTTCCCAAAAGCATGTGGAATAAGCTGAATCCGGCAGATGAAAATAACATGTGCTCATGGGCCATGCGTTGTCTACTGATCGAAGATGGCAATAAGCTAATACTGATCGATAATGGTATGGGTAATAAACAAGATGCCAAATTCTTTGGTCATTATTACCTACATGGCGATGATACGTTGGATACATCATTAGCACGTCATGGATTTCATAGAGATGATATTACAGATGTTTTTCTCACACATTTACACTTTGATCATTGCGGTGGGAGTATCATTCGTGAAGGTGATCAACTAGTGCCTGCTTTTAAAAATGCAGTTTATTGGAGTAATGAACGTCATTGGAACTGGGCTGTGAAACCCAATGATCGAGAAAAAGCATCTTTTTTGAAAGAAAATATTCTTCCCATACAAGAAAGTGGTCAATTGCATTTCGTTGAAAGCCCGTCTTCCGGTTTTCGGGAAGATGGCCGTCTGCATCGTGTAGAGCTTTTTAATCATTTTTCAGTTCGATTTGTGAACGGACATACAGAAAAAATGATGTTGCCACAGATTCAGTACAAAGGGCATACGATTGTTTATATGGCTGATCTGTTGCCTTCTACTGCGCATTTACCTATTCCCTACGTGATGGCATATGACATGTTCCCGTTGACAACACTACATGAGAAGAAGAATTTCCTACAAGAAGCAGTAGAAAATAACTACATATTATACTTCGAACACGATTATCATAACGAATGCTGCACCCTACAGCTTACAGAAAAAGGGGTTCGTGTAGCAGAAACCTTTGCCCTGAATACATTGTAATTTTTACAAGCATGTAGTAAAACGCCTGATTTTTTTCGATAAAAAATCCGTGAAAAAACGACCAAAAATCGGTGTTTTTCAGGCACTTAGTCCAATTGTTTCATATTAAGTTTACAATCGAATCCTAGCTTTAACAAGCAATTTTAAAATCCAATGTCCAAAAACCAGGTAGTGGGATGTCCGAGCTGCGGATGCCGGATATCTTTCAAGCAATTTGTTTTGCTCAACAATTTTTCCGCCATCAACTGCGATACCTGCCATGCCAGAATCGAGATCACAAATCGTGATGGTAATGCAGTTATCGCAGCTGTTTCTGGAGTTGTTTCTGCAGCAGCACTTGTATTTAGCGCCTACATCGGTAAACAGTACTATGATTCTTTTTGGTGGGGATTGATCGGGGGTATTACATTGGCGACACTGTTTGTTATTATCATTTGTAGGGTTTTATACAAACGATCTCAACTGCATCAAAATGTGAATACAAGACCTATTCATTATCGACCTGCAGAAAACCCTATGATTATCAACGGTTGAAACTGATCATGGAGCTAAGTGGATAACGTAAATTTCGATACTGCATCATATCTACCTTCACACTTCCTACTACGATCGGACTTTCAATTCTTAATGGAATATGATTAGGGTCATCACTAACCCAAACCGTCATTTTTTCACCCCCTTCAAACAAGGTTCCTTTTACCAATAAAGGTTTGAATTTAATGGCGCGAAACTTACCATACTTGGTTTTAATGGTCTCTTTGCCTAAGTACTTAATGTAGAGATTGTACACTTCATTATCCAAAAACATGGAGAATGGAATTTTTTCTTCAGGCTTGTATTTACTGAAATCTATATTACGGGCATAATAAATGGAACTCAAAACATCCTGGATACATCCCGGTACTTTAAAAACTCCTTCCGTAGTTATTGCAGTATTATTCTCTTGATTGAATGTGATGTTCTCAAATTTTTTGTAGCCTCCTTCTTCAATATTACGAATGAACTTTAGCGGCTGTAAATTCGCTGTATCAATATAACTCTCATAGCGATCACGCACTTTAAATATCCAGTCATAACTTGGATTAGAACTTCCCTTTCCAACTACATGATAAGCTGTACGATTATTCATCTTGTCCAACGAAACAGAAAAATTAGCACTACCTGCATTCACATACAACCCGATGACTGAATAGAATACATTGTAAGAAATACTCTCCCCATCTTCAAATGCCCTATTTCGAATACCGCAAAATTCATCACCCGCAGAAATGGGTTGAAATCCCATGATTAAGATCATCAAAAAAAGTAATTTCTTCATTTCTGCTCTTTATTTATTGTTCCTGAACAAACGCACACCTAACAGAAAAACAGTACCCGCAATGGCCGGAATGATCAGGTTAATCACCCAGATACCAGCAGCCGTTGCAACGATGCCTACAGTATTGGAACTCAGTAATCCCAGTAATTGAATACTGACCTTGCCTCTAAAACCTAGTTCCGCCAAAGCGATCGACGGTACTATAGACAACACCAAAAACATAACAGTAAGTAATGCTATGGCATCTATAGAAGCAATGTTTACTTCGAATACCGATAACAATAGCATATACTGTACCACAAATACAACGTACCGAGCGGCAGAAAGGATTAAAATTTTTGTTAAGAACCACCAGTGTAATGACTCCATATTCTCTACCACAAACCGATACTTTGCTACTAGCGGTATCTTCTCCAATAAACGAATCATCCAGGATAATCTGAAAAACAATAAGATCAATACCAATGTAACCAAAGTCATCACGCTCATTAATCCTGTCAGCCAAAATATCGACAATCCTTCCAAGTGATGTGTTGCATCCAAAATAAATGAACGCATATATAACAATCCGATCAGACCAAAAACATAGGTGATGATGGTCTGACTGATACTACCAACCAATGATATGGCAATGCCTTTTAATCTTTTTCCATCTTCCAGAAATAAAGCTCTTCCTGCAGAATCGCCTAGACCATTGATCGTATTGAAAGCAAGTGCTTGTCCGGAAAAAACAGCTTTAAAAGCACGCCAATAACTAACTTTTTGCACCGGACTTACCAACCACTGCCATTTCAAGGACTCAAGAGCCCAATTCAATAGCATCAGAAAAAGTACCAGATAGAGCTGATAGGATTGTGGCCCTGAGAAACAGTTCAAGATCATATCCCAGGAAGTTTGTACATCTTTTTGTGCCTGGATTTGTTGATAGATCGAATAACTGAGCCAGACGAAGAGGATCGGCCCAAGAAAATAATTGAGAAATATTTTCAGTTTCTTATTCAGTGCTTGCTTTTTAGGTCATTACAAAGAAAGGGGAAAGAAGTGAAAGGGGAAAAGTGAAAGGTGAAAAGAGGTCTTTCTGATGTATGAATGCAATTGATCAAATAGATTTATAGCTAAAATTCACCTTTCACCTTTCACTTTTCACTATTTTCATTCCCATGGCAAAAGACGAGATCATTTTAGGGATCGATCCGGGTACCCAATTGATGGGGTATGCTTTGTTACGTATCCATAAAGGACAACCTCAGGTTCTTTTAATGGATGTACTCAAACTCACCAAAGAAAAAGACATCTACGCTCGTCTTGAAATGATCCATACCCGTGTATGTGAACTGGTTAAATTATACAAGCCATCCACTTTTGCTATCGAAGCTCCTTTTTTTGGAAAGAATGTTCAAAGTATGCTTAAGCTAGGTAGGGCACAAGGTGTGGCTATTGCCGCAGCGATGCAGGCTGGATTGAATGTCACAGAATATTCACCCAAAAAAGTAAAACAATCCATCACCGGTAATGGTAATGCTGATAAAGATCAGGTCTGGAAGATGCTGCAAAGAATTCTACAGATCGAAGAAAAACCACAATACTTTGATGCAACAGATGCCTTAGCAGTTGCGCTCTGTCATCATTATCAATCCTCATCACCACTTGTCAAAGCAGGAAAGCCCTTAAAAGGTTGGGAAGATTTCTTGAATAAAAATCCGGAGAGAGTGAAGAAGAAATCTTAGATATCAGATCGCAGATGTCAGATTTGATATTACATCTGACATCTGCGATCTGACATCTAAAATCTAAAATCATTTCAAGTATCCCGTCAACACCAATACCAACAAAATTGTTCCACCAATAACGCGGTACCATCCAAATAGACGGAAGCCATGTTTTTGAAGGAAACCAATGAAGAATTTGATGGCTAGCATGGCTACAATGAAAGCTACCACATTACCCACAGCCAATGCAATAAGGTTATCAGTGTTGGTCAGTATTTCAGGTGTTTCTTTCCAGGCTTTCAATAATTTATAACCTGTGGCTGCAGCCATCGTTGGTACAGCAAGGAAAAAAGAAAATTCTGCTGCTAGATTTCTAGTCAACTTTTGTTGCATACCACCAATGATACTGGCAGCACTTCTGCTAACACCCGGTATCATCGCCACACACTGCCAAAATCCAATCATTAATGCGCGAAGAAAACTTACGTCCTCCTCTTTCTCAATCATAGGCTGCTGAAACAACTTGTCAATAAATAACAAGACAATCCCACCTGCCAACATCGTAATGGCAACGGTTAACGGACTTTCAAGCAATGCATCAATCTTATCAGAAAAAATGGCGCCTAATCCTAAAGCCGGAATGACTGCTACCAGCAACTTGAGATAAAAATTCCATCGATTGAGAGGAAAAAATTTCTTGTGATACAATACCACTACAGAAAGTATAGCACCCAACTGAATGGCCACTTCAAACAACTTAGTAAAATCATCTTTCGCAATCCCTAAAAAAGAGCTGGCAATGATCATATGTCCGGTAGAAGACACGGGCAAAAACTCAGTCAGTCCTTCAACAATGGCAATAATGATAGCGTCGAAAATACTCATGGGAGGGAGGTTAGTAGTCTATAGTCCATAGTCCATGGTCCATGGACTATGGACCATGGACTACAATCACTTCTTCTTAAAAATCGCAAAGATCTCAATCGCTAATCCGATCACGATAAGGATGGGGGCGATGGTGATGCGGGTGGTGCCATATACTTCTTTGTAGTCAAATACATTCGGGTCACTGCTTTTACCGCCACTCATTAAAAAGAATCCGATAGCAATAATCACAGCACCAATGATCATCCACTTATAATTCTCTTTCGTAAAAAGCGGACTCATGGTATTTTTTGTTTCACTCATGGGAGTTGTTTTTGTCAATTGTGAAATGTGAATGGTGAATGGTGAGTGTTCAATATACAATCATTGACAATTCACCATTGACAATTCACTAATAAAGATCATCCAATTTCATTTTCAAATACTTCAGCACACTGCGATGGGTGGAGTATACAGAGATACCTACACCCAATAGGATCAGTCCACCAAAGAGTATAAAAGTAAGCTTCCAGTCGCGAATAGCTTTCAGTTGCGGGAACTGACTCTCTGCCCAGCTGATAATGCTGAA
>JBDKEH010000004.1:0-52005 GCA_039795345.1 Bacteroidota bacterium
TAAACGTGTTTATATCAGCAGGGGTTTTTACATTCATTTCATCGAGTCTGATAATTTCATCATTGATGTCTAATCCGGCCTTATATGCTGAACTTCCTCTTGTTGTTGCTGAGGCGATCACTAGTTTATTATCTCGCTCATTGATTCTAACATTCATTCCTGTCACAGGTTTGCCCTCATTGGATTTTTTGATTTGATAACCTGCTTTTTCTAACAAGGCAGCATAATTGATGGCTTCATGTCCTGCTACATATTTCTTGAAGAATTCTTCTGCAAAACTTGCACTAGTAATACCTGCTAAAGTTTGCTGCATGGTAGTGAGTGTATAGGGAATTTCTGATTTACCATGATTCTTCCACATCGCTTTCATGTATTCATCTAGGGTTTTACCAAATCTTGTTTGAAGTTCCAAATCAAGCGCCAATGCAATAGCAGCACCATAGGTATAATAAGAGGTGAACATATTGCTGTAATTATTTTTATCAATCGAAACAGATGCATCAACAAATACCGCATGGTTACTGGCATCAACAGGCGAATAATAAACAGCGCCCGGAGAGTTGGATTTTGTATTCACAAGAGCGCCAATGGTTCCAATAAAACGCTGATTAGGAATGAGTCCTGCTCTTGCCAGTAATAATTCACCATAATATTGTGTAAATCCTTCCGCAAACCATAGTTCATGGCTCATATTGCTTTTCTCAAAATTAAATGGTTCAAGGGTTTTAGGTCTGATACGTTCCACATTCCAGTTGTGAAAAAACTCATGAGAAGTGACACCTAATAAAAACGTAGGATTAAATGTAGCTGTAGGTTGTGATATCATGGTAGAGTTCCTGTGTTCCATTCCATCTCCTTGAACATAACTGTTAGCGCTCATGATAAAAGTATATCGACCTGTTTCGTAAGCAGGATATTCACCAAAAACGGCTTTGGCTTCTGCCACGATCTTTTTTGTTTTTTCTGTTAGCTCATCAACTTGTTCACTTGTGGCATCAGCTTCCAGCGCAATTCGAATGGTATAATTTTTTCCATCTGAATTGGCTACGTTCCATTCGCGTATGATCAAATCTCCAATTTTGGTCGGACTATCCATAAAATATTGTAATCCCGGCGCTGTGAAAGTATGTGGGCGATTGGTAGGAAATAATTGTGTGGCAACAATTCCTTTGTTTTCTTCCGGGAGTTCAAAACTGATTTCTATGGGTAGTTGATCATAGCCTTTGATCCACATAAATGCTGCCGGCATATTCAGATGAATACTTTCAGGATCGATGCCAGCGTAAGTACCATCCGCATGGTTCGCAAACAATGTATAGGTAACGATAATGGATCCTTTGTGTTCTTTTACTTCAAATACATCTCCATCTATACGACGAATTTCTAATGGCCTTCCTTGCTGGTCAGTAGCCGTTACATCATAAACATTTTTGCCAAATTCGTGTGTAGCATATCTACCGGGAGAGGATCTACTCATTTTGAAAATGGCTGCCTTTTGTTGTAAACCTGTTACACTCAGACTGATTCTAGCTTCATGATGTACTGCATTAGGGAATGCTACTTTGTAGCTGATCTTTTGAGCGTTTGTTTGAATGACAAGCAAAAGAGCGAGAAGAGGTAAAAAAAGTTTTTGTAACATATAGATGGATTTGAATACTGGCTAAGATAAATGACTGAACTGATTTAACAGAACCTTCTCAAAAAAGAAGTATGAATGGTAAAAGACTACTAAGTACTGATTGCTAGTGTATTAGATTCAATAGTGAGGCAAGAAAAATCAGGTATTCTTCTCTGTAAGACTTCATTTAATTGGTGGGGGAGCTTTTTAAGCGTACCTTTGCACTCTTAATTTACAATTTACAATTTTACAAATGGACACACAAATTCAGGGAACTGTAAAGTTCTTCAACGAGGAAAAAGGTTTTGGTTTTATTAAGCATGATAACTCCAGCAAAGAAACTTTCGTACATGCTAACGGTCTGATCGATCAGATCGAAGCAAACGATAAAGTTATCTTCGACGTGCAGGAAGGTCGTAAAGGACCTAACGCCGTTAATGTTAAGCGTATCAACTAATTCAAGAATACATCTTAACCTTATGAACCATCCCGCCATTGGCGGGATGGTTTTTTTATGGATATGAAGGCAGAATGTACAGATGCTTTGAGCTTTGGTTATATTTGCCTGCTTAAATCGAAATATATGTCATTGGTCATGCAACAGTTACAGGAAACAACAAATTTTATCCGTGAAAGAGTTAAAAGTACAGCCTCGGTGGGGATCATTCTGGGAAGTGGTTTGGGTAATTTAGCCAATGAGATCATTACAGAGTTTGAAATTGCCTATAATGATATACCGCACTTTCCAGTTAGTACCGTAGAAGGACATAAGGGTAAACTAATTTTTGGTGAGTTAGGGGGTAAAAAAGTATGGGTAATGGGTGGACGATTTCATTTTTATGAGGGGTATACACCTATGCAAGTCGCTTATCCGGTTAGGGTCATGCGTATGTTAGGAGTAGAAACATTGTTATTATCTAATGCTGCGGGTGGAGTGAACCCCAATTTTAGTGTTGGCGATCTGATGATCATCAAAGATCATATCAGCTTTTTTACTGTGAATCCGTTGCTAGGAAAAAATGAAGATGCAATAGGTACCCGCTTCCCTGATATGAGTGAGCCCTACAGTAAGTCACTGATACAAATAGTAAAGGATATTGCTCGTAAGAATGATATTAAAGTACATGAAGGTGTCTACACAGGTGTTACCGGGCCAACTTTTGAAACAAGAGCTGAATATAAATTGATACATGTATTAGGAGGAGATGCTGTTGGTATGAGTACCGTTCAGGAAACCATTACAGCTGTTCATTGCGGTATGAAAGTTTTTGCCATGAGTGTGATCACTGATCTGGGTATCCGTGAAGAGGAAAATGTGATTACCCATGAAGAAGTATTACAAGCAGCTACGGATGCAGAACCCAAATTGACTTTATTATTCAGAGAATTGATACAAACATTATGATAAGAGCTATTTCTTTGTTTGATAGTTTTAACTTACCTACAAGAGAGCTTTAGTGTTATTTTACAGAACATTCCATCACATGCGTTTAGTGAAACGACCCTTTTTTGGTTTACTGTTTTTATTCATGGGCTATATGCTACATGCTCAAACAGGCGCTAATCGTACCCGTAACTCTGCTAATCAGTCATCAACTTCCAATAATTCATTTTCCTATGATCGCAATGGTAGACCCATTCGGAATACAGGGGGTAGTGATTCTTTAAAAACAAGGAATAGTCTCGCGGATTCAATCACCATCTTCTATAGATATTTTGATTCAACTCGTAATAGAACCCTTGATTCTTCTATCAATGATTTTTATACTCGATTTCCGCTGCCTTATCAATATCATTCCTTAGGAAATTATGGAACAGCCGCACAGCCACTTTTATTTACTCCATTGATGCAGGCAGGATTTGATGCAGGCTTTCATGCGTATGATATTTATAAGTTTACAGTACAACAAACGAAATTCTATCAAACCACTCGTCCATATACAGAGCTTTCTTATTTGTTAGGAAGTAAAGCTGAGCAACTCATTCACGTACTTCATACACAAAACCGAAAAGATAATTTCAACTTTTCATTGGAGTATCGTTTTAGTAATGCGCCCGGTAATGTGAAAAACCAGAACGCGAGTCATAATAATTTCAGATTTACGTCTCATTACAGATCCCCTAATCGTAAATATGGGCTATTCTTCATCTTCTTATCCAATAAAGCAGCATCCTCCGAGAATGGGGGATTGCAAAATGTAAGAAGATTGGATAGTTTGTCGCTCAATGACCCCTATGAATTAGAAACAAGATTAGGCAGGGCTGGTGCTGCCAGTAGAAACCCATTTAATACCGGTGTATCCACCGGAAATATTTACAAAGAGTCGACTTTACTGATTAGGCATTTTTATGATTTCGGTAAAAAAGATTCACTGATCACAGACTCTGTTACTTATAAAATATTTTATCCAAGATTTCGGTTAGAACACACATTTCGATTGACTACAAATAATTATCAGTTTATTGATAATGCAGTAGATTCCTTACGATATGAACGATATTTTAATCAAACAGTACCCGATTTCGTCAATATCAATTATAATGACCGTTGGACCAATATCATCAACCAGTTCAGCATTTTAACCTTCCCGGATAAGAATAATCAAAGCCAGTTCATAAAAGCGGGAATCGCATTACAAAACCTTAGTGGAAGATTTGATTCAGTATTTCGGAAAAACACCTACAATATTTCTGCACTTGGTGAGTATCGCAACCGAACACGTAATCAGGTATGGGATATTGAAGCAAGAGGTGAACTATATTTGAATGGCTTCAATGCCGGTGATTATGAAGCTTGGATTAGCATGAAAAGATCATTGGGTAGAAAGCTTGGTTATATCAACCTTGGGTTTCATAATATCAATCGCTCTCCATCATTTATTTTTGATCCGCTCAGTCGTTTCCCCATTGATAATCGCTCCAATTTCGGAAAAGAAAATGTAGTTCGACTTTTTGCTGTGTATGAAAATCCAAAAAACGGATGGCGGCTTACCGGTAATTATTATGTCATGAACAATTATATCTATTTTGATAGTTTTTTTCATGCCAAACAAGAAGCCACTTTATTTAATGTATTTCATGTGAGCCTAGAGAAAAAATTCAGATTATCGAGATACTGGAATTGGTATACTGAAATTCATGCTCAACAAAAAACCGGTCAGGCTCCTGTTAACATACCTTCTTTATTGACACGTAATAGGATCGCATTCGAAGGAAATTTTTTCACCAATTTGTTTTTATCAACAGGATTAGAAGTGCGCTATCACACTTCGTATAAAGCCGATGGTTATTCTCCTTTTTTGGGTCGTTATTTTTATCAAAACACAGAAACCATATCCAATAGGCCGGATATCAACCTATTCTTACATTTCAGAATTAAAAGTTTCAAAGGGTTTATAAGATTTGAGAACCTAAATACCTTGAATACCGATAAAGGCTTCGAATTCAGCAAGTTGAATATGGTCTCCCCGCTGTATCCTTCTCTTGGACTCTGGACAAGGGTGGGTATCTGGTGGAATTTTGTTAACTAAGTCTTTAACAGAAAATTTGACTTTATTCGGGGGTTCTTACTTAATTTTGCTTCTGATGAAACGTTTACTCATATCATTGATGGCGCTTATCTATTTCACTGTTAGTAGTGGGATGGTGATGAGCGTGCATTACTGTATGGGTAAGATCAGTAATGTTCAAGTAAATCAGGTTCCGGAAGAACGTTGTATCTGCGGGATGTCTAAAAAAGAAACTTCATCAAAAGACTGTTGCAAAACAGAATTTAAAATGGTGAAGTTGGAGGATACACATAAAGCTTCGTCCGCTTCCTATGACATACAAACTCCGGTAGCTTTAGTATCTCGTTCTCTAAGCCTACTTGAAGTTCCCTCTTACTATTCTAATGATAAAGTATATGCAGATATCCATGGTCCGCCATTGTTATCTGAACAAGATACTTATCTCCTTAATTGTGTTTTCAGAATCTGATACCATTCCATGTAATGGTTATTTCTTATGCTGATTAGTGATCAGTATAATTTCTATTTTATTTATTATTTCAGATTCAAATCATTTAAACATATTGTCATGAAAACACAATCTATTTTTCTCAGCGTATTATTTACATTCATCTCAATTTTTACTATCGCGCAAACAAAGTCACCTGCAGTAAAGTCTGAAGAGATCAAAGTGTGGGGTAACTGTGGTATGTGCAAATCAACCATCGAAAAAGCCGCAAAATCAGGCGGTGCAACATTTGCTTTGTGGAATGAAGAAACCAAAATACTGAAGGTGAAGTATGCTTCTTCGAAGACTTCTAATGCAAAGATTCAGGAAAAGATTGCTGCTGCAGGTTATGATACCAAAGATCTCACTGCAAATAACGATGCCTACAATAATCTTCATGAATGTTGTAAGTATGAACGTAAGGGTTCTTCAGAAACAGTAAAGCAGGATAAAGCATGCTGCAGTGATAAAGAATGCAAGTCTGGTAGAGAATGCTGTACAGACAAGTGTGCAAAAGACACCAAAGATTGTTGCGCTAAAACCAAGTAAACACTTTCTTTTTTATGGATATGTTACTGCCTTGTGCAGTAACATATCCTATCTATTCATTAAACTCATTTTGTTATGAAAAAAATATTATTGTTATTGTTTGTTTCCATTGGATTGTTTGCCAATGCGCAATTTAAAAAGGCAGATCTACGTGCAAGTGGACTTACATGTGCCATGTGCTCTAAAGCGGTTTATAAATCTTTGTCTTCTATCGCTTTTGTTGAAAAGATTAACGTAGATATACAAAAGTCGACTTATGAAATCACTTTTAAAACAGGAATGAGTGTTGATTTTGATGCACTGAGTCGTGCTGTAGTTGATGCCGGCTTTTCAGTGGCCCAGTTGCAGGTGACTTCTGTGTTTAATGGTATTAAAGCTCAGAAGGGCGCTCAGATAGAGTTTGGTGGTAAGACCATTCAATTTATTAATGGGAATGACCAGGTATTAAATGGAGAAAAAACTTTCAGCATCATTGATAAAAATTTTGTTTCAGCAAAAGAGTTTAAGAAATACAGTGCATCAGCCGGTAAAACATATGAGTCAGGCTTTGCAGATGGCAAGCGTGTCTATCACGCTATCTTGTAATTTTTTATAACGCTAAATTCTTTTATGAAGCAAATATTTATTGTAGCTGCACTTTTGTGTTCTGTTTATTTACCTGCGCAGGAGCTCTATGTATTTAGTGAACCTGCCAGTAATATGCCCGCAAAATCTATAGGGGTTAAACAGTCAGCTAAATGGTTAAATAATTCAATGTCCGGAAGAACAGAAAGTAGACATACTTCTGAAGTCATGTTTGGGGTTAATAAAAACTTCATGATCCATGGTGCTGTTACTTTTTCTGATATGTATAGTAACCGAATGCGAGCTGAGAGTTATCGGACTTATGCTAAATATCGTTTTCTAACAATTGATGGCATGTACAGTCATTTCAGAATGGCAGCATTTGCAGAGGCAGCTAAAAGTCGTAATCGTTCGCCTTACGATGAATTAAGTTTGGAAGGAGATCAGAGTGGAGTTCAGGCAGGTATCATTGCAACACAATTATTGCATAAACTAGCTATCTCAACAACTTTGAGTATGACAGAATCCTTACAAGAAGGAAGAAATGCACCCGGGCCTAAATTGGTTCCTTATCGCGCATTCAATTACTCTTTATCAGCAGGATATCTGTTATTCCCCAAAAAATATACAAGTTATCAGCAAACAAACTTGAATCTTTATGTTGAGCTTTTAGGGCAACGTACTTATGATAAGAAGCGATATTTTATTGATCTAGCTCCTGCAGCACAATTGATCTTTAATAGTCAGGCAAAGTTGAATCTTGGCTATCGTTTTCAGTTGGGAGGCGATATGATGCGTATGGCTGATAAAAGCTGGATGCTCAGTTTTGAGTGGCTGTTTTTAAATGCATTTAAATAGTCTTAAAAACCTATACAATGGCTATCGGATTTATGTACCTTTATCAGGTGCGTAAAACGGTAGCCATATTATTTACAGCCCTCTATCTGTTTGGAGCAACAGAAGCCAGCCAGCTATTAAAGCTTCCGGTATTGATTCAACATTACTATGAACATAAAGCAAATAATGCTTCTGTAACCCTTTATGCTTTTTTGCAGATGCATTATCTCGGAAATGATAATGATGATACTGATAACATGCGAGATCAGGCATTACCATTTAAGACCATGGATGACTGTTGTGTGATGGCTTCTACTAGTTTGCCCCCTCAAAAATTACAGATCATTCATGTTGCTTGTAAGGATATTCAACAAGAATTTACATTGCTAAACGATCCTTCTCGGTTTTTTATCTCCCCTGAAGATATTTTCCAGCCTCCCCGAATCATTTAATTTTATAAGTTCTATAGCTACAGAACAGGAGAAATATATTACTGTTTACCGATAGTAATACTTATCTCATAGGGATAAGTGTACCTTAATTGACTAGAAGTTAAAATCAAGCGCATGTTAAATGCCATTATTCATTTTTCGGTCAGGAATAAACTGATCATAGGGTTGATGGTGCTCGCCCTCATTATCGTAGGTACCATAGAAACCACAAAACTTCCGATTGATGCTGTGCCTGATATTACCAACAATCAGGTCTTAGTCATCACTACTGCTCCAAGTTTAGGGGCTCCGGATGTGGAACGCTTTATTACTGTTCCTATTGAACAGGCAACACGCAATGTTCCGGGTATCGTTGAACAACGCAGTTTTTCAAGGTTTGGATTGAGTCTGGTAACCATTGTTTTTAATGAAGAAACGGATGTATACTGGGCTAGAACACAAATCAATGAAAGACTAGCACAAGTTCGTCAACAGATACCTGAGGGTATGGGGGTTCCTGAACTAGGCCCGGTAAGCACGGGTTTAGGAGAAGTATTCCAATATGTAGTACGACCCAAGCCCGGCTATGAACAAAAGTTTTCTCAGTCAGAATTGAGAACCATCCAAGATTGGATCATTCGTAAGCAATTGTTATCAACCGAAGGAGTTGCTGATGTAAGCAGTTTTGGTGGACAATTGAAGCAATATGAAGTTTCCGTGAGAACCGATAAACTTCGTAGTCTGGGTGTTTCGATCAGTGATGTCTACAATGCATTACAAAGCAACAATCAAAATACCGGTGGTGCTTATATTGAAAAAGGGCCAACTGTTTTATTTATTCGAACTGAGGGTTTGGCTAAGACCATTGAAGACATACAACAGATCGTTGTTAAAAGAGCCAATGGTATCCCTGTATTGATACGTGATGTTGCCGAAGTAAAATTTGGTGCCGCTACACGTTATGGAGCCTTGGCATATAATAATGATGGTGAAGTAGCAGGTGCAGTAGTTATGATGCTGAAAGGCGAGAATAGTAATAAGGTCATCAGAAATATTAAAGAAAAGATCAAGCAGATAGAAACAACACTTCCGGAAGGTGTCATGATTGATCCTTTTCTAGACAGAACTAAAATGGTGAACAATGCTATCGGAACTGTAGAAACCAATTTACTCGAAGGAGCATTGATTGTTGTTTTTGTGTTGGTATTATTTCTCGGAAATTTCCGAGCAGGTTTTATTGTGGCAACAGTGATTCCTCTTTCGATGCTCTTTGCCATCATTATGATGAATGCTTTTGGTGTGAGTGGAAACCTGATGAGTTTAGGTGCTCTTGACTTTGGACTACTGGTTGATGGTGCAGTGATTATCGTAGAAGCCGTGATGCATAAAATGTCTAAGCTGAATGGGGTTACGATGGGCACGAAGCTGAGTAAAGAACAGATGGATAAAAGTGTTGAAGAGTCAAGTGGTAAAATGATGAATGCAGCTGTTTTTGGGCAGATCATTATTCTGATCGTTTATCTGCCGATCCTTTCATTGGAAGGTATTGAAGGAAAGATGTTCAAACCGATGGCACAAACGGTTTCATTTGCAATCCTTGGAGCTTTTATTCTTTCACTGACCTATGTTCCGATGATGAGTGCTTTCTTTTTAAGCCGGAAACAAGGGCATAAAGAAAATATTTCTGATAGAATGATGCAACGCCTGCAACAATGGTATAAACCACTGTTGCATCGCTCAATGAAAGCTCCGGGTATTGTTATTGGATCAGCAGTTGTATTATTTGCAGCAGCTGTTTTAGTATTATCCTCATTAGGTGGAGAATTCATACCGAAACTGGAAGAAGGAGATTTTGCAGTTGAAACAAGGGTGCTGACAGGATCTTCACTTACCACCACTTTGCAAGAGAGTCAGAAAGCAGTGAAAATTTTATTGAAAGAGTTTCCCGAAATCGAGAAGATCGTTACAAAAGTCGGAACCGGTGAAATTCCATCAGATCCAATGCCTATTGAGTCTGCGGATATGATCATTGTTTTGAAGGATAAGAAGGAATGGACAAGCGCAAAATCTTTTGATGAATTGGCAGAGAAAATGGGAGAACGCGTTGAATCAGTTCCGGGTGTAACTACCGGTTTTCAATATCCTGTGCAAATGCGATTCAATGAATTGATGACAGGTGCTAGACAAGACGTGGTTTGTAAAATATTTGGAGATGATCTGGATAGTTTAGCCAGATATGCAGCTGCAGTTGGAGAAGTGATCGGAACTGTGGAAGGGGCGAAAGATCTTTTCATAGAAACAGTCACCGGAATTCCTCAGCTCGTAATTACCTATCATCGAGAAGCGATTGCCAGATATGGTGCGAGTATTGCAGATGTAAACATGGCTGTACAAGCAGCTTATGCGGGAAGTGTAGCCGGACAAATATTCGAGAATGACCGACGTTTTGATTTGGTGATAAGATTGAACGATGCACAACGCAATGATGCAGGGCAGATTGGAGATCTGCTGATAGAACTTCCCAATGGCCAACAAGTGCCGCTTAATACATTGGCGAATGTATCAATTCAGGAAGGACCTTATCAAATACAAAGAGAAGATGCACAAAGAAGAATTACAATCGGATTTAATGTAAGAGGACGAGATGTGCAATCTATTGTTGAAGAACTACAGAATAAAGTAAAAAAGCAAGTACAACTACCGGCAGGCTATTATACCACATATGGCGGGCAGTTTGAAAATTTGCAACAAGCAACCAGACGTTTATCAATCGCTGTCCCCGCAGCACTTTTACTGATTTTTGTGATGTTATTTTTTGCATTTAGAAAATTCAAGTACTGCTTACTTATTTTTTCTGCCATCCCATTATCTGCGATAGGTGGTGTATTTGCGTTATGGATACGGGATATGCCATTTAGTATTTCAGCAGGGATCGGATTTATCGCACTATTTGGTGTTGCAGTCTTGAATGGTATAGTATTAATAACAGAAATGAATAGACTTAAAGAAGAAAATAGCTCTTTATCGATCAGCGAAGTGATCAGTATGGCTACAGAAACGAGACTAAGACCCGTATTAATGACAGCAGCTGTAGCATCATTAGGATTTTTACCCATGGCGCTCAGCAATGGAGCAGGTGCAGAGGTACAAAGGCCGTTGGCTACTGTAGTCATTGGTGGTCTGCTTTCTGCTACTTTACTGACTTTATTTGTATTGCCGTCATTGTATCTTTTATTTGAAAAGAAAAAGATCAAGGTGTCTATGAAATCTTTACCGGTTATTATTATGTTATTCTCGACTTGGTCAGCGCAATCTCAAGAAGTGCAAACCATGAAATTGGACAAATTATTGACTTTGGTGAAAGAGAAATCGCCGGTGCTGAAAGTAAGTCAGTTACAGGAAAAATACTTTACTGCATTGAAAGGAACAGCAAGAGATATCCCTAAAACGCAGTTGATTACAGAACTAGGTAATTATAACAGTTTCAATTTTGATTCGCGTGTCTCAATACTTCAGCCATTTTCCGCAGGTGTAGTGTACCGTAAACAAGAATCAGTATTGAATAGTTATTTGAATACCGCTGCAGCTAATACAATCATTCAGCAACAGGTATTGGAAAAAATGGTTCGACAATTGTATCTGGAACTGCAATACCTGATGGCAAGAAAAAAAATCTTAGAACGTGCTGATAGTGTTTATGGGAATTTTCAGCGAATAGCTCAACTCCGTTTTGAAAAGGGCGAGTCTAATCTTCTCGAGAAAACCACTCTTGATAATCAAGTGCTGCAAAATAAACAACTGTTGTTGATGAACATTTCTGATTGTAAAGCCATACAGCTGGAACTTTCGCTTTTATTGCAAGATAAAATTGCTGTCATGCCTGCCGATGAGTTGATAGTTTCTCAACAATTGTATGATACGGCATTATTAAAAGAGCATCCTGAGCTACAGTATTATAAAGCGCAGGAACAACAAGCAGAAGCGGAGACGCAGTTAGCAAAAGCAAAGCTTAAACCGGAATGGTTAGTTGGATATAATAATCAATCATTGATGGGGTGGATGGAATACAAAAATAGATCTGAGCGATTCTTCACAGCAGGTGATCGCTTTTCTTCAGTGACTTTAGGTGTATCTATTCCTTTTTTTAATAGAGCACAGAAAGCAAGAGTAGAAGCCGCCAATGTTCAGGAACAGGTTAATCGAGCTAATACCGATATCACATCATTACGTTTAAAAACTGAGTTGGAACAGGCATTACAGCATCGAGAAAAGTTTGGTACTGTGCTATTGTATTATAAGAACAGCGCTTTACCCCAATCCAATATTATCATTGCTACAGCTAATCTGAACTATAAAAATGGACAGATTGGCTATATTGAATGGGCAACATTGATCAACCAGGCGCTGGGAATTCAGATGCAATATGCCGATACACAAAGAGATCATCAGTTGAATGAGATTCAGCTGGATTATTTATTACAAAAGAATTGATAAGCCATCGTATGAAAAAATATATAGTAAGTTTCGTAACGATAGTAATAATGCTATCATGCGGATCAAAAGAAAAAGAGGCGACAGAAGTTGCCAAAGAAGAAGAGCAAGAAACTATTGTATCGCTCAATGCCGAACAATTAAAAAATGCAGATATCACTACGGGATACCCTGTTGAAACAAATATGCATGCTACCATTAAAGTCAATGGAGTAGTAGATGTTCCGCCACAAGGTATGGTATCTGTTAGCTTTCCCTTAGGAGGCTACCTGAAAAGCTCTCATTTATTGCCTGGTATGGGAGTTAAAAAAGGGGAGGTGATAGCCATGTTAGAAGATCAGAGTTATGTGCAGTTACAGCAGGACTATTTGATGGCAAAAGCAAAAATGGAGTTTTTAAGTGTGGATCTATCTCGTCAAAAAGAATTGAGTGATCAGGATGCTGCCAGTAAGAAGACCTATCAACAAGCATCAGCTGAATTTAAAACACAGCAGGTATTGATACGTTCATTGGAAGAAAAATTACGAATTGTTGGTATCGATCCTGAGAAATTATCAGTTAATACCATTACACGTACCATCAGCTTAAGATCTCCGATCAATGGATATGTAACAAAAGTTAATGTGAATATTGGGAAATATGTTAACCCAGCCGACGTATTGTTTGAATTAGTAGATCCGGATGATATACATGCAGCTCTTACTGTTTTTGAAAAAGATATCATGCAGATCAAAAAGGGAATGAAGGCTACGGTTTCTTTGGCAGACAGACCAGGAAAAAAATATGAGGTAGATGTGATCCTTGTTACAAGGAATGTAGATGAAAATCGAGGAGGCTTGGTACATTGCCATTTTGAAAATGCCAATCATGAGTTATTACCCGGCATGTTCTTAAATGGTAGTTTTGAATTAGACAATAAAAAAACGGTCGCTGTTCCGGTATCAGCAGTCGTACGTTATCAAAGTAAACCTTATCTATTTATAGCAAAAGACTCCAGTCGCTTTGAGATGATGGAAGTTGAAATTGGTGTTACCAATGAGCAAATGGTAGAATTGAAAACGAAGGAAAATATTGATTGGAAAACGCAGCGAGTGGTGCTCAAAAATGCTTATAGTCTTTTAGGAAAGCTAAAGAACAAAATGGAAGATGATGAATGAGAACCATGGAATAGATCTTCCAAAGGAGTCGGAAATGTCGGTGTGAATATTCATAAGATTGTAGTATAGCCATATCTAAAAAGTATGGCTATACTATTTTATTTGTCAGATTTTAATCTTCTACTTATTGCAATCATAATCATAAAAAGAGAATAGAATACCAATCCAACTCCTAAACAATTAATCAGTGTTTGGGGGTATCCGATTTTACTAACATTGATAAATGGATAGGGGTATGTATTTGTAATGGTTCCTCTGATCAAAGTGTAAACAAGATAAGCCAGTGGATAATAGAGCCAAGCTAATGAATGGCTCCATTTCAGTTTTTCTTTTTCTGTAAAGAATATCCAGTAGATCAAAAAGTAGACAGGAATAAAACTATGTAATAACTCATCTGCAACCTTGCCCCATCCGCTAACAGTCCAAATATTTCTTAATAACAGATTGTATATAATCCCTACTACTAAAATATAAACAGTGATGGCTGTAGTTGTACTAAACTTGTTGAAGAATAGTCCAGGTTTTGATGAAGGGAAAAGCCATAAACAAGTAAAATAAATCGCTACAAGACTGTTAGTAAGTATGGTAAAATAGCTAAAGAAACGAATAAGGCTGTGTAGAATAGACACTTCCCTATTGTTTAACGTGATCCAAAGTTGTAAGCTTACAGCCAGGATACTTATGAGGCTACCAAAAATGAAAATGCTGGTAGATTTTTTTTCTTTCACGCGCAGTAGAAGTTATTACTAAATATACACTTCTGAGAGGAATGAATACTTTTTTGAATAGCTGAGTAAGTGAAAATCACTAGAAATGTGTAACAAATCAATGACTCACAACTTTTAATCCAATAATTGAAGCTATTAAAGTGGAGATAAAAAAGAGTCGCCAAAAATCTGCAGGTTCTTTAAAGAAAAGAATACCGATGATTACGGTTCCTACAGCTCCAATACCTGTCCATACCGCATAAGCAGTACCAATAGGTAATTCTTGGGTGGCTTTTATCAGTAGTAACATACTGATCGTTAAACAAATGAGAAAGCCGCCATACCAACCCATAGCAATCATTCCACTGGAGAGTCTCGCTTTACCGAGGCATGCAGCAAAACCTACTTCGAATAGACCGGCTATGATTAGGATTATCCAATTCATGATGGATGCGTATAAGTTTCGAGTGCTTCTTCAACTCTGTAAAAACTTGCGAGTTTTCGTATAACGGATTCTACAACTGCATCAGGACAACTAGCACCACTGGTCATTAGAATTCGTAGTGGGGTTTTGTTGGGTAAATAGTTCTTTATAGTAGTCAATTCTTTTGTTTTCCAATTCCTGTGAAGGATTTCTTGTTGATCCACAAGTTTATCCGCGGCATCAATAAAGTAGGTTGTTAATTTTTCTTCACAAAGTTCTACAAGGTGTGATGAGTTGCTGCTATTATATCCTCCAATAACAATTGCAATATCTGCTTCTGTACTAGCAAGCATACCGGTGACAGCAGTTTGATTGTCATTGGTTGCATAGCAGAGAGTATCTCTTGTATCTGCAAATCTTTCTGCAATATTCCCGGCATTTAATTGATAATGGCGAATGAATACGCTCTTTAGATAATCTGAAATCGCTTGTGTATCAGACGCGAGTTGGGTTGTTTGATTTACGACACCAATTTTTTGCAGATCCTTAGTGATATCAAAACCATCAGAATAACGTCCTTTGAATGCGGAATAAAAATCGTCAGCACTTTTTTCTCCGGTTATATACTTTGCCAATTCAATGGTTTCTTCCATATCATTGACTACTACAGTAGGTGTATGATAAGAAGCATGCGAAAAAGTAGCCCTGGTTTCTTCATGTTGTGGTTTCCCATGAACAACAATGCTATATCCTTTTTTAGCGATCTGCTCACTTCTATTCCAGACTTTTTCTACAAAGGGGCAAGTTGTATTGTATTTCTCAGTAGGAATTCCTTTTGCTGCTAAAATAGATTCGATTTCTAAAGTGGTACCAAAGGCGGGGATGATCACAACATCTTCGTTGGTCAGTGAATCGAAGGAAATAAGTTGTTGCCCTTTTGTATCCTGAAGGAATTGTACTCCTTTGGCCAGAAGATCGGCATTCACCTGGGGATTGTGAATCATTTCACTCAGGAGAAAGATTCGTTTACCCGGATTTTCTTCAATCGTTTTGAAAGCAATTTCAATAGCATTTTCTACCCCATAACAAAACCCAAAATGACGTGCTAAATAGATTTGTAGGTCACCGAGGTCCAATAAGGTAGGGGAGAAATCTTTTTTTAATTTATCCTGCTCTTTTCTTCTCTGCTTAATACTCCCAATTAACGGGCTTCTGTATTCGCCGGGTACATTGAACTGCTTCATAGAACAAAGATAAGGATAGCAAATGGCTGATAGTCCATGAGCAATGGTAATCTTCTATGGACTATTGGCTATCGACTATGGACTTTAAAGAAATTCTCCCTATCTTCCAATCACCAAAACTAACTGTTGCGCATGTCAAACCATATGTTTTTACAGGCTTGTCTTATCGTGAGCGGTGGTGTCATAGTTGGGGCTACTCCAAAAGAAAAAACGATTTTTACCACCATCAGTAGGTCTACTCATCGTAATCAAAAAAGCTGGTCCGATTTATTCAATGGCAGTTCCTTAAAAGGATGGCGAACTTTTCAAAACAAACCCTCAGATTCATGGATGGTCCAAGATGGACTACTGTATTGTAAAGGGAATAAAAGTGGAAGTCAACATCATGCTGACTTGATCACGGAAGAACAGTTTGATAATTTTGAACTGTCGCTAGAGTGGAAGATCGCACCAGGGGCTAACAGTGGTATTTTGTATCTGGTATCTGAGCAATATTCTGCTACTCATTATAGTGGTCCGGAATACCAGCTGATTGATGATAAAGGATATCCTTCCAAACTTGAAGACTGGCAAAAAACCGGAGCCAATTATGCGATGAATGTGCCGGTTGCAGATGCTACACGCCCTGCAGGTGAATGGAATACAGCAAGAATTATCGTAAACCAAGGTCATGTTGAACATTGGCTGAACGGCAAAAAAATCGTTGAATATCAATTGTGGGATGAAACCTGGCAAAAAAATAAGGCCACCGGAAAGTGGAAAGACATCGATAGTTACGGTAGCGTAAAATCCGGTCATATTGCTTTACAAGATCATGGTGGAGAAGCCTGGTTCAGAAATATCAGGATTAGGAAAATATAGACAAAGTCAAAAGTCAAAAGTGAAAAAGAGTGTTTTGATCTCTTTGACTTTTGACTTTTCACTTTTCACCTCCCCCTTTCACTATCTTTGTCCCATGCATTATGTTTCTGTTGAAGGTCTTACGAAGAGTTATGGTATAAATCCCCTTTTCAATAATATTTCCTTTCACATCAATGAAGGTGATAAAATTGCATTGATCGCTCGCAATGGAGTGGGTAAATCAACTTTGTTGCGCATTCTCGCCGGACAAGAAACTGCGGATGAAGGTAAGTGTTGGGTCAATAAAGAGGTGACAGTTGCCTTATTCGAACAAGAGCCTGAATTTGATGAATCTAAAACTGTACTGGAGAACATCTTTCACTTAGAACATCCTATCATTACTGCGATACGTGCTTATGAGGCAGCCGCTGAATCAGAAGATGGTCATCTTATTGCTGACGCAATCACCAAGATGGATGAATTAGGTGCATGGGATTTTGAAGCCAAAGTAAAACAGATATTAGGGAAGCTGAACATTCATCATTTACAAAATCCGGTGAAAGACCTGAGTGGCGGACAACGAAAACGCGTTGCTTTGGCTAAAACATTGATCGATATTGGTTTTGAGCATAAGCACACTTTATTGATGATGGATGAACCCACGAATCATCTTGATGTTGAAATGATCGAGTGGTTAGAACATTATCTCAATGGTGAGAATATTACCTTATTGTTAGTAACCCATGATCGATATTTTTTAGATGCTGTTTGTGATGAAATTTGGGAGCTAGAGAGAGAGAATATGTATGTCTACAAAGGCGACTATGAAAATTATATGGAGAAAAAAGCTGCACGCATAGAAAGCGAGCAGGCTAGTATTGATAAAGCGCGGAATCAGTATCGGAAGGAACTTGAATGGATGCGCAAACAACCTAAAGCAAGAACGACAAAAAGCAAGAGCCGTCAGGATAATTTTTATGAGGTAGAAGCACGTGCAAAGCAAAAAATTGAGGACGCCAAACTGCAGTTAGAAGTTAAGATGAGTAGATTGGGTGGTAAGGTAGTTGAGATGAAAAAGGTATATAAGTCCTACGGTGACCTCCCTATCTTAAAAGGATTTGATTATACTTTCACCAAAGGAGAACGTATTGGTGTGATTGGGAAAAATGGTGTTGGAAAATCTACCTTTTTAAATATGCTACAATTGATTGAGCCTGCTGACAGCGGTAAGATCAATATTGGCGAAACAGTGATCTTTGGTAATTTTTCTCAACAAGGATTGCAGATCAAAGATAATTTACGTGTCATCGAATATGTTAAGACCTTTGCTGAAAGTTTCCCCTTGGCTAAAGGTGGAAGTTTAAGTGCTGCACAGTTTTTGGAACTGTTTTTATTTCCTCCGGATAAACAATATACTTATCTATCTTCTCTCAGTGGCGGCGAGAAAAAGAGACTTCAATTACTGACGATCTTATTTCGTAACCCTAACTTTCTAATCCTAGATGAACCTACCAATGATCTGGATCTTCCAACATTGGCAGTTTTAGAGAACTTTCTGAGTGAATACCAGGGTTGTGTTTTGATCGTATCCCACGATCGTTATTTTATGGATCGATTGGTGGATCATTTGTTTGTATTTGAGGGCAATGGTGAAGTACGTGATTATCCCGGTAACTATACCCAGTACAGGATCTGGATGAAAGAACAAGAGGAGAAAGAGGGGTTGACAGTTGATAGTAAACAGTTCAAGCAAGAACAAAAAGATATAAAGAGTGAAGTGGTAGCTTCTAAGAAAAAAATGAGTTTTAAAGAGAAGCGTGAATTTGAGTTGCTAGAGAAAGAATTACCAGCGCTTGAAGCTGAGAAAATAAAGATCACAGAACAAATGAGCAGGGGAGACCTTCCCTTTGAAGAAATTTCAAAGCTTAGTGAAAGAATGATTACCATTACACAAGAGCTGGAAGAAAAAGAATTGCGCTGGCTTGAATTAAGTGAGATGGTCTAAGAATCGATATACAAATAATATGTATCGTTTATTAAGCATACTATTAGTGATCTCTTTTAGCGCTCATTCACAGCAGGATAGTACAAGATCAAATTTTGTGTGGAGTGCTTATGCTGAGACTTATTATAGTCACAATTTCAATCAACCACCCACTGAGCAAAAACTCCCATTTCTTTACTCCTATAACAGGTATCAGCAACTTTCATTGAATCTGCTGATGGGTAGGGTATCTTATCAGTCAAAAGCATTTCGTTCATCATTGGCTTTGGCGGCAGGCACTTATATGGATGATAACCTTGAAGCAGAAGATGCTGTTTGGGGACAAGTATTTGAGGCGTCATTGGGTGTTAAGCTTAGTAAGAATAAACAGCTCTGGCTCGATGCAGGAGTATTTCCATCACATATTGGATTTGAATCTGCTATTGGATCGGATCAATTCACACTCACAAGAAGTATGATGGCAGATAATTCTCCTTACTATGAATCAGGCTTTAAACTATCATACATTTCTTCTGATGAAAGATGGTTTTTAGCAGTTTTATGTGTGAATGGATGGCAAAAAAGTATTCGTTTCGGGCAAGGATTTAATCCGGCTTTTGGCCATCAAATTACTTATAAGCCTACTGGTTCACTCACACTAAACAGTAGCTCTTTTATTGGGGATGATCGATATACAAGTGTTAAGCGTAGCAGGTATTTTCATAATCTTTACGCTAGCTGGAAGATCAATGATCGGTGGTCTTTGATTGGGGGATTTGATATTGGGTGGGAAGAAAAACGAAATGATCCTTCTAGTATGGACTCTTGGTATACTCCCGTTGCAATCGTTGGCTTTAATATATCAGATCGTCATCGTATTGCCGGTAGAGTTGAATATTACAGAGATGTAAATGGGGTCATCATTGATTATCCATTGCCTACCGGGTTTCAAACTGCCGGATATTCTTTTAATTATGATTTTTTAATGAGCAAATCTTCTTGCTTTCGAATCGAAGCAAGAAAATTCAGTTCCGCTCAACCTATATTCATTAGTTCAAATGGGATTGTTTCAAACAATACTTTTTTGACCACTTCTTTATGTATTCGTTTCTAGGATAACCTATATCAATTCAAAAGAAAGTTTTTTACTTTCAGTGCCATTAACGATGATTGAAACCTGTTGGTCACCTTTATAAAATGCTCTTGTGGTGATCAACTTGAAACTTTGTCTTCTGGAAACCAGCCATTTTTCGCCTCCTACAATATCACGTTCCGAGATCTTAAATACTTTTTTGGAAAGCGTACCATTGTTCCGTAAATAGTAAATAGCATACTCTAACCGTACATGTTGTTTCTGTTTTCCGGTATTGAAGATGGTTGCTTCAAATTCAAGATAGTCGCCGATCTTTACTTTTTTATTCTTAATACGGAATTGTTCGATCGATACACTTTTAGCATCAAGTCGGTAATATTTCAATACTTCCGGATGAGAAGCTTTCAATAATGTTCGAAGACCATGTTTAATAATAGCGTCTGTTTCCGGACTTATGTTCTTCCACTTTTTTGCAATATCAATAGCTGTTGTAGGGTTATCTTTTGAAATATCATTCAGGTTATTGGCCACACTTCTTCTTACTATTTCACAACTATCCTGTTTCAAATTTTCAAGGATCGGTAAAATGGGTGTTGGATCTTTTTTCAATTTTGGTAAAGCCATAGCCCATGGTAAACGAGGTCTAGAGCCCTCTGTAGCAAGCCTGCGCACATGTCTACTCTTGTGTGTAGACCATTTCAACATTTGGGGGATCATTTTTTCTTCATAGCGAACTATAAAATGTCTGACAGCAAATTCACAGGTGATAAATTGGGTCAAGAGTTCCATGGCTTGTATAGATTCTTTATAATGATCTAGTCCATACAGATAAATGTATTCAGGTAAGAATAGATATTCGATACTGCTGGCAACAGGCCCCTCTCTCTTAATAGCTTCTATCAGTTGATTGAAGAGGGGTACAGCTTTTGTATAGTCCTTGGGTAAAAAATGATGTAGAACATGCGCAGTATGAGCCATTCTTTCTTTCAGCTCATATCCTTCAAATGCAGGGATGAATATTTTATTCAAAAAAGATTTTTTATCAAAACCAGGAATCGTTTTTTTTAAAGGAATAGAGAGTTGGTTATAAAAAGAATGAGAATATAGGTCTTTAAGTAAAGTACTCATGAAGGAAGTTTACTGAAAGATGAGAGAAACTTGTAAGAAAAAAAATAAAAAAGTATCAACGGTTCGATAAGAAAATTGAAGTAGCTGCTTTATTTCCGAAATCAGGTTCTGCAATATTCAATAATGTAGTGACAGCTTGTTTTCCTTGAATGCCCAAGTCAATGGAAAATTCATTTACATATAGATTGATATGTTGGCGCATCACTTCTTCACTCATTTCTTGCGCATTTTCTTTGACATAGTTAGCTACTTCCGGATAATGTGAAAATGCGTACTCTACACTTTTTTTGATCAGATCATTCACTTGTAAAGCAACACTATCGACTAATCTATTGTGTGCTACTATGCCACCCAATGGAATAGGAACTCCGGTTTGTTGTTCCCAGTGGTCCCCAAGATCCATGATCTTGTGTAACCCTTTTTGCTGATAGGTGAATCTATTTTCATGAATGATCACACCGGCATCAACTTGTCCACTTAGTACCAATTCTTCGATCTCATGAAATACATGGAAACTTTTATTTTTTGCAGAAGGAAAAGCCAGTGAAAAAAGTAAATGCGCTGTTGTGTTGATTCCAGGTATTGCAATTCTGGCATTATTTACTTCTTCTGTGGTCCATGTTTGATGCTTTGTGATCAGAAGTGGACCTACTCCTTTTCCCAATGCGCCGCCACTGTTTAAGACTTTATATTGTTGTAAAACCAAGGGTAGTACACCATAACTGATTTTTGAGATATCCAGCTTTCCTTCAATAGCCCATTGATTCAAGGTTTGAACGTCTTCTAATACCACATCAAATGAAATTCCACCCGTATCAATTTTACCATTGACCAGTGCGTCAAAAATGAACGTATCATTTGGACAAGGGGAGAAGCCAAGCGTGAGTGTCATGGGACAAAGATAGTGAGTAGTTCTTCGTGAATTGTGAATGGTCAATTGTGAATAGTTTTGGATATGCTTTTACTCACAATTCACCATTCACTTAATCTTATAGAGTCGATCGACATACTTTACCAATATATCATTCAAAGCATCAATGGCTTCTTTCATTTTCCAGTTGGCTTTGTTGCGTTCGCCGACATAATTTGATATAGCCCGGAATTGGATGAAGGGAATATTGGCTTCTCGGCAAATAAAATGAAGTGCTGCACCTTCCATGGATTCAATAACGGCACCATATTTTTTGATCAGTTGTTCAATTCTTTCCGGTTTGGTACTGATCTCATTCACTGTTATAGCACTTATCTCAGGAAGCTTCAACAGGTTATAGGTGTTCAACCAGGGGTTGGGTAGTTTTCTTTTTTCAAAAGGGTGATAACTGCTTTTTTCTAGCTTCAGATCAAAAATATCTTTCCATTTACCGTCTTCTTCTACTCCCATATCACCCAATATCTCATCTTTCACCACCACAACTTTTCCTAACGGCATTTTTGTATCAAAAGAACCCCCAATACCGACTTGAATGATCAGGTCAGGTTTTTCTTCAGATACAAGTCGGGTTAATGAAACCGCACTCGCTAGCATTCCTACGCCAGATTGATGAAACCTCACTTTTAGCCTTTGACTTTCGCCGGTATACAAAACGTTCATATTTAAAAAGCCGGGCATCCATTCTCCTACGGTGGCTGCTGTGATAATAATTCGCATGAAAGCTATTTAAAGGTGTGGTGGATTAACTGCCTAAAAATACTAAGGAATCAACTTAGTTCCATATTTTGATTTATAGCCTTGGTCTTTGTAAATCAATGAGTTGTGCAAATACATCGATGTGAATGCAAGGAGTTACAAATCAACTTCATTACCTTTGCCGAAATTTTTTGAGGAAGCATGGTGTATTTAACGCGACAGGAACATTTTAATGCAGCTCATAAGCTGTACAATCCCCGTTGGACAAAAGAGCGTAATGAGGAGGTTTTTGGAGTTTGTGCCAATGAAAATTGGCATGGGCATAACTATGATCTTTATGTAACGGTAAAAGGTCAGCCTGATCCTGATACCGGTTTTCTATATGATGTGAAAAAGCTCAGCAAGCTGATCAAAGAGCATGTGATCGACAAATTGGACCATAAGAACCTAAATATGGATGTTGATTTTATGAAAGATCAGCTTTGTAGCACAGAAAATCTGGCCATTGCTATCTGGCAACAATTACAACCGCATTTGCCTCAACAGGTTCAGCTTCACTGTATTAAGTTGTATGAGACGCCTAGGATCTATGTAGAGTATTTTGGGTAATGGCTGATGGCTGATAGGTCTTGGCAAATTATGGGTAGGTCTTTTCTCCATAGAATCAGGTTTTAATTTGATATAGCCCCCTCATTTAAACTGTTTATACTTTCTTAGGTAATTTCTAAACAAAATAACATCTGTGGTGTTATTCTATCCGTATGTACCTTTGTATTCAGGATGTCGAACATACCTGAATGATAGGTAGGATATAAAATAGACCATGGACTATGGTCTATGGACTCAAAAGACATTCAAGCTCTGTTACCAATGTATAGGCTCTCGAACTGTCAGGCCACTTGATCAGCACACTTCTGAAACAGTGCCAGACCATTGATAACTGAATCACTTGATATTAAATAGTAAATGAACACCTGGGTTATTGCCGTTGAAGTGTAGGAAGCAGCGGAAAATGACTTGGTATCTGATGCCGGTTTCAAAAGGCATGAAAAGAATGGAGAATAAAGTAGCAGTATACAGGAAGGAACATTTTAATGCGGCCCATCGTTTGCATAATCCGAATTGGTCTGCAGAGAAGAATAAGGAAATTTTTGGCTTGTGTAATAATGCCAACTTTCATGGACATAATTATGAATTGATCGTAAAAGTTACGGGTATTCCGAACTCTGAGACGGGTTATGTGTTGGATATGAAAGAACTGAGTGATCTTATCAAGGAAGAGGTATTAAATAAATTCGATCATAAAAATTTAAATCTGGATACAGTTGAGTTTGCAACACTCAATCCTACTGCAGAGAATATTGCCGTAGTCATTTACAACTTGTTGCGCGCTAAGCTGGATAAGGAATTGGACTTAAAAATCAGATTGTATGAAACAGAACGAAACTTTGTTGAATATCCGGCTTAACGGAGAACAAATTGAATTGAGTGATATGCATATAGATGACATGGGCGATGATCATATCAGCACATCGGTAGATACTCCGATGCGTGCAGATGCGTTTGAAAAAACAGATGAACAAAAGATCTCTGAGATCGAAGTACATTTCCGTGCTATTATGGAGACTTTGGGACTGGATCTTACAGATGATAGTTTAAAAGGCACTCCACGTCGTGTTGCTAAGATGTATGTGAAAGAAATATTTCAAGGATTGAATCCTGCGAATAAACCTGCCATCGCATTGTTTGATAATAAGTACAAGTACAATGAGATGCTGGTTGAGAAGAATATTTCTTTCTACAGCAATTGCGAACATCATTTTGTACCGATCATTGGAAAAGCTCATGTTGCCTACATCAGCAATGGAAAAGTAATTGGTTTGAGTAAATTGAACCGATTAGTGGAATATTTTGCAAAACGTCCACAAGTACAGGAAAGATTGACCATGCAGATTGGTAAAGAATTGCAGAAAGATTTAGGTACAGAAGATGTTGCGATCGTTATCGATGCCAAACATTTATGTGTAGCCAGCAGAGGCGTGGAGGATGATACATCTTCAACCATCACCGCTTTTTATGGAGGCAAATTCAAAGAAGAAAAAACGAAGGAAGAATTTTTGAAATATTTAGAACTGAAAACGGAGTTTTAATTTACTAGGATGTACTCAACATTTGAGAGCCCTGATAAATCATATCAGGGTTTTTCATTTACTTTGACGCCTAAATAGTTCTGTATGAATAAGCATGCCTACATATTCCCGGGTCAGGGATCTCAGTTCAGTGGAATGGGTAAGAATTTGTATGAATCCAATGCGTCAGCTAAACGACTTTTCGAAAATGCAAATGATATACTTGGGTTTCGTATCAGTGATATCATGTTCAATGGCACTGATGAAGAACTCAAGCAAACGAATGTTACACAGCCCGCTGTTTTTTTACATTCAGTAGTAGCTTATAGAACCATTGAATCGCCTACACCTCATATGGTTGCCGGACATTCATTGGGTGAATTTTCTGCGTTGGTAGCTAATCAAACATTAAGTTTTGAGGATGCTCTAAAACTTGTAAGCATTCGTGCTAAGGCCATGCAGAAAGCCTGTGAACTAGTTCCTTCTACCATGGCTGCAGTATTGGCTTTGGATGATGCCAAAGTGGAAGAGATTTGCGTAGCAGTGCAGGCAGAAACAGGTGAAGTGGTAGTAGCAGCAAACTATAACTGTCCCGGACAATTAGTGATTAGTGGCTCAGTAAAAGGAATTGAAATCGCTTGTGAAAGGATGAAAGCTGCAGGTGCTAAAAGGGCTTTGGTATTACCTGTTGGTGGCGCCTTTCATAGTCCGCTAATGGCACCTGCACGTGAAGAATTGGCAGCAGCTATTGAAGCCACTACATTTCATGAACCTATTTGCCCGGTTTATCAGAATGTCGTAGCAACAGGTGTTACACAACCTGAACTTATCAAACAAAATCTCATTGATCAATTAACAGGTGCTGTTAAATGGACACAAAGTGTTCAAGCAATGGTAGCAGACGGTGCAACGCATTTCACAGAAGCAGGTCCGGGTAAAGTGCTACAAGGGTTGGTACAGAAAATTCATAAGGAAGCAGTAGTGGAAGGAGTGAGCTAAGGGTAAGTTGATAGTTATTAGTTGGCAGTTGACAGAAGAGAGAAAAAAGTTTTCCTGTCAACTGCCAACTAATAACTATCAACTACACTATAAATCAAGAATCCCATTCACCCATTCAGGATCTAAAGTTGCATTGTACTTTTTATAGAAGTTGATGGCTGGTTCATTCCATTCCAATACTTGCCATACCATTCGTTTGAATCCTTTTTCTTTCGCTTCTTCAATTAAACGATCAAATAGGAGTTTGCCGGCGCCTTGTCCGCGTAATCTTTCTGTTACCAAAAAATCTTCTAGATACAAGCACTGTCCTTTCCAGGTACTATACCTAATATAATATAGCGCAAAGCCTTCTACTTTTCCGTCAAATTCAGCTACAAAAGCCCACCAGACAGGGTTTTGACCAAAACCACTTTCCTCGAAGTGTTCTAGGGTAACCGTAACTTCTTCAGGGGCTTTTTCATATAAAGCCAATTCGTGGATCAACTCTAGAAGTCTGGTACAATCTTTTCTTTCTGCTCTTCTGATCTGAATATTCATACTCAATCGATAAATGCTTTATTTTTTTCTTTTCGCAACAAAGTTTCCGTTTGGTTGCTGGAATGTGAGTTGTGATACATCCGTTCCATTTACATCAAATGCTACAAAGTATCCATTTAAAATTTTAATGGCGAATCTATTGCCTCCTACGGCTGATAATTCATATTCCGGCTGACCAGGTACCAATACGAACAGTGTATTATTCTTCACAGATATTTTCACAACAGCACCTCCAAGTTCATACTCTCCTGCAAATTTCTGAAGTTCGTCAGCAGAAGTTTTTACAACTCTTGGTGTCTTTTTGAAAGATAGTGGATCAATTGTTGGTTCAAGTTTTAGGGAAAGTGAGTTGATATCGCCTGATTCACTCATAAAGAACTGAAAACGTAACGGGCTATTTTCTGTTGTATCCGGTTTGCCACTCTTGCCAACATTGTAAGGTTGGAATACATCGTAATGAAAATGTTTTAGCCATGCAGGATCATTGTCATAAATATGCACAAACAATGAATCATTTTGCTCAATCACTTCCATACTTCCATAACCGGGGTGTGTATAAATCCCTTCATATCCTTTGAGTGTATGAGAAGGCTTTGTATTTTTTTGTTGATTCGAGCTAACAGTTTTTTCAGCAGCTTTGGCAGCTTCTTTGGCTTTTTTATTTGTTTCAAGAATATCCTTATTCCAATCAAAGAAAGGCAGTTTCAATAAACGGTCTGATATGATATTGCGAACAATAGCAGTAACAGAGGATCCATTTTGATTGGTCAAAACAATGATACCAATACTGTCTGTAGGGAAGAAGCTTGTGCTGGCAGAGAATCCATCAATATTACCACCATGCTCCACTCGATAATGTCCTTTATAAGAAGAGAGTGACCAACCCATTCCATAACTTGAGAAAAACACATCAGGTCTTTCTTTAGATGGTAACCCTAGTCCTGATACCATTTGAGCAGCCATCGCATTACTGATATAAGCTGCAGGTATGATCTCTTTTCCTTGATAAGTACCTCTATTAATCCATGTGATGACCCATTTCGCCATTTCATTCACACTACTATTGATGCTGCCTGCAGGTCCCATCGCACCTATATTGTAATAGTCTAGCTTATCAATGATACTATCTTTTTTCAAGCCATATCCAATAGCAGCATCTTGGTCTTTCATGAATTCATCAATGGTCAAATTCGTTCTTGTCATTCCCAACGGTTGGAGAATGTGGGATTTGATATTTTCTTCCCAGCTTTTGCCGGTTAGTTTTTCTGCGATCATTCCCTGAGTTAAGAACATGAAATTGTTGTATTGCCATCTTTCGCGAATACCAAATGTTGGCTGTTGGTATCGTATTCTTTGTAAAAGACTATCCCTTGATTTTGTTTTGAATAGGTACCATGAGAAATCATGTCTTGGTAATCCGGTTCGGTGACTCATCATATCACGGATGGTGATATGTTTATCCATATCCTCATTGTAAAATTTCAAACCAGGTAAATACTTTACAGCGGGTTCATCAAAATCTATTTTGTGATCTTTTTGAAGAATGCCTAATAGAGAAGAAGTAAAGGCCTTGGTACAACTTCCAATGGCAAAAAGTGTGTTGGCAGTTACCGGCAATTTTTTCTCATAATCGCGATATCCAAATCCTTTCGCGTAAATGATCTTATCTTTTTCTACAACGGCAACTGCAAATCCTGCAGCTAACTGATCTTTTAAAACACGCTCAAAAATGGTATCTAAACCTGCAAAACGATCTTGCTGAATTGTAGGAATGTTTTTCTTTTGTGCATAAGTAACAGAGGTGAAAACTGTTACTGCCACCATTAGAAATTTTCTCATATGGTTGTTTTAAGGTTATCAGTCTCAGGACTGTGTTTTTCATTACAATGATCTATTGTAATGCTTGATCCAAATCATGAATAATATCTTCAATATTCTCGATGCCTACACTCATTCTAATCAAACCATCGGTAATACCATATTTAATTCGTTCTTCTCTTGGGATACCAAAATGACTCATGCTTGCAGGATGTGATACCAGTGTATCAACTGTTCCCAATGAAATAGCACGAACACACATTTGTAATTTGTTGATGAAATTTTTTCCTGCCTCTAATCCACCTTTTAATTCAAAGCTCATCACCGCACCGGGTAATCTCATTTGCCTTTTGCATAAATCATAATCAGGGTGTGAGGAGAGACCGGTAAAATTAACCTGGGCAATGGAAGGATGTTTTTCGAGGAACTCAGCAACTGCTTGTGCATTGGCACAATGTCGCTCCATCCGGATCTCAAGCGTTTTTATGCCTTGTGTTAATAAGAAGGCATCGAAAGGGTTACTGTTACCACCCAGTAATACATGCCATTTCCAAACAGAAGTTCTCATTTTTTCCAGATCCTTACCCAAAAGAACGCCTCCAATGGCAGTACCATGACCATTCAAAAATTTGGTAGTGGAATGAAAGACATAATCAACCCCAAATTTAAAAGGCTGTTGTAAGTAAGGAGTAGCGAATGTATTGTCAACACTGACGATCAGGTTTTTTGATTTCGCCATCTTCGTTACAGCGGCAATATCTACACATTGAATGGTTGGATTTGCAGGTGTTTCTATGTGAACCAATTTGATCTGCGGATATTTGTTCAATGCCTCTTCTACAAGGTTTATATCACGCATATCCACAATGATTACTTCGATGCCGGTAGCTGCCAATACTTTGGTCATCAATTCCTGAGTACCACCATACAATGAGTAATGAGATAAGATGGCATCTCCTGTTTTCAAATTGCTCAGGAATAATGTAGACATGGCTGCTTGTCCGCTGGAATGTAATAAAGCCTTCAACTGTAATGGCTGTCCGTTTTCATCTTTCAAGCCAAACGCCTCCAATGCTGCGATCGTTTCTTCGGCAGCAGTGAAAGTGGGATTTCCCCAGCGACTGTATACTCTGGTCTTATCGGAACCTGCAAAACGATCCATTCCATCTTGTGCTGTATCAAATGTAAAAGTAGAAGTGGCAAAAATGGGTGTCAAATGTGCATCTTCTGCGTTCTTATGTCCGGCAGCATGCATTGCCGTTGAACTGATTCCTTTTAATGAAAATTTTTCAGACATTCTTTGTAAATTGAAGGGATAATTAATTCCGTATCATCAAATGTAAGACGAAAATGAAGGAAATACTACTCTCTTACACGGCCTATGAAGGTTGGGCTAATGAGCAATTACTCAATTTGGCAGTTCAGTTATCACCGGAAGAGCAAAATCGAGAAATCGTAAGCAGTTTTTCTTCCTTACACAAAACCTTTTTGCATATGTGGGATGCATCCAGTGCCTGGTGGCAGCGTGTACAAATGCATGAGAATATAGTGATGCCAAGTTTGACTTTTCATCCCAGCATGAAAGACATCAATAATGGTTTATTACATCAGAATCAACAATGGGAGCAATTTGTTGAGCAGGCTACAGAAGACATGTTGAGTGCTTTGTTACCCTATAAAAATATGAAGGGACAAAGCTTTCTTCAACCTTTATCAGATATTATCATACATCTCACCAATCATGGTACCTATCATCGTGGACAGGTTACAACCATTTTGCGTCAGTTAGGAGTGGAGAGGATACCGCAGACGGATTATATTGTGTTTAAGAGAAAATGATTGTGTGAGTGAAAAGTGAAAAGTGAAAAGTGAAATGGTCTTTTGTTTCAGTTTTCACCTTTCACTTTTCACCTTTCACTTCTAACAAAATCATTTCCCATCATATCCCCACTTTACCCAAGTAGCACCCCAGGTAAAGCCGCCGCCAAATGCAGCAAGAACGATATTGTCACCTTTTTTCAATTGCTTTTCCCAATCCCATAAACAGAGAGGCAATGTAGCAGCAGTGGTATTGCCATATTTCTGAATATTGATCATTACTTTTTCTTTGGGAAGTCCCATACGATTGGCTGTAGCGTCTATGATACGAAGGTTTGCCTGATGTGGAACCAGCCATGCTACATCTTCACCGGTTAGTCCGTTTCTTTCCAATAGTTCTGCACTTACATCTGCCATACCTTTTACCGCGAATTTGAAAACTGCTTGTCCTTCCTGATATGCAAAATGTTCTCTTGCCATCACTGTTTCCACTGTTGCAGGTTTTACAGAGCCACCGGCTTTCATATGTAAATAGTGTCTACCACTTCCGTCACTTCTTAAAATACTATCCAGTACGCCGGAACCATCAGTAGCAGGTTCTAATAGTACAGCACCAGCGCCATCGCCAAAAATGATACAAGTTGCACGATCAGTGTAGTCAATGATGGCACTCATTTTATCAACACCGACAACGATCACTTTTTTAAATCTTCCACTCTCTATGTACATGGCACCAGTCGTAAGGGCATACAAGAAACCGCTACATGCTGCACTCATATCATAACCCCATGCATTGGTAGCTCCTATTTTATCACAAATGATATTTGCAGTCGCTGGAAATACCATATCAGGTGTTACTGTAGCACAAATGATACAGTCGATATCGAGCGGACTTAGATTTTTCTTTTTAAGAATTTCTAGAACAGCTGGTACAGCCATATCACTGCTGCCTTTTCCGGGTTCTTTCAGAATTCTTCTTTCTTCAATACCGGTACGTGTACGGATCCATTCATCATTAGTGTCAACCATCTTTTCAAGATCAAAGTTGGTGAGTTTGTCTTCGGGTACATATCCGCCTACTGCGGTAATGCTGGCTGTTATTTTATTCATGATAATTTTTAAATGCGTTTAAAAATTCTTTGGGAGACTGTATAAGTATTTGTGATGATTTGAAATCTTTTTTATCTCTTGTGATAATGGCATGTAAATCTGTAATTGAAAGTGCAGAAGCTATTTGTATGGCATCTTCAAAGTCAGGAATGTCTGAATCAATCGCTTCCTCAATTATTCTATTATCGACTGTTACTGTTGTTAATAATCGATTTAGATCTCTTAAAATTCCTTTGGTTGTAGGCTTACCGGTAAATTTTTGAAGGAAATAGCCTATCTGTGTATAACTAATCGCCGAAGCAAATCCGTTTATATCTTTTTTGTAAAGAAGTTTAAATATTTCAATGGCATCCTCATCAAAAGGTGCTCTTTTAAGAAGGAAATCAAGTATGATATTTATATCAAGAAATACTTTCATTTAGCGATGCTTCTTCAAAATTTCTTCTTGAATAATTTCTTTATAATCCCTTTTATCATCTGTCTGTACGCAACCATGTAGCCTTTTTAAGAGTGGTGGGAGATCTTCTTCCGGACTTTTAGGTTGCTTTTTTCGTAATCCCCTTAAATATCCTTCAATGATTTTTGATAAGCTCTTGCCTGATTCACGAGCATATGCTTTAGCATCAGCTACAACCGCTTCATCAATCAATAAAGTCAATTTTGCAGACATACGTATAAATTTTCTACAAAGATACGTATAATCTCTAAGCTTTTACCCTTATTTTTGATAGCAGTATGATCGCATTTCTCAGAGGAAAATTTGCCGTTAAAACACCCGCCAGAGTAGTGGTTGACGTAAATGGGGTAGGCTATGACCTGCAAATCAGCCTGAATACCTATGCAGCTATCAGTAATATGGAAAACGGACAGTTGCATACTTATTTACATATTACTGAAAATGCACAAACATTGTTTGGATTTGCCGATATTGCAGAGAAGGAATTGTTCCTCCAATTGATCAGTGTTTCAGGTGTAGGAGCAGCTACAGCAAGAATGATGTTGTCCGGAATGAAACCTGAAGAGATCATTCGAGCAATTGTACAGGGCAATACAAAACAACTGGAAGGAATCAAAGGAATCGGAAAAAAATCGGCAGAACGTTTGATTGTTGAACTCAGGGATAAATTGGGTAAACAATCTATGGAATCTCCGATATCCGGTGGTATTATAGTGAATACGCCTGATACTGATGCTGTACATGCACTTATTGCTCTAGGTATTGCAAGACCGCAAGCAGAACAGGCCATAAAAAAAACAATGACTACTATACCTGCAGATGCTTCACTTGAATTGATCATCAAACAGGCACTTAAAAATTTATAGTCTATCGGTTATACCTCTACTTAATCAAGTGCACTGCTTTGCGTTTATCGTCTTTCATTGTGTTCTCATTATTGCTGTTGACTTATGCCTCTTCATCGGCTCAGCAGCGAGATAGTCTTCGCTATCCTATTAGCGACAGAAGAGGCGATGCTTTAAGTCAACAAAGCAGAAATCCTTTTGATCTTCGAGATACCTCTCTCATCAAAAGAACCATTGAATACGATCCAAAAACAAAACAATATGTCATTGTAGAAAAGATCGGTAATCGTTATTATCGAACTCCTACTACCATGAGTTTTGAAGAGTTCTGGCGAATGCAAGCAAGAGAACAGGAAAGGGCTTACTTCAAAAAAAGAGCAGATGCCATTACGCTCCTCAATAAAAAAGTATCGCGACCTAAACATGAAGTCTACAATAGCTTGTTTGATCGAATATTCGGATTGAACGATGTAGTAAATAGTTATGGTGGTGATATAAAAAATACCATTAACGAAACTCGAAATGCCTTAAATGATCTAGCCGCACAAAATAGATTAAAGATCGATATCCGTCCGACAGGTGATGTCAATATTCTTGCCGGGTACCAAGGACAAAATATCAAGAATCCAACACTTCCTGAAAGAGCAAGGAAAAATGGTGGTTTTGATTTTGATATGAATGCCAATCTGAATGTTAATGCGAATATTGGTAACAAACTAAAATTCCCGATTAATTATAATACCCTCTCTAATCTCAATTTTGATAATCAGTTGAAGTTAGATTATAAAGGAATGGATGATGAGTTGATCAAAAGTATTGAAGCAGGTAATATCTCTTTTCAATCCCGAGGAACTTTGATTCCCAGTGCACAAAACCTTTTCGGTATTAAATCACAATTGCAATTTGGTAAACTCTTTGTAACCGGTGCATTGGCTAACCAACGTTCAAGTAGACAATCTGTTGCTTTACAAGGTGGTGCCGCCACTCAAAATTTTCAAAAGCGATTGGATGATTATGAAGAGAATCGACATTTCTTGCTTGGACAATATTTCAAAGACAACTTCAATAAAACCATGGCCAACCTGCCTGTTGTTAACTCGCAGGTACAAATTCAACGGATAGAAGTATGGGTGACCAATAGAACAGGTGCTACCACAGAAGCTCGTGATATCGTGGGTTTGATGGATTTGGGTGAGACAAGACCTTACAATCCATCCATTAATCCGCAAACCAATAATCCGCTTCCATTTAATGGCGCCAATAATTTATATCCTTCATTAGCGGGTGATCCCAATAGCAGAAATCCCTCTTTTATCAATACACTCTTATTATCAAAAGGACTGAGACCTGTTGATGATTATGAAAAAACATTTGCAAGGAAACTTGCTCCTACAGAATACTCTTTTAATCCACAAGTAGGTTTTATTTCCATCAATACACAATTACAACCTGATGAAGTATTGGCAGTGGCTTTTCAGTACACCTATAATGGAAGGGTATACCAAGTGGGAGAGTTCTCACAGGATGTAGCTTTAGATTCAACTGGTGGTGTACAGAAAGTGTTATTCTTGAAATTATTGAAAGCAACCTCACAAAGAATTCAATTACCTATATGGGGTTGGATGATGAAAAACGTTTACTCTTTGGATGTATTCGGCGGCATACAAAGAGAAGACTTTAAACTCAATGTGTTGTATGAAGAACCCAGTGGTGGTTTGAAAAGATATTTACCTGAAACTTCTCCCGCTGCAAATGGTCAGCCTTTATTAAGGATTCTGAATCTGGATCGATTGAATAATCGAAATGACCCTCAACCTGATGGGGTCTTTGACTTCATCGATAATTTTACTGTATTGCCGCAAACAGGAAAAATCATTTTCCCTGTATTGGAACCTTTCGGTCGTGATCTGGATACATTGGCATTTGCCGGATTGCCTACATCGGTCAAAAATAAGTATGTGTATTATGCTTTGTATGATTCTATTAAAGCGATTGCGCAGACCTACGCTAACCTGAATCGTTTTGTGATGCAAGGTCAGGTAAAAGGAGGTAGCAGTGGATCTGAGATTTATCTGAATACTTTCAATATTCCACAAGGATCTGTAACAGTAACAGCAGGCGGACAAATTCTTCGTGAAGGTTCTGATTACACTGTTGATTATAATTTGGGTACTGTTAGGATATTGAATGCAGGTATTTTGAACTCGAATGTTCCGGTTAATGTTTCTTTCGAAAACAATGCCGGATTTGGAATGCAGCAAAGAGGTTTTAGTGGATTGAGGTTGGATTATATCGCCAATAAAAAATTGAGTTTAGGTGCTACCTCTGTTCGATTGGGTGAACGACCATTCTTTACTAAAATGGCTTATGGTGATGACCCTATTCGCAATACCATGTATGGGCTTGATTTTAGCTATCAATCTGAATTACCTGGATTGACGAGATTGCTGAATAAACTTCCATTTTATTCAACCAAAGCAACTTCTGCCATCAATGCATATGGAGAAGCTGCATTTTTAAAACCAGGGCATCCACCACAAATAGGAAGAGGTGAACAGGGATTGATCTTTATTGATGATTTTGAAGGAACAAGAACAAGTATTGATTTGCGTTTCCCATTTGTAGCATGGGCATTGGCTTCTACACCGCAAGGCAATCCTAAATTCCCCGAAGCAACACTTACAGATTCTATTGATTATAATTTTAATCGTGCAAAACTTGCCTGGTATAATATTGAGCCCAATTTGCAGGATAAGAACAGTAGCAACAATCCTTTACGTAGAAATCTTGCAGAGTTGAGTGATCCTAGGGTAAGACAAGTATTCACCAACGAATTGTTCCCTCAAAGAACTACGAATATCACAGACGTTCAGGCAGCAACATTTGATTTGGCATTTTATCCAACAGAAAAGGGGCCTTACAATTTTGAAACAAGACCATCAGAATTTACGGCGAATGGTCGATTAACGAAACCTGCTAATAGATGGGGAGGTATTATGCGTGCAATCGATCAAACTGATTTTGAAACCGGTAATATTGAGTTTTTTGAAATCTGGATGCAGGATCCTTTTATCTTAAACCCGAGTAGTAGAGGTGGTAAATTCTTTTTAAACCTTGGTAATGTTAGTGAGGATATCTTAAAAGATGGAAAACGTTTTTATGAGAACGGTTTGAATACTCCCAATATTCCTGCAGCGGTTGATAGTTCAAATACTTGGGGTAAGACACCTATCAACCCAATTCAAATCACACAAGCATTTAGTAATGATCCCAATGATCGACCTTTTCAAGATGTAGGTTTTGATGGATTAGATGATGCTGCTGAGAGAAGAAAAAAAGGATACATATTAAATAGGATCGCACAGAATTTTGGTACGAGCTCACCCGCGTTCATACAAGCGCAAGAAGATCTTGCTCGTGATAATTACAAATGGTTTCGCGATAATTCTTTTGATCAATTAGGTACGGGTATTTTGGGTCGCTATAAAAATCATAACAATCCGCAGGGTAACTCTCCTGTAGCAGTTACAAGTGGCGGGCAATTTACATCTGCTGCAACATTGTATCCTGACAATGAGGATCTGAATCGTGATAACACATTGAATGAAACAGAAGCCTATTACGAGTATGAAGTGAATCTTCGTCCGGGTATGGATGTAGGTATCACGCCTTATATTACAGACAAAAGAAGGGTAACAGTAAATGCGGCTGATGGCACAACGAAAACGGAAGATTGGTTTTTATTTCGTATACCGATTCGTGGCTTCAGTAGAAAAGTTGGTAGTATCGCTGATTTTAAATCCATTCGTTTTGCTCGATTATACTTAACAGATTTTGAAGACTCTGTTGTTATCCGTATGGCTAGAATGGATCTTGTGCGTAATCAATGGCGTCAGTTCAGTTTCAATTTAGATACAACAGGTTCCTATACACCAATCACCAATGTTGCAGGTACCACTTTTAATACCCTTGCTGTAAATCTTGAAGAGAATAGCAGTAGACAGCCGGTAAATTATATCATGCCTCCGGGTGTTGAACGCGTTCAGCTATTGAGTAATAATGGTGTGAATCTGCAGCAGAATGAACAGGCGATGAGCTTGCAAGTGCGTAATCTTCTTACGGGTGATGCCAGAGCTGTTTTCAAAACATTGAATCTCGATATCAGACAGTATGGAAATCTCTCCATGTATTTACATGCCGAATCTGTCCCGGGACAACGTCCTTTACAAGACGACGAGCTATATGCTGTGGTTCGTATCGGTCAAGATTTCTTGAATAATTACTATGAAATTAAAGTGCCGCTCAAAGTAACTCCTCCTGGAAATTATCCACGTGGACAGGAGGCAAGGGTATGGCCGGCTGCAAATGATTTGAATGTAAGCCTGAGAGATCTGATCGATCTAAAACTACGTAGGAATGAAAGAGGTGGAACTGTTACCAATATTTACAGAGAGCGCTTTGGGAATAAGATCTATTCTATACGAGGTAACCCGAATCTTGGTGAAGTGAGAGGCATCTTGGTGGGTGTTGAAAATCCGTATCGTCCTGATGGACCGATGCTCAGCTCCGAAGTATGGGTGAATGAATTACGTTTATCTGATTTAGATGAGCGTGGTGGTTGGGCAGCATTGGGAAGAGTAGATCTGATGCTGGCCGATCTTGGAACCATGTCTGTATCTGCAAATACACGCTCACAAGGTTTCGGTACCATTGAACAACGTGTGAATGAAAGAGCTCGGGATAACCTTATGCAGTTTGATATCGCGGCGAATATTGATGCAGGTAAATTATTGCCTAGGAAAGCAAGATTCTCTCTTCCGGTATATGCAAGTATCAATCGAACCTTACTTACCCCTGAATATGATCCGTTTGATAGAGATGTTCGCTACAAAGAAAAATTGAATAGCAGTTCGCCGGGCCAACGTGATTCTATTCGTAAAGCAGCAGTAGATCAAACAACGATAAGGACACTCAATTTTACCAATGCAAGATTTTTACCGGGCGGCCGACAAGGGTTACTGAGCTTGAGTAATTTCGATTTTAATTATTCATTTACTGAAACCGAACAAACCAGTCCTGTTATTGATCAGAATAAAGTAACCAGACATCGTGGTGGGTTTGGATATACGTACAATGCGCAAAGCAACTATATTGAACCTTTGAAAAGAGTGATCAAATCCAACTCTCCTTGGTTTGCATTGATCAAAGATTTCAATTTTAATCTTAAGCCATCATTCTTAAGTTTCAGAACAGATATTCAACGACAATTCGGACAATTCATACCACGTATTGTAAATACTTTTGACAGTAAGGTAGAAAGAGTAGATACCACTTACGATAAGTATTTTACGTTTGATCGTTTTTATAATCTACGTTGGGACTTAAGCCGTTCACTGAATCTTGATTTTTCAGCGGTTAACAATGCCAGGGTTGACGAACCATTTGGAAGAATTGATACTAGGGAGAAAAAGGATTCTGTGAGAAAAAATTTCTTTAATGGAGGGCGCAATACACTATACACACAAAAAGCAATACTAACATATACCTTACCTCTCAATAAATTTCCAATAACCGATTGGATAACGGCGAGGTATGGGTACACAGCAAGCTACAATTGGATCGGGGCAAGTAGATTGGCTTATAACTTAGGTAATACATTAGAAAACGCACAAGAAAATAATTTTACGGCACAGTTCAATTTTGCCACTTTGTATGCAAAGTCAAGATGGTTGCGTGCTTTAGATAATGTGCCACCACCGAAGCAAAAAGGTGATACTACCCGAAATAAAAAATCGCCTTCTAATTTATTGGGATCAACACTTCTCCCTAAGTCTGTTGCATTGCAGGGATTATTAGGTAAAGACAGGAAAGAAGCACTAAAAAAATGGAAAGCGCAAAGAAGAGATGAACGTATCGCACAAAGATTATTACGTGCGAATCAACTGCCTGAACTGGGCGGATTAGAAAGAGCAGGGGGTAGATTATTGACGATGCTGAAAAATATTTCAGTGAATTACTCAGCCAATTATCGAAGTCGCTTGCCCGGCTATATGGATAGTACTCGTTTCCTTGGTCAGAATTTTAATAGTATGGCACCCGGATTGGATTATGTGTTTGGGAAGCAACCTGATACAGGATGGTTGAATAAAAAAGCCGCACAAGGCTTATTATCGAGAGATACTACTTTCAATTTTTTATTCAGACAAAGTTTTGAACAGCGATTTAGTATCAGCGCTCAATTAGAGCCGGTGAGAGAGTTGATCATTGATCTAAATCTTGAAAAAACATTTACAAAAGATTACTCTGAATTATTCAAGGATACTCTGGGGACGGGAAAATTCAATCATCTGAATCCATTAGCAACAGGGGGCTTTGGTGTTTCTTACATAGCTTTTAACACGTTGTTCGGTAAGTTCAATCCAAATGAAATATCAACAACCTTCAAAACATTTGAAAGTAATCGGTTGATTGTTTCGAGACGAGTTGCAGAAGGTAATCCATACTGGCAAGCACTTCCTGCCGGTCAAAAATTTACGGCAGATGGATATGCAACTGGTTACGGAAGGTATGCTCAGGATGTCTTGATCCCGTCATTCTTGGCTGCCTATACAGGGAAAGACCCTAATTCAGTTTCATTGATCAAACAATCGAATCCGAATATCTCTGCTAACCCATTCAGTGGTATTCTTCCCAAACCCAACTGGAGATTAACCTATACCGGTTTGAGTAAACTGCCTTCTTTACAAAATGTCTTCAATAATATTACACTTACGCATGGTTACAAGGGTAATCTGAGTATGAATAGCTTTAATAGTGCATTGTTATATACAGATCCTTTCAGATTAGGTGGCCCGGCATTTATTGATACTGTGAGTGGAAACTTTATTCCCTATTTCTTAGTGCCCAATATTACCATGCAAGAAAGTTTTGAACCATTGATCGGTGTGGATATTACAACCAATGATCAAATGAATCTGAAATTCACTTATGGGAAAGGTAGAAGACTCAGTTTAAGCTTAGTGGATTTTCAGCTGAGTGAAACAAGAAACACTGATTGGACATTTGGTTTCAGTTGGAGAAAAAGAGGTATCAATTTACCTTTTAAACTGCCAGGTGGGAAAGGTAAAAAATTGGAAAATGATTTGACTTTGAAAGTAGATATTGGTATGCGTGATGAATCTTTAACCAATAGCAGATTAGATCAAACCAATGCGTATGGTACAGGCGGACAAAAAGAAATCACCATCCAACCATCTATTGATTATATTATCAATAATCGTGTGAATCTACGTTTCTTCTTTGATCAGCGTAGGGTAACGCCCTATATTTCTACATCAGCGCCAAGTGTGAATACCCGAGCGGGAGTGAGTGTGAGAGTGTCGTTAGCACAATAAAATATGAAATAAGGAATAAAAAATAAGGAATGAGAAAGTTGCGCTGATACTTTCTCATTCCTTATTTCTCTGTTCTCTAATTTTTCTTAATCGCCCATTTCCACAATTCTTTCCAGGTAACTTTCTTACCATACATCAAGATACCCGTGCGGTATATCTTACCGGCAAGCCAGGTAGTACCAAGGAATCCTAGTATCAAGAATACCATACTAAGAATCAATTGTAAAGCCGATACACCTTCCGGAACTCCATGTGCAACCCTTGCCATCATTACAATAGGGGAGGTTAATGGGAAAAGGCTTCCGAAAACAGCAAGGCTACTGTTCGGATTATTCACTGCTTGCATCATGATAACAATAGCAAAAATGATCGGCATCATGATGGGCAGTAAAAGACTTTGTGCATCCTGCATATCTTCATTGGCAGCACTACCAACCGCTGCAAAAAGAGATGCATACATAAAATAGCCACCCAGGAAGTAAAAGATAAAGCAACCAATGATCAACGGGAAGTTGATTTGATTCAGTCCTTCCATCAATCCCCTGAGCATATCAGGTTGTTGTTTCACTGTATCCACTGCGGCCATCATTCCGGGCTGTACCGGTTGAGCTTGCATGCCTTCAAATAATTGAGGGAATAAAATAGGTACGGCCATCTGTATAATGATGATCAATGCACCCCAAATAATGAATTGTAAAAGTCCCACCAAACCAATGCCTAATATTTTACCCATCATCAATTGGAAAGGTTTCACACTACTGATGATCACTTCTGCGATTCTACTTACTTTTTCTTCTACTACCCCACGCATAACCATGGTTCCATAAATGAAGAGAATGATATAGATCATGAATCCTGAAATAAATCCTACTGCATAGCTAACGCCTACTTTGCTTTGATTCTCTTTCTTGCCGGAAGTGTTTGCAAAAGTGATTACTTCTTTTTGTGCTTGAATACTGTCTAATTGTGCTTTTGAAATATTCATCGAAAGCAATCTCTTTTCTTCCAAAGCTTTACTGATCCTATTTTCAATTTTTTCGCGAGTCATTAAGCCAACGGTCTTTGCAGAGCGAAATTGTAAGGAGTCTTTGCTTTGTCCGCTGATACTGAATCCTGCAGGAACATACAAGTAAGCATCATATTCCTTTTGTTCTATTTTTTTATTCAGTGAAGCTGTATCTTCTTTCACAAAGCTAAAGATCACTTCACTGCTTTTTTTCTCATCAATTTTTCCATCAAAAATATTTGCTTCATCAACAATTGCCACTTTGAAATCACTGGTTGATTTTACAGAGAAAAAAATGATCAGTGCGTAGAATGCAAAAATCAAAATCGGCACTCCGATCGTTGTTAGTAAAAAAGTCTTTTTTTGTACCCTAGTGAGAAACTCTCTTCTGGCTACTATAAATATCTTATTCATAAGTTGTGTTATTAGTGGTTGAATGACAATGAGATTAATCTACTTTCTGGAATGATCTTGTCAGTGCACTGCTTCCTTCCACAATGCGAATGAAAATTTCATTTAAAGAAGGTAATATTTCATGGAAAGATTCAATGGTTGTTCCTTGTTGCAGAAAATGCATCAATACATCATTGCTACGGAATCCTTCATTGATTTTTACCACCAGATCATTTGAATGCTCTTGTAATATTGAGAACGCCTGACTATTGGTATTGGATGGTTTATCCTGCAAGCGAATCTTGAATTGATTCTCTTTGAATTTTTGTTTGATCTCAGTAACAGATCCGTCCAATACTTTTTTACCAAGATTTACAAGTACGATATGATCACATATTTCTTCTACCTGTTCCATTCTATGTGTACTAAAGATCACAGTAGAACCACGTTTGGCCAATCCAAATATTTCATCTTTGATCAAGTTCGCATTCAGTGGGTCCAAACCGCTAAACGGTTCATCCAAGATGATCAGTTTGGGTTCATGAAGAACAGTAGTTACAAACTGTAATTTTTGACTCATTCCTTTACTCAAATCCTCTACTTTTTTATTCCACCAGGTTTCCATCTCCAGTTTCTTGAACCAGTATTTGATCTTCTCCATGGCTTCACTTCTACTCAAGCCTTTTAACTGAGCCAGGTATAAAGCTTGTTCTCCGATTTTCATTTTTTTGTATAAGCCCCTTTCTTCGGGCATGTACCCGATCAGTCGAATATCATTCAATGGATCAAAAGGTTTCCCGTCAAAAGTGATCTGTCCCATGTCGGGGTAAAATATTCCCGTGATCATCCGTAGAAGGGTGGTTTTACCGGCACCGTTGGGGCCTAAAAGACCAAAAATGCTGCCTTTTTCAATGGAGAAACTAATATCATCCACTGCTTTCTGAGTGGCATAATATTTTCTTAATGCCTCTAGTTCAAGGATTTTACTCATATTGAAGTTGTTTGGAAGTGTTCGGATAATGTCGAAATGAAGTTAACAAATCAACAATAATAGCAGGTTAGTAGTGGATAGGCGGGAATTATTACAGTGGATGAACCTGAATCTGTTATTTTCGCGGCTCAATAACATGAATAATGCTATGAATAGAATGAAAGCAAGTCAGATTGGGATATTTTTAGTGATCGTCATGATTATTTGCGGAAGCTGGGGTTTTCTGGTACACAGAACCATTCATCAATTGGCAGTCTATGAATTACCCAATGAGATCAGGCCTTTTTTCTATAAAAACATCGAAAAAATTGTAGCCGATGCCCCTCGTCCGGATCAAAGAAGAAATACAGACAGCACAGAAGCGCCCAAACATTTTATCGATCTGGAAATGTATGGGGAAGATGCAGCCCATAATATGCCTTTTGATTGGCAAAAAGCGGTTAAGCAATATTCAAAAGATAGTCTGGAGAAATATGGTTATGTTCCATATCATGTGATATACATGAAATATAAACTCACGGAAGCATTTAAGCAGAAAAATAAAGACAGTATCCTTTTTTATGCAGCAGATATTGGTCATTATATCGGAGATGCACATGTGCCATTACATACAACGGTAAATTATGACGGACAATTAACCAATCAAAAAGGCTTACATAGCTTGTGGGAGTCTATGATACCTGAGTTAGAGATTGATCAGTATCAGTTGTATTCTTCTCATAAAGCTACCTACTTAAAAGACCCTGCTGCTGCAATTTGGAAAGCAGTGAGAACAGGTTTTGCAATGGTTCCTGAAATGTTGGCAAAAGAAACAGAAGTATCTAAAAATTTTACAGAAGCTACTAAGTATAGAGTACAGATCAGAAGAGGTAGAGAGTCGAAAAATTATTCTACAGCGTTTGCAAAAGCATATGCTGCTTCATTGAAGCCAAGCATCAACCAACGCTTATTACAATCAGCAGATCTGATTGCAGATTTCTGGTATACTGCATGGGTCGATGCAGGTAAGCCCGATTTGAAAAATATTACCACAAACTGGACTGAAACCGATCAACAACAGTTAAATAAAGAGTTAGAATTATTCAAAAAAAATGAATTACTCAAACAGCAATTATTGATCTCACGAAAACAACAGCAACAAGAAAATAATTAAGAAGAAAAAGGGAAGTAGTTCATTACTTCCCTTTTTTAATGATTTTATCTGCCACTCTTTCTCCATCCATGGCAGCACTTACAATACCACCTGCATAACCTGCTCCTTCACCGCATGGATATAGATTACTGATTTGTGGATGTGTTAAGGTATTAGGATCTCTTGGAATACGAACCGGAGAAGAGGTTCTGCTTTCTGTAGCAACCACCACCGCATCATTGGTATAGTAGCCTCTCATTTTTTTACCAAAAGCCATGAACCCACCTTGTAAACTCTTATAAATAAAATCGGGTAATACCTGGTTGAGAGAAACAGAGGCTAGTCCGGGTACATAACTACAATCAGGTAAGCTGGAAGAATTTTTGTGATTGCAGAAATCTACCATCCGTTGTGCCGGGGCAACAAAAAGACCACCTCCGGCATTAAAAGAATGTTGTTCAACAGCTTGTTGAAAATGCATCAATAGTAAAGGATCATGGATGGCTGGTTGTTTTTTACGTATATCCGTTCCATCCGGTAATACCCACTTATTTTTTTCAAAAAAATGAAAAGCATCCTGTTGTTCTACCTGAACCACCATCCCGCTATTGGCATAAGGGTTATTTCGTTTACTGGGGCTCCATCCATTGACAACCAATTCGCCGGCGCTTGTTGCAGCTGGTGCTATAATACCACCAGGACACATGCAAAAACTAAAAACGCCCCTGTTATTCACTTGTTCAACCAAACCATAAGATGCGGGAGGTAAAAACTCATCTCTAATAGGGCAATGATATTGAATGGAGTCGGTCAAAGCCTGAGGATGTTCAATGCGTACCCCTAAAGCAAAGGGTTTGGCTTCGATTAAAATTTCTTTTTGATGTAATAGTGAAAAAATATCCCGAGCTGAATGTCCGGTAGCTAAAATGCACTCATCAGCGATGATGATATCTCCATCAGCTGTTTGAACACCTTTGATTGTTTCTTTTTCAAGAATAAAGTCAACCACTTTTTTTTCAAAGAGAAATTGTCCGCCACTATTGCGTATTTGTTCACGCATGGCAGTAATGATATGTGGAAGTTTATTGGTGCCAATATGGGGATGTGCATCATACAAAACAGATTCATTGGCACCAAATTGATAGAGTAAATTCAAGATCCGATGAATATCTCCTCTTTTGGTACTTCGGGTATACAATTTCCCATCGCTGTAAGTACCTGCGCCACCTTCTCCAAAACAATAGTTACTCTCAGGATCTACAATACCTTCTTTATTGAGTTTGGCAAGATCTCTTCTTCTGGAGCGAACATCTTTTCCTCTTTCAAGAATGATCGGACAAATACCCGCTTCAATTAGTTTTAGGGCAGCAAACAATCCTGCAGGTCCGGCACCAATGATGATGACTTTTTTTGTGGAATTAGCAACGTCTTTAAATGAAACAGATTCGATTTTTCTGTGATGAAAAGGTTCATTGATAAATGCTTGAACCGTTAGATTTATCCATACCTGCTGACGGCTACGAGCATCTATGGAACGCTTGAGCAGATGAAATCCTGAAATGTCTTCCAACCTTTTCCCTGCACTCTGGGAAATATATTGACGAACGACCTGTTCGTTAGCCGCTTCTGACGGCTTTAGCTTCAATGTAATTTGTTGTTGCATACTGTTAGGTATTTAGCCTAAAAAGTGTATAAGAATGGCTGTGTTTAGAAGGGCAGATCATCAACAATATCTGCCGGAGGTGGCATATCATTATATGCGTTACCTGCAGGCTGGTCTTGTTGTCCAAGCTTTACCGCTTCCATACGCCATGCATCTAAATTGGTGATATAATTCTCTCTTCCGTCTTTTACCCATTTGGTTCCTTTGATGTTGAACTGAACTCGAACATCGTCTCCAATATTGAAACGGTCAGGCATTGCGGTTTTATCCTGAACGCATTGAAACTTTACATAATTGGTAATCACTCTCCCGCCAATATCTTCTGATTTTTCAATTACAAATTCGCGGGTTTTGAAGGTTTCACTTCTTTGGATGATATCAAATTTGGCAACTAATTTACCGGTGATTTCGTACGACATTCATTTATAATTTATTAGCCGTAAAAGTAGCATTAAAATATTCTTTAAACAGAAAAAAAGCTATTCTAGGTAGAATTATATTGTACCTTCCACCATTAACCAAAACTGCTATGTACAGGAGAAATTCTATTTTCTTGGGTCTATTTATTGCATTGTCCTCCTGCAGTACTTTTTATCAACCAACATCACTTAATCACTCACAATACAAGATCGATTCAGCGATACGTAAGGATTCTTCATTGATGGTCATGTTACAACCTTACAGTACCAATATCAATGCTACGATGAATAAGATCATTGGAGCCAGTGCAGATACCTATACCAATAAACGTCCTGAATCAGAGATCGGTAATTTTTTAGCTGATTGTTATAAAGCAATGGCTGAAAAAAAATTCGAGCGAAAGATTGATGCAGCATTCATGAATGTGGGAGGTATCCGAAGTTATATATCGAAAGGAAATATTACGGTTGGAAAGATTTTTGAGATCATGCCATTTGATAATCTACTTGTATTGCAAGAGTTAAAGGGCGGTGTTTTACAGCAATACTTGGATGTTATTGCCGCGGATGGGGGATGGCCTGTTTCAAAAGGGGTGACTATGCAGATCAAAAACAAAAAAGCGGTCAATGTAATGATCAATGGTAAACCTTTGGATCTTAATGCTACTTATACCGTAGCACACTCGGATTATGTAGCAAATGGAGGGAGTGATTGTAGTATGTTGAAGTCGGTCCCTCAAATCAATAAAGGATATCTGATGCGTGATGCTATATTGGAATATGTAAGCATGCAAACAGCCGCCGGAAAAACCATTCAACCCATCATCGAAAACCGAGTGACCAATGCCGATTAATAGACGAAAATTCATTCAACAAACAGGCACAGCACTGCTGGCTTCTTCACTTTTACCTATGAAGAGTGAGGCAGCTGATCCGGTGCAAAGGTTAACCATACTTCATACCAATGATGTTCATAGCCGTCTTGAACCTTTTCCAATGGATGGTAGTCGTAATCAAGGTCTGGGAGGCATCGCTGCAAGAGCAGCACTGATTTCAAAAATCAGACAAGAGGAAGAGCAGGTTTTGGTATTGGATGCGGGAGATATTTTTCAGGGCACCCCTTATTTTAATGTCTATAAAGGGGAGCCGGAAATTAAAGCAATGTCTGCCATGGGATATGATGCTTCTACCATGGGTAATCATGATTTTGATCTTGGTATGGAGAACTTCGCTACGCAACTGAAGCATGCAAATTTTCCCATACTCATCAGTAACTATGATTTTTCAGGTACAGAACTGGAAGGCAAGACCAAACCCTGGCAAATATTTAAGAAAGGAAATCTGCAAATTGGAATTTTCGGTGTAGGAATTGAGCTGCAAGGACTCGTGGCTGAAAATTTATATGGTAAAACGGTTTATCAGGATCCGATACAAACCGCCAATGCAACGGCTACCATGCTTCATAAGAAAGGCTGTGATCTGGTGATCTGTCTATCGCATCTGGGAGATCGTTATCAAGAAAACAAGGTAAGTGATGAGATTCTGGCAAAAGAAAGTTATGACATCGATCTGATCATTGGTGGACATACACACCGCTTTTTTGAGGAACCTAGAAAGTATACGAACAAGAAGGGGGGGATTGTGGCAGTCAATCAGGTAGGTTTTGGTGGTATTCAGTTGGGCAGACTGGACTATGAATTTTCCAGGGCGAAGAAAAAAAATCTCGCAAATGCCCATACTGTGGTTGTACGGAAAAAAACAAGTGAATAAAAAATTTTTTTTTCAACATAAAGTCTACATATTCGCACCCCTGTATCTGTTTTTTTTCAACATTTCCACATGTGGGAAAAATAAGATAACTTGAAGGCAAAGACGAATACGTTAACTCATTATAAAATTGTTCATTTTTTGTATGGCTAAAAATGCTGAATCAGTTTGGAGCAATTGTTTGAAGATCATCAAAGACATTGTAGAATGGCAACATTTTAAAACATGGTTTGAGCCGATTAATCCTGTAGAGCTGAAAGGAAATGTTTTAATGATTCAGGTGCCCAGTCAATTCTTTTATGAGTACTTGGAAGAGCACTATGTAAACCTATTGGCTAAAACATTGAAGCGTGAATTAGGTAAGGATGCAAGATTGGAATATCGTATCATGGTAGATAGCGGTAACAATGGAAGAAATGGTTCCATGGATGTTCCAGCGAGCAACATGAAGACTTACAACAACAATGAAATGAATTTTCCATTGGTGATTGATAATCCAGTGAAGAATCCATTCGTTATACCGGGTCTCAAGAAAATGCAGATCGATCCTCAGTTGAATCATATGTATACCTTTGATTCATTCATAGAGGGAGATTGTAATCGAGTTGCCCGTCGTGCAGGAAAAACAGTGGCTGAAAAGCCCGGAGCCAACTCTTTCAATCCATTAGTAATATATGGGGGAGTTGGATTGGGAAAAACCCACCTTGCCCAGGCCATCGGTAATGAGGTAAAACGTACCCATCCAGGGAAAGTGGTTTTATATGTAAGCAGTGAGAAATTCATCAATCAGTTTCAAGACCATAGTCGTAACAATGCGATTAATGACTTTATTCATTTTTATCAACTGATCGATGTGCTCATTATTGATGATGTACAATTCTTCAGCAGAGCAGAAAAAAGTCAGGATGCATTTTTTGCCATCTTCAATCATCTTCACCAGAGCGGTAAACAACTCGTACTCACTTCTGATAAACCACCAAAAGATCTGGATGGTATGCAGGAACGTTTATTGAGTCGCTTCCGTTGGGGATTGAGTGCAGATCTTCAGGTACCAGATTATGAAACACGAATTGAGATCCTGGAGCGTAAGATGAAGAATGATGGATTGGATATGCCTAAAGAAGTAGTAAAATACGTGGCATATAATATTAATACCAATGTTCGTGAATTGGAAGGTGCATTGATTTCTTTATTGGCACAATCATCACTCAATAAAAAAGATATTGATGTAGAGCTGGCTAAAAAAGTACTACGCAATTTTGTGAAGACCAGTAGCAAAGAGATCACCATCGATGCTATTCAGAAAATGGTTTGCGAATACTTTGATGTCCCTTATGATAAACTATTACAGAAAACTCGTAAGCGTGAGATCGTTCAGGCCAGACAAATTACCATGTACCTTGCAAAGGCCTTTACCAAGAACTCTTTGAAAACCATCGGAGAGCATTTCGGAGGTAGAGATCATACCACAGTGATACATTCTTGCCAGACCGTAAAAGACCTTATGGATACAGACTCTATTTTCAGAGAAAACGTAATGGAACTGACCCAGAAAGTACAGCTGGCAGCCATGTAAAAGCTTACTGCACAGAGAAAAAAGAAAAAATTTTTAAACCCCGCCAATTGCGGGGTTTATTTTTTGGCAGATAACTGATCAGCACCTATTTTTGCAGCCCTCTCCACAAGGAGAGTTTGGCTACAGAAAGCCCGGTGAGGTGGATGAGTGGCTGAAATCAACGGTTTGCTAAACCGTCGTACGTCCTTCAAGATGTACCGAGGGTTCGAATCCCTCCCTCACCGCTTCATCCGCTGAAGCCTTGGCGAAGGCGGATAGGAAACCAAAAAAATATAATCCATCTTTGCTCAAGCTACGATGGAGGATTCGGGAAGTAGCGCAGGCCGGTAGCGCATCTGGTTTGGGACCAGGGGGTCGCAGGTTCGAATCCTGTCTTCCCGACAAAAAAGATCAACTGAAAAGTTGGTCTTTTTTATTGCAATCTATCGTAGGGTTAATGTCCTCTCTTTTATTTTATCCCGTTTAAATATTTGGAGAATCAGCGTAAAGATTCCTATTACTTTCAGTTAAGAAAAACTATTTGGTTACAATCACATGATGTTTCCATAGCTATTGAATGAAAAGTGATAAAATTTTAAGTGAATAAATTTCAAATTGCTCGATCAACGATCAATATTCTACATCTTTTCCAATTACCCGAAAATGATTACATTAGATATCCCTTCAAAACTACACGCATGAGAAAGGTATCAGTACTTCTTGTAATCACTGTTTTAGCACTTTTATCACTAAAAAAAGATCAGCCTGTAATAGAGATTGCGGATCAGTTGTATATCAATGGACATATCTGGACGGCAGATCCATCGAATCCCTTCGTAGAAGCGTTAGCTGTAAAAGGAGATAAAATACTTGAACTAGGAACCACCAATGCAATCAGTACACTTCGAGGAGAGCAAACTAAAGTGATTGATCTCAAAGGCAAATTACTGATGCCCGGTTTTAATGATGGACATGTTCATTTTTTATCAGGCTCATTAGGTTTAACGGTGGTGGATCTTGTGGAAGCCAAAACCATGAAAGAAGCTTTGCAGATGATCGCAGATTATGCAAAAAAACATCCCGAATTACCTTGGATCACCGGTGGTGGTTGGCAGTACAGTTTATTTCCTGATGGATTGCCCACTAAAGAAATGCTAGATGCCATTGTGCCGGATAGACCTGTATATCTAAAAGCATATGATGGTCATAGTGGTTGGGCCAATAGCAAAGCATTAGCTATAGCAGGAATAACAAAAGAAACATCATTCAAAGGTTTTGGAGAATTGGTCAAAGATAAAAAGGGGGAGCCAACAGGTGCTTTCAAAGAAAGTGCAACAGGCTTGGTAACGCGGTTTGTGCCCGGACCTGATAAAGCTGCGAAGTTCAATGCATTACTGACAGGGTTAAAATATGCAGCTACATTGGGTATCACCAGTATACAGAATGCAAGTGGTTCTAAAGAAGAATATGAATTGTATGATTCATTACTCAGAACCGATCAACTGACTGTACGAACTTCTATTGCGTTCAGTGCCGGAAGAAACCCAAACGAAAAAGATATCATACTCTGGAAATCAATTCGAGCAAAAAATAAAAATCCAAAGTGGCTGAAAACGGATGCTATTAAATTTTTATTGGATGGTGTTATTGAATCACACACTGCTGTGATGATTGATCCTTACAGTGACTTATTACAATTAGATAGTATTTACAGAGGTCAATATGCAATACCGATTGATCAATATGAAAAATGGGTCAATCGATTCGATCAAGAAGGGTTTCAAATCTATACACATGCCATTGGAGATGCGGCAGTTCGATCTGTTTTAAATGCGTATGAAAAAGCTTTGAAAGAGAATGGTCCTCAAAACAAAAGACATCGAATTGAACATATTGAAATGACAACGAATGTTGATATCGAAAGATTCCATCAATTAGGGGTATTGCCTTCTATGCAACCGATTCATGCAGATCCCGGTACCATTGATGTATGGAGTAAAGCAGTTGGCGACAAAAGATTACCCTTAGCATTTCCATGGGCTTCATTATTGAAACAAAAAAGCAGATTGGTATTTGGTAGCGATTGGCCTGCTTGTATCAGTTTGGATCCTATCAGAGGAATTCATAATGCTGTAAATAGACTTACAACAGATGGGAAACCTGTAGGCGGCTGGATTCCTCAACAGCGCATCAGTTTACAGGATGCTTTGTATGCATATACCGCAGGAGCAGCATATGGTTCATTTGATGAACAAGAAAAGGGACAACTCAAAAAAGGATTTTTGGCAGATTTTATCGTACTCTCACAAGACCTCTTTACGATCAAACCACAAGACATACATACAACTAAAGTGCAGTTAACAGTAGTAGGTGGTAAGCAAGTGTACTCCAATTTAGGGTTTTAAAATAGCGTACCAAATAAAGGGATGGCAGTCTATTCAATATCGAAGCAGATACGGGATAGACTGCTATTTTTTTGACCTACTATCAATCAAAATTAGTTGTCTGGTCAAACATTTAAGCTATTGGTAGAATACTTCAATTTTTCTTATTCTACATTGATATGTTTGATAAAGATTCACTGCTGAAAGTGATAAGTTCTTATCAGAAAATTTTATTCAAACATATTCTTACCGAATCTAAAACAATGTATAAGGTGATTTGGTAAGCAACCTTACAATTTTCTCATGTGTTTTCTAGTAAAATGCATACCGACCTGGATTTCTATCCGGGTTTTTTTTGCTTATAAGTGATTAAAAATTTATTCGAGAGATATTTTCAATTCTTTAGTAATTGCTTTCAGTACACCGATTGATGTAGTTGGTTGTTTTTTGCAATTCTTCGCAAGAGACGAAGTTTATTTTGCCTTAGAAATGCTAATCATATGAAATTTTTGTTTACCTCATTATGTGGATTGATCTTTTTATTGTTTTCAACAACAACAGAAGCTCAAGTTAAGTTATCATTTAACGAACCACCATCAACTCCGTCCTTGTTTCAACCCGGACTTATCAGTACTGGCTTCGCAGAGCGTGATTTTGCTTTATCGCCGGATGAAACGGAGCTGTTTTATACCATGCAAACTCCTTTGGCTTATTTCCAAACCATCATACACATGAAAAAAGATGCGAAGGGAAATTGGAGTAAGCCTGAAGTAGCTGCTTTTGCGGGTGTATTCACCGATCTTGAACCGGCTTTTTCAGCAGATGGGAAACGCTTGTATTTTGCTTCCAATAGACCGATCACCGGAGACAAGCCAAAAGATTTTGATATATGGTATAT
>JBDKEH010000030.1:0-20358 GCA_039795345.1 Bacteroidota bacterium
TCATCCAATAATACCAAACTACGTGTTGATATATTATTGATGATACTTGCTGTTTCATTCATCTCCACCATGAATGTAGATTCACCGCCACTCAAATTATCACTGGCACCAACACGCGTAAATATTTTATCGGTCAATGGAATACTAGCCGATGATGCAGGCACAAAACTACCCATATGCGCCATCAATGTGATCAATGCTGTTTGTCTGAGTATGGCACTCTTACCACTCATATTCGGACCGGTAAGAATAATGATCTGTTGTGATTGTGGATCGAGCAGAATATCGTTGGCAATATAATTTTCACCGGGAGGCAGGTTCCTTTCGATCACAGGGTGACGGCTGTCTTTAAGGTCTAATATGTGGCCATCGTGTACTTCCGGTTTTTTGTATTGGTATTGCAATGCATTCTCTGCAAAACATGTTAAGCAATCGATTTGTGCGAGTAACTGTGCGTTGATCTGAATGGCAGCAATATAAGGTTGTAGCGACTGTAATAATTGATCATACAGTTCCAATTCAATAGCTAATATTTTGTCTTCTGCACCGGTGATCTTCTCTTCGTACTCTTTCAATTCCGGTGTGATGTATCGTTCCGCATTGGCCAGTGTTTGTTTGCGGATCCAATCAGCAGGTACTTTGTTTTTGTGTGAATTGGTAACTTCTAAGTAGTAACCAAATACATTATTGAAACTGATCTTTAAAGAACTGATACCTGTTTTCTCTGCTTCTCTCTGTTGAATATTGATGAGGTATTCTTTACCACCACTCGCAATATTTCTTAAAGAATCCAATTCTGAGTGAATGCCTGCTCGAAATACTTCGCCTTTATTCGCAGCAACGGGTGGATTATCAGTCAGCGATTGGGTGATTGTTTCAACCAATGTGGTACAGGGATTCATCGCAATACCAGCATCTTTCAACAATGCATCGGTAGATGCTATGCACAGGTCTTTGATCGCATTCAATTGCTCTAATCCGCGTGCTAGTTGTAAAACCTCTCTTGGATTGATTTTTTTAGCCGGTATTTTGCTCACCAATCTTTCAAGATCGCCGCAGGATTTGATGGCTTGGATAAATTGTTTTCTAGTTTCTGAATGGAGTAACAAATATTCAACGGTATTCAATCGCTGATGGATCTTTTGTTGGTCTTTTAGTGGGAAGATCAGCCATCGACGTAACAATCTTGCGCCCATCGGACTAACGGTATTATCCATCACTTTCAAGAGGTGATTACCTTGTTCAGTTCCGGTACCAATGAGTTCGAGATTACGAATCGTGAAACGATCCATCCATAAAAAATCATCTTTTTCAATTCTTTGAATCGAACTGATATGTTGAATATTCGGATGTTCCGTTTCTTTCAGATAATAGAGAATAGCACCTGCCGCGACGAGTCCTTTGGATAGATGTTCTACACCAAATCCTTTGAGGGTATGGGTCTGAAAATGTTTGAGTAAACTTTCTGTTGCAAAAGCTTCATCAAAGATCCAGCTTTCCATGGTGTAAGTATAGAATTTGCTACCATGGCTCTCTTTGAATGTTTTCTGGTATTGCCTTTGAAAGATGACTTCTGCAGGTTTCAAACCTTGCAAAAGATTATCGATGTATTCTGTATTTCCTTCGGCAACTAAAAATTCTCCGGTTGAAATATCTAAAAAAGCGATGCCGCTTTCAGTTTCTGTAAAATGTACAGCTGCGAGAAAATTATTACTGCCTTGTTCCAATAATTTATCATTGGTGGCCACACCCGGCGTTACCATTTCTGTAACGCCTCTTTTGACGATACCTTTTACTGTCTTAGGATCTTCCAATTGATCACAAACCGCAACACGATGACCGGCTTTTACCAGTTTGTGTAAATAAGTATCCAAAGCATGATGCGGAAAGCCGGCGAGTTCACTGGATGCTGCTGCACCATTGTTTCTTTTGGTCAATGTGATACCTAAGACTCTGGAAGCGATGATAGCGTCTTCTCCGAAAGTCTCATAAAAATCACCCACGCGAAAAAGCAAAACGGCATCAGGATATTTTTGCTTGATTGCCCGATGCTGCTGCATTAAAGGAGTATCCGCAGATGATTTAGCCATAGGGGCAAATATAGAATTTGAAAATGAGTTAATTGATCTGCTGAATCCTATGTGGAAAATATTAAAGGCCTTCTTGCTGAGCAAAAAGGCCTTTAAATAGTGAGCTGTTTTTTCTTGCGATTAATTCCTAGGTTTTGGCATCGGCTTACGTGGCAGTTTCGCATCACGTTGAGCGGTGTTGTATGCAAATGCAGCCACGATGGTTGCAATTTGTTTGAGATCATCTGCAATCAGGTGATCGTACACATCCATATTGCTATGGTGGGTGCGTGTATCGTATTCAATAGGGTCTTGTATGAACTGGAATCCGGGTAATCCCACTGCATCAAATGCCTGATGGTCTGTACCACCGGTGTTACTGATGGTTACAGTTGTTGCACCGAGGTCTTTGAAAGGCTCCAGCCATGCACTGAAAATATCTTTACAGTCTGCATTACCTTGGAGATAGATACCGCGAATTTTTCCGGTTCCATTATCAATGTTGTAATACGCAGAGAATTTTTCATGTTGGGGAAGCGGTTGCATATTGGCAGGGTCTGCAAAGGTTTTCTTTACATAACCTCTTGATCCCAATAAACCTTGTTCTTCACCACTCCATAGTCCGATGCGAATGGTTCTGCGTGGCTGAACACCCAATGCTTTCAAGATGCGCATAGCCTCCATCATTACAGCTGAACCGGAAGCATTATCAGTAGCACCGGTACCGGCTTGCCATGAATCTAAGTGTGCACCGATCATGACGATCTCATCTTTCAATTGAGGATCCGTACCCGGAATCTCAGCGATCACATTATAGCCTTGTAAATCTTTGGTCTGGAATTTTGTTTTGACATCCACATCCATTTTTACAGGTGTACCTGACTTGGCCAAACGTAAAATGGTATTATAATCTTCAATACCCAGTGCCATGTCTAAAAAGTTTTCAGGATCAGTGCCTTTATAGGCACCGCCACCTTGGGCAAAGATGGTACCATCATGGTTGCGTGCGCCTGTTGTGATCATGGCAATAGCACCTTCACTTTTTGCCATCGCTTTCAACAGATTCAAAGCGCGCTGACTATTCTGACGTGCAGCCATTTGCTCGCGGAAGATGCGCATTTGAGCAGTATCACCCCCTTGAGGAGCGCCACCGCGACCACCTGCGCCTGTTGGTGTTGCAGCAGCCATTTTGGCTAGCTCTTCATCGGTATAACGAATAGCATCTGCCTTGAAACTGTGTTTGTAATCGATCGATTGATCGGGTATAATGATCTTGTTTTTTAGTTGTCCACGATAAGCTTCCAGTGATGCAGAATCTTTCAACTGAATCACTAATACTTCACCATTTTTTAAGCCACGTGTTCCGGCAGTCCATGTTTTGGGCCAAGCCATGATGGGTTTATAATAGGGAGCGGTCATGGCTACGTAGGATTTCTCCAGTTCCCATCCTTTCCCAAACTCACCCCATGCATCTAGTTGTGCATTGGCAATACCCCAACCGGTTAAAGCTTCTTTTGCATAGTTGGCAGCACGCATATAGCCTGCTGAGTTGGTAAGACGGTTCCCACTTTTATCAGTGAGATTGAATGCAATATCCATGACTTGGGAGCGCTTTAATCCTTCTTCACGGATTTTTTGCATCATCGAAAGATCTACTTTCTCCTGAGCCAAAGCAGCTACAGGTAAACTCAATGCCAAAAGCCAGGCATAGCGGGTTGTTTTTCTCATAATGGTTGGTTTTAGGTTAGCATATGGCTGATAGTTCATGGCAGATAGAAGAATTTGAATAACTATATGCTATGAACTATAGGCAATTCGCTAAACCCCAAATTACTTAATCTCAAATAATCTTCCCCCCACATTATTTAAATGGTTGAGTTTACCTTTGCGGCATGCGAAAACTGAGCATGGATGAACTTGGGCGTAAATCAGTGTCTGATTTCAAAGAAGCAGAAAAGCATCAACTGATGCTGGTCCTGGATAATATCCGTAGTATGCATAATGTGGGCAGTGTGTTTAGGTCAGCCGATGCTTTTTTGGTGGAAGGGATCTGTCTGTGTGGTTATACACCACAGCCTCCGCATCGGGATATCCATAAAACTGCTTTAGGGGCAACTGAAACAGTAGATTGGATGTATTTTCCATCAACACTCGAAGCCGTTCAACAACTGAAACAAAAAGGTTATAAAATATTTGCACTAGAACAAGCAGAAGGCAGTATTTCTCTGGAACAATTCCAAGCACAGCAACATTTACCTGCTGCGATTGTTTTAGGAAATGAAGTAGAAGGAGTTGATGCTGAGGTCATCAAACATTGTGATGGATGTATTGAAATCCCGCAGTTTGGAATGAAACATTCTCTCAATGTATCGGTAGCAACAGGCATTGTTTTGTGGGAAGTGGTGCGAGGATCGATATAAGATGGCAGATGTCAAATGGCAGATGCCGGATTTCTGATATATGATAGGGTGTTTTTTTCCTGTTCCTTGTATCTTATGTCTACAGCTTTCCTTGTGTCTTGAGCCTTCATTCTTGATACTTTAAATTATTTATATGGTTCGCATAAAAAACTACTTGAGTCTTGTCAAATTTTCGCATACCATTTTCGCGATGCCTTTTGCGATGATCGGGTTGTTTTTGGGATTGACATATGGGGAACCTGTTTATGATAGCTACTTACAAAATCAGTTTTATGGTTATCTCCATCCTTTTGCAGTGACAGCCCTTTTAGTGATCATTTGCATGGTCACGGCAAGAAGTGCTGCGATGGCTTTTAATCGATACTTAGATCGTGCTTTTGATGCAAAAAATCCGCGTACTGCCATTCGTGAAATACCCAAAGGAATCATATCTCCGGAAAGTGCTTTACGTTTTGTGATCTTGAATTGTATCGTGTTTATTGTAGCCACCTGGTTCATCAATCCACTGTGTTTTTATTTATCACCGGTTGCTTTGTTTGTGATTCTTTTCTACAGTTATACCAAGCGCTTTACGATGTTGTGTCACTTAGTGCTGGGATTAGGTTTATCACTTGCGCCTATTGGTGCATATCTCGCAGTGACAGGTGTTTTTGAACTGTTGCCGATCTTATTCTCTCTTTCAGTTATTTTCTGGGTAAGTGGATTCGATATTATCTATGCGATGCAAGATGTAGATTTTGATCAATCACAACAACTGCATTCCATACCAGCATCTTTAGGAAAAGAAAAAGCGTTGCAGTTATCTACACTATTACATGTGTTGAGTGCGGCTTGTATCATTATGGCGGGTGTATATGGTGAGTTTCACTGGTTGTATTGGATAGGCACAGCTGTATTTTGTGGTATGCTGATCTATCAGCACTCTATCGTAAAATCCAATGACCTCAGTCGTGTCAACATAGCCTTCATGACCGCCAATGGTATTGCCAGTGTGGTGTTTGGGGTGTTGGTGATTGTTGCGATGTTTTTATGGTAGTCCATAGTCGATAGACCATGGTCCATGGACTATGGTCTATCGACTATTCCCTAATTTCGCATCAATCTCCGGCTAACATCATCCGGAAATATCAGCTTCATGGCAAGAATTCTTTGTATCGATTATGGGGGTAAGAGAACGGGATTGGCTGTTACCGATCCTTTGCAAATCATTGCGACTGCCCTGACTACCATTGATACCAAAGAGTTGTTTCCATTCTTAAAGAAATATTTTCAGCGTGAAACGGTTGAATTGATATTGATTGGAGAACCACTTGGATTAGATGATAAACCCACACATGCCACTCCATTGGTGAAAGCGGCCATCCAGCGATTAAAAAAAGAATTTCCGCAAATACCTGTTGAAACGGTAGATGAACGTTACACCTCCAAAATGGCATCCCGCGCCATGATCGATATGGGTATGAAGAAAAAAGATAGGCAAATCAAGGGCAATGTAGACCAGATCGCTGCTACGATTATGTTGCAGGAGTATTTGGAGAGACAGGCGTGAATTGTCAATTGTCAATGGTGAATTATTGACCATTCACAATTCACAATTGACTTCTTTCACTTTTTGTTATCTCTCATCATTTGCTGGTTGCCCAAATTCGGGGTATTTTCGCCGATTATTAATACTTAGCATTCAATGATACTTCCAATTGTAGCCTATGGGGCACAGGTTTTAAGGAAAAAAGGCACGGATATTACTGCTGATTATCCGGGTTTAGATAAACTGATCGCAGATATGTGGGAGACCATGTATGCCAGTAATGGGGTTGGATTGGCGGCGCCTCAGATCAATAAGGACATCCGCTTGTTTGTGGTGGATAGTACCCAGATTTTTGAGCATATGGAAGAGCAGGATAAAGGAAAGTATCCTGATGAGCCGGGTATCAAAAAAGTGTTCATCAATGCACATATCCGTTCATTGGCAGGAGAAGAGTGGCCTTATAATGAAGGATGTTTAAGTATTCCCAATATCAGAGAAGATGTGATGCGCAAAGAAGAAGTGGAGCTGGAATACATGGACGAAAATTTTCAAACACATATTGAAATATTCAAAGGGATCACTGCCAGAGTGATTTTGCATGAATACGATCATATAGAGGGTAAGCTGTTTATTGATTATTTAAAGCCACTGCGCCGTAAAATGTTGCAAGGAAAACTAAATGATATCAGTAAAGGGAAGTCGCGAGTTGATTATAAAATGATCGTGCTAAAATGAGGTTCATCCTTTCATTCCTCTCTTTTTTATTCATTGTTGCCAATACACTGGCACAGGATACTACTATACGATTAGATAATCAATCTTTTACACTGTCAGAAGTAGTAGTACGTAACAATTTCGATTATAAAAGATTGTTGAATCAGATCAAAGAGGATACTACTTTTTATAAAGCATTCCGTAATCTTCGCATTTTGGGTTTTACTTCTTACAATGATATCAAAATGTTGAACCGAAAAGGTAAAGTAGAAGCTTCGCTATATAGTAAGACCCGACAAAACAGAGCGAATGGTTGCAGAACCATGGATGTATTGGAAGAAACTGTAACCGGTGATTTCTATGACCGAAAGGGTAACTACAACTATGAAACACCGGAGTTGTATGCTGGATTGTTTTTTACAAAAGGAACAGTTTGTGGAGAAGATAATGTTGTGAAAGGCAGAGCCAGAAATGTGAGCAACAAAAAAGGAATGGAAAAGCATAAGGAACAATTAAAAATGTTGTTCTTTAATCCAGGCAAAAAAATACCCGGTATTCCATTGATCGGTAACAAATTGGATCTGTATGATGATGATGCTCATAAACTTTATGATTACCGCCTTGATCTGGAGGAATACAAAGGGCAGCTTTGTTATGTGTTCTCTATAACTCCAAAAGAAGATCTTGGTTTTTTTAAAAATGATAGGATCGTTGTAGATCAAATGACCACTTGGTTTGATCAGAAGACATTAGAAGTGATGGGGAGAAATTATTCACTCAGTTATAAAGCCTTGGTCTACGACTTTGATGTTCAGATGGAAGTAGAAATGGGTAAGTTTGAAGGACTCACTGTTCCAAAAATACTTCGCTATAAAGGCAATTGGGATGTTGCTTTCAAAAAAAGAGAAAGAGCCGTATTTACCGCTACACTGTTTGATTTCAAAAAATAAGGGCTGTCTGTGTTAGACACCCCTTATCATCTATTCAACCTGAATTGTGATTATAGACTTTCTATATACTTAAGAATATCTTGTAAGCTTTTTTTCTGTGGTTCTATTTTATAAGTATTCATGGTTCCCACATCATTTACTTCTCGAATGCCCATATAAAGATCGGTTCCTAATACAGAGAAAGACAAGATTTTTATTTTAGCTCCTCTTGGTATTTGAGGCGCTGTAAATGCTTTCGAACGAAAATCAGAACTTAGATTCACTACGGTTTTATGATCAGAAAACACAGCATACATCACTGTATTCTTATTGGTAAAATTCTGAGGTAAGTAGGCAAAAATATTGGTGTGTAATACATTGCTGTCAATATATCTGTTTGCACCTACCCATCTCAGTTGATTGGTAGAAAGTTCATAACCCTTTAATAAAGCATTGGTAGCGGAGTCGGTCTTTTGCCATGTCTTGATCCAGCTGGTATCTGTATGTCTAATCCATGTATGAGCTGTATCAATGCCATTTGAGATAAAAGGGATGGTCTCTTTTGCGTGAAAGACTTGCATATTGTGTTTTGCATCTTCCGTGTCGCGGAAACGAACGGTGATGGATGCATTCGGTGCAAGTTTTAATTCTTGCCCATTGCTACTAAGACGAATAAAGAAGCCTCCTGCAGATTCCAATAAATACTTTCCGGCTGTTGTTGGCTTAAAGAATTTGATGAAATCTCCTCTGGTTTTTAACCTGAAAAATTCAAGTTTTACTTTTCCTGAAACAATGATGCCATTATTGTTGGTACAAGCTGCGCCTGGGATTCGGATTTCTATATCATCTTTCAATGTGAGTGTATCTCCGGTTGTACAATCAAAAGAATCAATAATCAGATCCGGAAAAAATTTTCTGGCGAGTTGATGTATAGGAGCAGAACTTGGTGTAGTAGCAGTCCATACGGTATCATTTCTCGGATCTCCTGAATAGACCGTAAAATTATCTGACAATTCTTTCTGACATGAGGTCAAAAAGAAAAGTAAGATGGTTCCAAGGATGATAAAATTTCTTTTCATACTAATAATGTGATACAATAATTAGATACTGTTTTATTTCTTTTTGTTGCCTGATCATCTCCTGTTTAGATTGTAACGTAATCCGATGGATAATCCACCCAAACTGAATCTTTGTTTGAAAGATGATTGCTCATTGGTGATACCAGACAGATTATATCTGAAATAAGGCTCAAAGAATAATTGTGTATCTTCTCCAACTCTTTTTAAAATACTAAATCCTCCATACAATCCTAAACCTATATTATTCTTATAAATGCTATTGCCTCCTTTTACAATTGGAACCGCTGTCATACTACTATCTAATATTACTCCCTGATACCAAGAAGAGATATTAAAAACGACACCTGCATTGACTCCGAATTGAAGATTATCATTTCCAAACTGATACCCGAGTGTTACAGGAATATCAAAACTGCGGTAACGGTTTTTAATAGTATTGTTTTTAAAACCTGTTTGCAGAACTGTACTGGTATCCGCTATTCTAAGGGTATCGCCCGGTCCACGAATAATCGTTCTTACAGAAATAACAGTTGTTGTTCTTACTTCATTTTCAGTTCTGTAGGTAAATTTTTCATTGATCTGTGTGTATTGTAAACCTGCTTTAACCAAGAAATTATCTGTGATGGGTTTCACTAAGCGAACACCTCCTGAATAACCCAGCCGCATAGTTTCGCTACTATCCTTTTTTTGCAGATACTGTGGTGTAGCTGAAATGTTTTCAATGGATTTGAATGCAAGCTCCGGGGTTGCATAAACTTCAACAAACCAATCTGTATTACCTCCTTTGAAAGGTGGGCAAACGATCACATTTTTAAATTTCTTCGAGTAAGCGGAACTGATCTGATCTCCCTGCCAACCTTTCAGACCATATTGTAATCTGTCCATTGAAACAATGTTGCCACCATCAAGTTTGTTGCTAAATGTCATTGGATAATCAAATGAAAGATCATCCTTGGTAAGGTTGCTTTCTTGTGTGATGGACTGTTGAAATGCTTCTACAGATCTCAAAGTCGGTTGTCCATTACTTTTTGTAAACGCAGGCATGGCTTCAACATATTCCGGACCAAATTTTCTATTATTGTTTTTTACCTGTACCTGATGAGCCAATGTATTGGATGTTTCAGAAGAGTTGGTTTTGGGAAATGCTTGCGGTTTGTTTTTCTTTTCTGTAATCCAATCACTATTGTTCTTTGCTGAGGTAATATCTGATCTTTTTGTACCGCTCTCAGTTGTTGTTACTGCAGTGTTATTTTCTTGCTTGATATCTGCTTCTTGTGTAGCGATGGTAGATGCAGTACCGGAATTGGCTTGTTCATTATTACTAGAAGAGGGTTCAGTAGGAGTGATAGATGTTGTTGCAGCGGTATTTCTTTGTGCCGAAGAAATAGATGATTGCTGCGAATCAAAAGGATTGCTGAAAATCAGGTAGCCAGTAACGGAACCAATCAATAATAACAGTGCCCATCCCCAACGGTATTTTTTGGGAAGAAGGATACCTCCTTTGCGCTCATCATCATCTTTAGCGGGGTTCACTTTATCCCATAATCCGGCCGGCACAGGGGCACTATGATCATGGAGTTTAGCCCTGATGAAATTATCAAATTGGTTATCTGTCATTTTATACAGCAATTTTTTGCAATTGTAATATTTGTTGTTGTAGCATTTTCCTAGCTTTCACCAATTGGCTACGACTTGTTCCTGCCTGTATGTTGAGCATTTCTGCAATTTCTTCATGGCTATAGCCTTCAATCACATTCAGATTGAATACGACCCTGTAACCATCCGGTAATTGATTAATTAGTTTCATCAAGTCTTCTTCTCCCAAATGCGCATAAGCGCCCGGGTCTACCTGTGGAGCATGCTGGCTATGGTCATCAATATCCTTAAATTTCATCTTCTTTCTTTCCAGATGTCTGATAGCTGTATTTACTACAATACGTCTGATCCATCCTTCGAAAGAACCTTCAAACTTGAATTGTCCGATATATTGAAAAACCTTAATAAATGCATCCTGAATCATATCCTCGGCTTCCATGGCGTCATTGGCGTATCTCAGACATACGCTCATCATCTTACCGGCATACTTATCAAAAAGTATGCGCTGGCAACTGTTATCCTGCCTGATACAGCCTCTAATCAGATCATGTTCTGTCACCTGCGGGGTGGTTTAGTGGGTTGACGTCACTACATAGATACCATTTTATGTTCAACTGTTGCCTGTCTTGTGGTTTCTATGGTAAAATAGACAAAAGCCCGGAAAATGGGGGTGGAGATGGGAAAATTAACAGAACGGTTAGGGGATGGGGGGTGATAGTTGTTAGTTGACAGTTGACAGTTGAAAGAAAGAAAATACTGGTTTCCCTATCAACTAACAACTGTCAACTATCAACTCACTCAGACTCTCAAAAACTGATCCTGAATATAATCTACTACTTCCACCAGGTTCTGATTCTTATTGAACACAGCCAATTGTCTATCAGCGCCTGTTCCTTGTTGGAACATGGTATGAACGTAGTTGAGAATATGCCTACTACCCAGATCATCTACCACATCGTCTACAAAATCCAATAACTCAAGAATTAGGGCTTTGGTTTCTACTTCTGTTTCTTTTCCAAAATCAATCAAAGTGCCATCGATTCCATACCTGCTTGCTCTCCATTTGTTCTCATTGATCACAGAACGTTGATACATCATAAAACTGAGGTTTTGTGTTCTCAGTTTATAGATCTTGGCACAAATGGCCTGGAACAATGCTGCGATGGTGATTGTTTCATTGATGGTCATTGGTACATCACAGATCCTGAACTCTACAGTATTGAAAAAAGGATGCACACGAAGATCCCACCAGATCTTTTTTGCATTATCGATACAGTTTGTTTTGATCAAGAGATTCACATAGCTTTCATACGACTCAATATTCTCAAAGTAATCAGGAATACCGGTTCGGGGAAACTTATCGAATACCTTGGTACGAAAAGATTTATAACCTGTTTGTCGACCTTCCCAGAAAGGAGAATTGGTACTCAATGCATATACGTGTGGTAAAAAATAGCGTGCAGTATTGGCGATATGTATGGCCATTCTTCTGTCTTCCATTCCCACGTGTACATGCAAACCAAAGATGAGATTACTTCTTGCAGCCTCTTGTAATTCATTTACGATCTGGTTATAACGTACATGATCAGTGATCAACTGATTTTCCCAATGGCTAAAAGGATGTGTTCCCGATGCACCCACCCACAATCCGAGTTCTCCTGCTATAGCGGCAATAGTGCCTCTCAAAGCTGCAACATCTTTGAAAGCTTCATCAATATCGGCACAAATGTCTGTACCTACTTCCACCACTGCCTGGTGCATTTCAGCTTTTACTTTGTCTTTCAGGATTTTTTGTCCCTCCAGTACTATTTTTTGCTCATGGCTTTTTAATTCCCGACTTACCGGATCCAGTACCATGTATTCTTCTTCAACGCCTAAGGTAAATTGCGCATATTTCCTGTTTCCCATCAGATCAATTTTTGTTTGGCACTACTACGTTTAATATACTCTCCCCAGGTGAGATTATCTGCACCATCTACTTGGGCTTGAGCTTTTTCAATGGCATAATTGGCGGCGGTTTCTACTACCCAATCAAAATTTTCTTGTCCCACGCTTTTGATATCAGCATCAGGTGCCGGATTACAGAAGTCGATAGCATAAGGCACACCATCACGCAATGCTAATTCTACGGTGTTGAAATCGTAGCCTAAGTATCGATTGATGCGTAAAACAATATCTTCCATTTGTGCCAATCTTTCGGCAGATGGTTTGAAATCTGCGACATATCTTAAATGATGTGGATTACGAGGCTCGTAAGGCATGATGCGTACATGTTTGCCGCCAATACAATAACAGCGGTAGTATTCATCAAAGATGATCTCTTCCTGTAGCAGCATTACTAATTCTCCTGTTTCGCTATGTTTTTCAAAAAAGTCTTCCATGCTGGTCAGCTTGTATACATTCTTCCAACCACCACCAGCAAAGGGTTTCATGTAAGCAGGGAAACCTACATATTTAAAGATGCCTTCCCAATCAAGTGGGTAAGCCAGATTACTAAAAGATTGATCAGAAGTATCTGCAGGCAGATCTCTTGATGGCAGAATCACAGTTTTAGGAACCGGAACATTGATCTTAGTGGCCAGACAATTATTGAAAAATTTCTCATCAGCACTCCACCAGAATGGATTATTGATCACAGCAGTACCACAGAGGGCTGCGTTTTTCAGAAAAGCACGATAGAAGGGTACATCCTGACTGATCCTATCAATAATCACCGCATAACCACTGGCTTCGCCTTGCATGACCTTATCGATCCTAACCGGTTCCGCGATGATACCGGGAATGTTTTTACTGTTGATACGTTCTACAAAGGCCATAGGAAAACTTCGTTCCTGCCCGAATAAAATGCCGATCTTTTTCATGTTGCAGTAGTTTAGGATGTAGGTCTGTTTGATTTGTCACATCAATTTAATCAGAATTTTCGGAATTTAAATTCTAATCATAGGATTTTCATGTGTGGGTCTGAATTACTTTCTGTCTTTGTTTTCGTTCATTCCATTATTTTTGAAACATGGCCGATACCCATTCTGATATTTCACTTACATCTGTTAGTGTTACACGTCATACTGTATATTCTGAGTTTTTGGAAAGGGATGTGTTGATAGATATCTATTTACCTATAGCGTCTTTTCAAAAAGAATCTTTGAGTTTATTACTGATCAACGACGGACAAGATCTTCCAAAAATGCCTTTTGATGAACTTTTGGATCAGTTGATCACTGATGGAGAAATTCAACCATTGATCTGTGTGGGCATACATTGTGGGGAAGATCGGAAAATGGAATACGGAACTGCTTATGCTGCAGATTTTAAAGGTAGGGGAGCGAAAGCAGGACTCTATACCAAATTTATTTTTGATGAGTTATTGCCATTTATCAGAAAGATCTTACAGATACAATCTTTTAAAGACAAATCATTTGCAGGTTTTTCATTAGGTGCTTTAAGTGCCATGGATATTGTTTGGAACCATCCAAGTGAATTCAATAGAATTGGCGTATTCAGTGGTTCATTATGGTGGAGAAGAAAGGGATATGAGGATGGATATGAAGATGAAAAAGATCGCTTAATGCATTTACAGATTCGTAAAGGAGGTTTTTATCCTTGGATAAGAACTTTCATTCAATGCGGACAATTAGACGAAGCAGAAGATAGAAATAAGAACGGCATCATTGATAGTATTGATGATGCACTAGACCTTATTATTGAAATGAAAGCCAAAGGTTATACCGATGAACATATCCATTATCTCGAAATGGAAGACGGTAAACACGATGTTCCCACCTGGGGCAAGGCTTTTCCGGTCTTCCTGAAATGGGGTTGGGGTTTATAGTCTATAGTCCATAGACCATGGTCCATGGACTATAGACTATAGATCATGGCAGATAGTAAGAGTGAGTTATAGCGTACTATGACTGTAAGCGGTTACATATATCAATCTGATTTTACTATTACCTATAAGCTATTAGCTATGGACTATCGACCATGGCCCATGGACTAAAAAAAAGCCGCTACTCAAAGTAGCGGCTTTCTATTTTCAAGATACTGTTTCCAGTATTAGAAGTTAAATCTCAAACCTAACTGACTGATCCATCGTGCAGCATAAGCAGCATTGGTAGTAGTGCTTACGTTCCAAGGGCTACGTCCAACCAATGTAGGGTTAAAACGATACTGTGGAGTTAAATCTGTTGCAGCATTAACGAAACCTGCAAATTGGATTAATCCAAAGTTATCGTTCGACAAGAAATAGGTTCTACCCCAATTTCTATTAAGCATATTACCGAAGTTGAATACATCGTAAGTCAACTGGAACTGATAACGTTTGCTACCCACTTTGATATTGAAATCCTGAGCAATTTTCAGATCGATGATATTAGTGAAAGGTAAACGGCTACCGTTTCTTTCAGCAAATTTACCACGATTGTTTCTCAGGTATCTGTCGCTTTCGATAAATGTTTCTAAAGCAGCCCTTTGTTGAGCAGGTGTATAAGTAACACCACTAATAGTGTTGTTCAAAAAAATCATGCTTGCGATATCATCCTTTGTTGGAATATAAATCAGGTCTTGAGAGTTACCTCCAGAAGGGACATCATCTCTTACAAAATTATTTGTTGAATATACGTAACTCAAAGGATTACCTGATTGACCTGTATAAACTAAGGTTACAGTAGTAGCTAGCTTCTTATTAGCGTATTCAAATTTCTTACTTACATAAGCAAATATTCTGTGACCTGCACTGAAGTCTGAATTAGATCTGGTGATAAAGTTTCTACCATTTACTGTTTCCATGAATCTCCATTGGCTCAAATTTACAGAGCTGGTACCATCGTTAACAGCAGCAGAGTTACCAAAAGTATAGCTCAGATCAAATGAGAAACCATCACGAGTTCTTTTGCTTACTGAAGCTGTCAAGTTATAAGAGTAACCGGTAGGTCCTTCATTATTGCTCAGTAAGATCGCATTATCGTAAGGGTTAGATCCATCAGCATTCAAAGGAATACGACCATTGTTTGTGGCTGGATATACGTTACGACTTCCTGCTCCCAGTGATTTGCCAACTGGAGGTAAGAGGTTGATATTAGTGTAATAGATCTCATTGATGTTCTTACTGAAAATACCTTCCAATGAACCAGACCATCCGTTACCAAACTTCTTATCAAAAGCAATAGAAGTTCTGAACAGTTTAGGTACGCTGAATTCAGCAGCTGTGAGGTTCAATGGTCCTTTTGTAATACCCGCACCAACTTCAGAAGGTCTCCATTGGTTGTTAGGATCAGGTCTGAAGCGGATAGTATTCAACTGTGTAGCGTTTGCGGTGTAACCGCCAATAAAGAGACCATTGTTGTTAAAGATACCGCCAGGCCATACCAATGGAATACGTCCTGTAAAGATTCCCATACCACCACGTACCACTAAATTTTCTTCAGGTATTTTGTAGGTGAAACCAACTCTTGGAGAAAGCGCCAAAGGAATCTTAGGAGCTAATCCGGAACGTGCACCTTGTAAATCATAATACTCAGAGAATTTAGGAATGGCAACGTTATTGGTATAAGCATCCGCACTTGGCGTACTAAGTACGTTATAATAGTCAGCTCTTACACCTAAGCTAAGGCTGAAGTTATCAGAAGTTCTGATCTCATCATTGATAAACAATGAACCTTTGGCCATTTTGAATTGAGCTGCAGCATCAGTGTTATCACCTTTTCCTGCATCGATGTTAGAGAAACCATAAGTATAAGCCTGAGGTCTTGCATTTGTCAAGAAGTCATTCAGGTTAGAATAAGTATAGTTACCGAATGTATTCTGAATGAATGCATTGAATACGTCGTTGTACTCATAATCAACACCCACTTTCAGGGCATGTTTACCCAAAGTGAATTTGAACTCATCATATAAAGACCAGTTCTTTTGAGTCAAAAGGTTCACTGTAGAACTGTTGTCCGGACCAAAAACAAAGGCACCAGCTCCATCATTGATACGAACACGTGGGAAATTTTGTCCGATCGGGCTACGATCATCTAAAACATCTGTGAAAGTGATCAATAATTTGTTACTAGAACTTTTGCCCACTAAACTTTTCAATTCAGCTGAAGTTGAATTGGTTCTTGTTGGGAAACGGAAACCGTTATTGTAGAAGTTAATGGTACCAGAAGAGCTAGAACTTGTATTCAGACGCTCACCTTTGGTATAACGGTTACTTACAGAAAGCTTGTGTCTGTCGTTAATGTTCCAGTCAAGACGAGCTGTGATACGATCAGCATTTACCTCTTCTGTGTTATCCAAGAAACCACCCGGCTCATAGCCATAATTGGTTCTCAGTGTATTTGCCAATGAGTTAATGATATTGATATCCTTTGTATTACCATTGTATTGACTAAAATCAAATGGTTGAGGGCGAATATCACGCTGTAGATCAACGTTAATAAAGTAGAACAACTTGTTCTTAGTGATAGCACCACCTACACGGAAACCATAGGTTTTCTTAGAAAAATCTCCCAGTCTCACAGCGTTCTGCTTCAATCCTGTTGGAGTTTTACCTGCTAATTGCTCATTTTGTAAGAAATAGTAGATAGAACCTTCAGTCTTGTTGGTACCAGAACGAGTAATGGCGTTGATACCACCACCTACGAAGTTACCCAAAGAAGCGTCAAAAGGAGAGATCACAACTTGGAACTGGTCAACCGCATCAATAGAGATAGGAGCGATAGCTGCCTGTCCGCCATTGGTACCTGACGCTGATAATCCAAATACGTCGTTATTTACAGCTCCATCTACATAGAAAGAGTTGTAACGATTGTTTTGACCAGCGATAGTTACCGCGCCTTCACTTGCACCCAGTTTAGCCTGAGGAACAGCACGGAGGTAGTCATAAATGTTACGACCTACTGTAGGTAGATTTGCCATTTTATCACGGCCGATCAAAGTCTCAGCACCACCTTTACCGGAAGCTTCAGTGGTTCTGCGTGTAGCAGATACTGTTACTTCACCAAGATTGCCGGCTTTGTTAGCCATAGCGAAATCTAACTTAAAGGATTCACCCAAACTCAGGTAAATCTCAGTTTTTTTCTCATTCGCAAAATTCACGAACGATACTTCAACAGTGTATGGACCACCAGGGTTCATATTGTTGATGTCAAAACGTCCACCCGTACGGCTCTGAACACGATAAACAGTACCGGTAGGCTCATGGGTTGCTGTTACGGTTGCACCAACCAGAATTTCACCGGTTGTCGTCTTCACTGTACCACTCATACTACTGGTGGTATTTTGTGCCAGTGTTAATGTTGGCACCAGTAAAACCGCAATCACAAATTGCAAGAGTCTTTTACTTAGCATAGTGTTAATTTTTCAGCTGCAAAGAAAACAAATAATTACCTATGAATTTCAACAGAATGTTAACAAAATATTGCTTCCGTAGCCTTTTTAGGCAGATAGACGATTCTTGTTAAGCTTTTGGCTCCTTTTCACCCTTTTTTGCTGAAATCGGATCATTTTTCAACGAAAAATAACCCTCATTCCCAAATAGGTAAACCGTTTTGATACCTGAACTGTAATTTTGCCTTACAATGGAAAATATTAGACTGAATACAATTGAGGAAGCCATTCAAGATATACGAGAAGGCAAAATGATCATCGTAGTAGACGACGAAGACCGCGAAAATGAAGGCGATTTTATCATTGCTGCCCGTCATGCCACCCCTGAAGTCATCAATTTTATGAGTAAAGAAGGTAGAGGACTGATCTGTGCCGCCCTTACCGAAGAACGTTGTAAAGAATTGGAACTCAGTCCAATGGTGACATCTAACACCTCTCTACATGAGACCGCATTCACTGTTTCGGTGGATTTGATCGGACAAGGTACTACCACCGGTATTTCTGCTCAAGACCGCTCTAAAACCATTTTAGCATTGATTCACCCGGATACCCAACCCTCAGATTTAGGTAGACCTGGGCATATTTTCCCGCTGAAAGCAAAAGACGGCGGAGTGTTACGTAGGACAGGGCATACCGAAGCTACTGTAGATCTTGCTCGATTGGCGGGATTAGAACCGGCAGGTGTATTGGTGGAGGTCATGAATGAGGATGGTACTATGGCACGTTTGCCTCAACTTATGGTTATTGCTCAGAAATTTGATTTGAAAATTATCTCTATCAAAGACCTGATCGACTATCGTTTGAAAAGTGATTCTTTAATTGAAGAACTGGTTCGCGTGGATATGCCTACTAAATATGGAGAGTTTAAACTGGTTGCATTCAAAGAGAAAATGTCCGGTGCCGAACACTTGGCATTGATCAAAGGCGAATGGAAATCAAATGAGGCAGTACTTACACGCGTACACAGTAGTTGCTTCACTGGCGATATACTAGGTAGTTTCCGCTGTGATTGTGGTGAACAATTACAAAAAGCCATGAAAATGGTGGAAGCTGAAGGGAAGGGTGTCATCCTTTATATGAATCAAGAGGGAAGAGGTATTGGTTTGATCAATAAACTCAAAGCCTACAAATTGCAAGAAGAAGGAATGGATACCGTAGAAGCTAATTTGCACTTAGGTTTTGGAATGGATGAAAGAGATTATGGTGTAGGTGCACAGATCCTTCGTTCATTGGGTATCACTAAGCTCAAACTGATGAGTAATAACCCAAGAAAAAGAGCAGGATTAAAAGGTTACGGTCTTGAGATCGTTGATATCGTTCCTATCGAAATAGCACCCAATCCGCACAATGAAAAATATTTAAAGACGAAGAGAGATAAATTGGGGCATGAGATTTTAGATGGTGAAAGATGATGGTAAAATGTCAGATGGCAGATATCAGATTTGGTTTGCAAAATCTGATATCTGCCATCTGACATAAAACTATTTCCTATCTTCTTCCCTGTTGGTAATCTTGCTCTTCCTTCTCGTGTTCCTTATCGTAAGCTTTGATGATGGCTTTTACTAGTCTGTGACGTACAACATCTTCTTCATTCAATTCAATATGAGCAATACCATCAATTTGCTTTAAAATACGGGTTGCTTTATCTAAACCACTTCTCATATTTCTTGGTAGATCAACTTGAGTTGGGTCACCTGTGATAATGGCTTTTGCATTCGCACCTATACGTGTTAAGAACATTTTCAATTGAAGATCATTTGTATTCTGTGCTTCATCTAAAATAATGAAAGCATTGTCCAGCGTACGTCCGCGCATATATGCCAAAGGTGCGATCTCAATGGTTCGTGTACTCATATAGTAACCCAGCTTATCTGCAGGAATCATATCATCCAATGCATCATATAATGGTCGTAAATATGGATCGATCTTTTCTTTTAAGTCACCGGGCAAGAATCCTAAACTTTCACCCGCTTCTACAGCCGGGCGAGTAAGAATGATCTTTTTCACCAATTTGTTCTTTAAAGCTCTTACAGCTAAGGCTACTGCAGTATACGTTTTACCTGTACCGGCAGGGCCAATGGCAAAAACAATATCGTTCTTGTCGGCTGCTTGCACCATCTTCTTTTGATTCTGTGTTCTGGCTCTTACCGTTTTACCATTTGGGCCAAACACGAGTATATCATTTGGATTCCTATCTACAAAGTTGTCTACTGTTTCCGCATCATCGCCACCAAGGATCTGTTCAAAATAATTTTCGCTGAGATGTCCGTTTCTTTCTAGGTACTGAATAACGAGGTCAATTTTTTCTTTTGCTGATTCGATCTGTTCCGGAGCCCCGCTCAGTTTAATTTGTGTCCCGCGGGAGAGGATCTTTAATAATGGGAATTTCTTTTTCAGCAAATCTAACTTACCGTTGTTGACACCAAAGAACTCAATGGGGTTTACGGTTTCGAGGTTAATGATTGTTTCTGTCAATCTTTTACTGTTTTAGGTTCACGGATCTTTTTGTACTTAACCAAACCATCCTTCTCAAATTTAATTTTTTAAGTAGGACAATTCCTAATACATATTATACACAGATGTGGATAGGTTGGTTGACTAAAGTTCGTGAATTGCCTTATGTGGGTGTGTGAAGATTGGGTTAAGGATTGG
>JBDKEH010000088.1:0-20188 GCA_039795345.1 Bacteroidota bacterium
TGAGCCGCAGATTTTTTATGCTGATGATGATGAACGCAGATATAAAATCATAATCTATCATAAAGATCTGCGCCCCATCCTGTGCAAACAAGATACTGAAAATCCTCCTTTACCGATTTAGTCGCTCACTCATCAAACTCCTGAAAAATCTTGGCGGTTCTTTCTTAAATTACCGGTTCATTTTAATTACTACTATGAGAAAATTGTCAATTGCGCTCCTAGCGCTATTAATTGGTATGCATTCATCGGCGCAAAATGATCCGAACTGGATGCGTTATTCAGCCATCTCGCCTGATGGGAAAACCATTGCATTTACGTACAAAGGAGATATTTATAAAGTGCCTGCTTCAGGAGGCACTGCTACCATGCTTACCTTACACGAGGCCAATGATATGATGCCTATCTGGAGCAAGGATGGAAAACATATCGCATTTGCCAGCGATCGCTTTGGCGATTTTGATGTATTCCTTATTCCTGCTGAAGGTGGAGAAGCTAAAAGACTCACCTATCATTCTGTACCAGAATTGCCTTATAGTTTTACGGCAGATAATAAATCTGTTCTTTTTGGCTCTACTCGTCAGGATGCTGCAAGCAATCGTACATATCCAACAGGCTCGCAACCTGAGTTGTACAAAGTATCCGTTAACGGTGGTCGCCCTGAGCAAGTATTAACTACACCTGCAGAATGGGTGAACCTGAGCAGTAACGGACAATTCATGTTGTACCAAGATAAAAAAGGTGGGGAAAACCAATGGCGTAAACACCATACTTCCGCTATCGCCAGAGATATCTGGATCTATGATAATAATGCGAAGACTCATAAGAAGATCACCACATTCAATGGAGAAGATAGAAACCCTGTTTTCACAGATGCAGATAAAGCATTTTATTATTTGAGTGAAGAAAGTGGATCATTCAACGTACATAAAATGGGAATTGAAGGTGGTAAATCTCAACAGTTGACCACTTTCAAAAAACATCCTGTTCGTTTTTTAAGTCTGGCCAATGATGGAACCATCTGTTTTGGTTATGATGGGGAACTCTACACAATGAAGGGTAATGGACGCCCACAAAAAGTAAGCGTGAACATTGTTGCTGATGTTCGTAGTAACAATACAAGAGTAGTACCTGTAAGTGGTGGTGTAAGAGATATGGCAGTTTCTCCCAACGGAAAAGAAGTAGCCTATATCTTCCGTGGTGAAGTATTTGTAAGTAGTGTAGACGGCGGTGTTACCAAAAGAATTACCAATACCCCTGAGCAGGAAAGATTGGTAAGCTTTTCTCCGGATGGAAAAACATTGCTATACTCTTCAGAGAGAGGAAACAGTTGGAAGATCTTTGAAACTAAAAAGCAAAGAAGTGAAGAGCCTTATTTCTATGCTTCTACTGTATTGAATGAAACAGCGGTTATTTCAAACAATAATGAAAACTATCAGCCTGCATATTCTCCTGATGGAAAAGAGATCGCTTTTATTGAAAACAGAATGACATTGAAAGTGTACAATATTGCTACCAAGCAAACCAGAACCATTCTTACAGATAAAGAGCTGTTCTCGAATGGTGATAACGATCAGTACTTCCAATGGAGTCCTGATGGTAAATGGTTCTTATTTGATTATGCAGTTCCCGGTGTTGCTCCCGGTGAAGTGGGATTGGTTTCATCTGATGGAAAAGGCAAGGTGATCAACCTAACTGAAAGTGGTTTCAATGATGGTCGTGCCAAATGGATCATGGGTGGAAAAGCCATGATGTGGTTCAGTAATAGAGATGGTTTGAAGGCTGTAGCTCAAAGTGGTGGTGCACAAGCCGATGTATATGCGATGTTCTTCACACAAGAAGCCTTTGATAAATTTAAATTGAGTAAAGAAGATGCTGCATTGCAGAAAGAGATCGAGGACAATAAAGCAAAGGCTGATACCAGCAAAAAGACAGCATCTAAAAAAGACAGTGTAGTAATTGATTGGGAAGGATTAAATATGCGTAAAGCTAAATTGACTATTCATTCTTCTCAAATGAGTGATGCCTTGGTAAGTAAAGATGGAGAAACCTTGTATTACCTGACTCGTTTTGAAAGAGGTGTGAATCTCTGGACCACCAACTTGCGTACACGTGAAACCAAAATGCTGGTAACATTGAATGCACAAGGTGGAAGTATGGTATGGGATAAAGATCAGAAAAACATCTTCCTCTCTGCCAATGGTGGTATCTCTAAGATAGAACCTAATAGTGGGAAAAGAGATGTAGTAGGTATCAATGGTGAAATGACCTTAGATGTTGCTGCAGAAAGACTATTTATGTTTGAACATGTTTGGCGCAGAACCAAAGAGACTTTCTATACCAGAACCATGCATGGTGTTAACTGGGATAGTTATAAGCCTGATTATGAACGTCACCTCGCTCATATCGGTAACAACTTTGAGTTTGCTGAAATGCTGAGTGAGTTATTAGGTGAGCTGAATGTGAGTCACAGTGGAGCATCTTATAATGCATTTGTTGCAAATGCTGATGCTACTGCTTCTTTGGGTGTATTCTACGATCAGAATTATAAAGGAGTGGGTTATAAAATTGAAGAGATCATTAAAGGTGGTCCATTGGATCGTGCTGATATCAATGTGAAACCAGGAATGATCATCGAAGCAATTGATGGTGTAACGATTGCGGCAGATACAGATATCGCACAATATCTCAATCGTAAAGCCGGACAAAATACATTGCTGACAATTTTAGATGGCAATACTAAAATGGAAGTAACCGTAAAGCCGATCTCTACCGGTGAAGAAAACGGATTGTTATACAGAAGATGGGTGAAGAAAAATCAGGATGAAGTAGAGCGTTTAAGTAATGGTCAGTTAGGATATGTACACATACCCGGAATGAGTGATGGTGCATATCGTACCACTTATGAAGAAATTATGGGCAAGTATGTAAATAAAAAAGCCATTGTGGTTGATGTTCGTTTTAATGGAGGTGGTGACCTCGTAGCGGATCTTGCCATGTTCTTGAGTGGTAAAAAATTCTTTGACTATACAACTGATACCAGAAGCAATGGGTATGAGCCTAACTTCCGCTGGACTAAGCCTAGTATCTCAATTGTTAATGAAGCAGCATACAGTGATGGTCATTGTTATGCTTATGCCTTCAAAGAGTTGGGTATTGGTAAGTTGGTAGGAATGCCGGTACCGGGAACTTGCACTTTTGCTGCATGGGAACAATTACAAGACAATAGTATTCGTTGGGGTGTACCTCCTGTGGGTGTTAAAGGTCTACAGAATCAATATCTGGAAAATGCTCAAACAGAACCTGATATCAAATTGATGAATGAATACGATATAGTGAATAAAGGCCGTGATCAGCAATTGGAAGCTGCAGTGAATGAGTTGTTGAAACAATTGAAGTAAGGCTAATAAGGCTTCAAGTTACAAGCTACAAGCCGCAAGGAAGATACAAGGTATCAATGTTAAATAGCGCCGGACTTTAGTTCGGCGCTTTCTTTTATCATTATATGTTTTGACCATTCAAATAAATTAGGAAGAAGCGATGAACCTTTCTTAAATTCTATTGTAAACCGGCTACAAATTCACAGAAGTGAAATTTACCGTGAATGATGAGTTTGAATTGAAAGGGAAAGCCAATAGACGTATCAATTTCTCGGAGAAGGATACTACATACTACAAAGCCATTTTCGATAAAGAACAATGACGTTACAAATAAACTTTTGGAAAGCAATAAAGCTTTCCAAAAGTTGCACTATTGTTTCTTAACCCTTTTCTTCTTCCTTGTTACTTGTGTCTTTTTTCTTATCTCTTTCCTATCACTCCCCCGGATGATAGGTCTTCACTTTATTCTTCATTACATCTTCTTTATAAAAGAAAATGTCTTTGAATTTTCCATTGATAAATCCTTCCGCCTGATCTGTAAAATTAGCAGACTTAGGATCGGTGGATTGTCCACCGGTAAGAATGGTTTTAGCTTTTAATCTTTTGCCGAACTCAACAGCTGCAATAAAGCTATTGCCTGAAACACCATAACGTTTATTGTATCCGTTTCCTGATCTGCTTTCATAAGCCGGCAATGAACCCCAGCGTGAAGAAGCTAAAGGAACTGCTATACTAGGTTTGTTATCATCAAACCTTTCTCCATCAGCCACACGCTGATAGCGATTGATCTCACCCCAAGGTTGGCGCCAGTTGCCGTAGGTTTTGGTTAGGTCATCGAGTACTTTTTTTAGTGTTCCCAGTTTTTGATCAGGCGATAGCTTAGCCATGTCTTCGTAACGTTTTACTGAATTGGTGCCTTCTTCCATGGTTTCGGCACGCGGTATGAATTGTCCGAGTTGATTGGCCCAATCAATTGCAATGGTGGTTGCGATTGAGGAAACGGATGAGGTCTTATCCCAATTGCGGAGTAAGTCGATGGCTTCTTTTAATGTTGCTTTTCTACTGGCATCAGCATCACTATCATAATCTTTGAGTAAAGCAGGAATCAGAAAATCAAAAGCAGCGAGATAACGATTATAGCCCAATGCAATTACTTTATCTAAAGTGAGGTCATTGGCTGTTGATAACAAACGCACGGCATTGATACCTCTTGCATTTTCACCATCTGGTGCCATGTACCATGGGTACTTGTTTTTATCCGGACTATCTTTTCCTGAAGCAGTAAAAGGAGTGGAGTTACAATTTTGTATCCAACCAATAGATGGATTATGTACTTGTACAATTTCTTCCAATGCATGTGTACCTTGCCATTCAGTGGCTTTGATACTTCCATCAACAGGTCTGGTGAAATCAAACGAAGGATCACGCTTTGGAACGAAGTCGCCATGCCAGTAAGCAATATTTCCTTTGTCATCAGCATAAACGGTGTTATTCGTGGTATTGGATAATAAACGCATCGCTTGTTTGAATTCATCCAAGTTATTGGCTTTTGTACTCACCCATGATTGTATTAATGCGCTTAATGATCGATTGAATTCTTTCAAGGCGAGCCATTTTCCATTTCGGTTACCCATTACCGGTCCATGATGCGTATAATAACCGGTGAATGGAACAGCTACCTGCTTTCCATCTTTCAAATAGCTGACCGTAATATTTTTTGTATTTACTTTTTTGGATTCCTTTTCATACTCATAGACCCAAGTGCCATTGATGTTGCTTACTTTTTCTTCATACAGATCTGCTACATCAGCATAACCTGTAGTATGCATCCATCCACAATGTTCATTGAATCCTTGGTATACAAACATTTGCCCCCATGTTACTGCACCATATGCATTCAATCCTTCTTCACTTACCATATGCATTTCAGGACGGAAGTAAAAAGGTACATGCGGATTGATATACAAAATGGCATTTCCATTGCTGGTGAGTTTAGGAGCAATCGCAAAACCATTCGAGCCTCGCGTTTCAATATCATGTTGGATGATAGGTTGATAAGCGGTTGCTTTTTTGTTGCCGCTGTAAAATTCTCTTACCTCCTCCAAAGCAATGCCACCCGTACGCGTTGCAGAAACACTTCCATCGGTAAACATGAGATGATACCATGGTTCAAAACGAGTAAGCACTTTAGGCTTTGTTTGTGGATGTTTATATAGATAATAGTTGACGCCATCTGCAAATGCGTTCAGTAATTTCTTGAACCAATCCGGACTATTATTGTAATCTTTAATGGCTTCAGCGCTATCTACGATCAAGCGCATTTGTAAATCAGCGTACAACATACGTTCTCCATCTGCTTCTGCTTGTCGACCGAGTACTTCCAGATAATTTCTTTCGACACGAGCAAAATTTTCTTCGCATTGCGCATAGAGTAAACCAAATACAGCATCCGCATCTGTTTTTCCATAGATATGCGGAATACCCCAGGTGTCTTTTATGATGGTTACATTTTTCGCTTGTTTCTCCCAACGTTGTATTTCAGCAGGAGTAAAGTTTTGTGCAAAAGTGAAAGAGGAAACAAGTAGAAGGCAAAGCAATAATCGCATGGTATTGGTTTTGAGTAATACCAAATATAAAGAAGCTTTTTCATCACTTATTCTTCTGTATGGTAATATCGGTGAAGTGATGTTACAAGTAGATTTTCATGATCTACGCTGAAGATGTTCGCTGATCATGCGTTTACCGAACTAAATTCTTCTACTGGTCAGACATCCAACATCAATACTTGTAGCGTGAAGCTTATAGCATGCAGCTCAAAGCTCACAGCTTTCTCAATACCCCCATTGCTTCATCACCGCTAAATCTTGCTTTACACATTCGATAGGATCAATACCCTGATATGCTTCTTGTTCAATGATGAAATGAAGGGTACCTCCTTTTGATTTGCAGAGATCTGTTATGGCTTTGGTATTCGCTACACCTTTCCCTAGGATGGTACTTTCAAAGGATTTGCCATCTGCTGTTTTGATTTCATCTTTTACGTGAACTGAAACAAAACGTCCGGGATTGTTGTGTACAATCTCCAAAGCATTGACACCGGTATGATAGAGGTTACCCATGTCTAACTGCTGTACCACCAATGATGGATCTGTATTCTTTAAGATGATGTCATAAACAGTCATGCCATTGAGCTTGGCAGAAAATTCAAAATCGTGGTTATGATAACCGAAACGCATACCTGCAGCTTTGCAGAGTTCCCCACTTTTGTTGAACACTTCCATATAAGCAAGCATCTCATCCAGTGTTTTGCGAAGATCAGCATCTAGCCACGGACTGATCACCAGTTCTTGTCCAACTTCAGCGGCATCTTCCACTGTATATTTCCAGAGATCTGTGAATTCTTTTTTACCGGCATCCCAATGTTGTTTACCCATAACGGTATGTCCGCTTGGCATTTGCATGCCTAGATCAGCCAGAATTTTTTTGAATTCCTTAGCAGTGTATCCGTAGAATTTTCTATTGACATAATTGGCATGCTCTACATATCGGTAGCCCATATCTGACAAAGCTTTCAAAGTACCTAAAGGATCTTTGCGCATAGCTTCACGAACAGAATACAACTGAACACCTGTCAGCATTTTGGTATTACCGGATGCTAAAATGGATTTAGGAAAGAACGCAATAGCTGCGGCTGCGAAACTGCTGTTTCTTAAAAAAGATCTTCTGGTTGTATTCATATGGAAAGCTTTAAAGAATAAATATAAGTTGTTTTCTTCAAGCAAATACCTTGTAGCCTACAGCTTGGAGCTTTCATCAACTCTCTTCATCAAAAAAAATCTTGTAAAAATGTTTTCCACTCATTTCATCATACCCCTTTTCAATCAGGTCTCTTCTGCCATGAATATAGATGTGGAAATTTTTATCCAGTTTTAATACGCTTTTAAATACACGCTGTTGTTTTTTGACTGCGGCCAAATGAATATCGAATGTATCTTCAATATTGACCTGTCTCGCTACTTCATATTGTTGTTTGTATTGTGTAAAGCTATCGATCACTTCAGGATGGTGTAATACCTCGGTAGCAAATTCATTCAAATCAAAAGACTCTTTGGTACTAAAGTATTCCAAGCTTTTGTTCAAATAGTCGATCTGATCAGCTTTATTCACTTCAAATTTTTCATTTAGCTCATTGCTGATGAATAGTTTACACATACCCAAAGCAGCATCGGTATGATGATAGCTATTTGATGTTCGGGTCACTTGTAAAAAATCATTCACCCAATATTGGGTATCCTGTTTATTGGTGTTATCTACTACACATACTACATATCCCTCTTCTCTATTTTTTTTGAAAATCAGACAGCCTTTATCCAGTTTATTGATATTCACACCATCTTCTGCTATTACTTCCCAGCTTTGTCCGTGTGGAAACACTTTCAAAAAGGTTTCTTTTGTTTCACTTTTGAATAAACCAATGGCTTCTATGTATTCTGTTCCAAATGGAACCTGACTAAATTGCGCTACATATAATTCACCTTCTTTTACCCTGGCATGTGTGCTTTTATTGTATAGAAAAGAGGCAAGCAATGCTGATTGTGCAACAAAATTTTTAGCATCATCAAAGATACCGGTGACATATTGGTAGACTTCATTCAGTTCCAAACTACTTAAATGTGTGAACTGGTATTGCTCGTGCTCATTGAAGGGCGACAAAAAATACTTCGTGAGCATTCCTCTTACGATCTCGTCATTCAGGGTTAGCGGGTTGGTAGACAATTTTAGTTCTTCGCCACGAGTGGGATTGCCCACTTTATGAATGATCACTTGTTCTAGTTGAACGTCGTTAATGTTGGTCATGCTGCAAAATAATGGTTCTGTAGTGTGGCCAAGCAAAAAACTAACAGACAAATGGGGAAAAGGCTACAACTTTTTACAGAGATTCTATTAAGTTCATTGGAAAAGGCAGTATTTAAAATAAAAAACCTTTGCGGGAATATATCCTGCAAAGGTTGCGTAGCGTTTGGTTTTTCTTTTCGGATATTACCTGTTTGGCTTACACTACAAGAGCTAACAGGCGATTTGGATTTTCTTAAGATGTTTGGATTCTAAAAAGTCCCAATTGGGATATTTAATGATACAAAGTAACAACAGATGGAAGATGCCGGCAATAGTAATGACTGTTAAATGCATGTAGCAACAGCACTACAATGCTGCGTTGTTTTCAACAGTGTTTTGGCTATTCAGATGTGAGATTCCCGTATCGAATGTTACGGTAAAGGTCTTCATGTACTTTTCGGATACTGTTTAATACCTGCGGAATGATGTATTGCTGAACATGATCCAATTGATTCAGCTGTGGACTATTATAGGCCTCCAGATCAAATTGTGGTGGGCGCATTCCATTTTTTGAACTAGCAGTTGTATAACATTTTAAATCTGATACTTTACTCTCAAAAGCGGTGTCTTTAAAATTAACCGTCAATGTATAGGTTACAAAAGTCTGTTCCATATTCAGACCGGATAAATCTTCAATAGGGTACATGATATAAAAACCATATTTCCCCGCAATACTCCTCATCCTTGCGTCTTCGTGTAAATAAACGGGCTTTCCTTTTTTACTGATATTGAAATAATCTTCAAATTTTGAAGTAGCATATTGGTATAGCAGCCAATTTTTAGTTCGCTTATACATTTCCGATCTGGGTAGTTCAATAGAAGAGGTTTTAGCAAAAACAACTTTTCCTGAATGATCATCTGTTGGAAATTTTAATTGTGCAGACAGTTGTTGCAGGAAAAAAACAAATAGAAAAGGGAGTAAAAATTTCTTCATGATTCAGCAATGCTTCCGTGTAACCAAAATAGATAAATATTTTAATACACAGCCACCTCTGAACATAAATTTGATTTCCAGAAATTACGAAGTGTACAACACATTCTGATTTCAGCCAATAATCCTCCAAGAATAGTTATGGCGGCAATGATGATCAAAGAAATACCGAGTCCAAACACATCAGCCAACAACCCTGCTAAAATTGCTCCAAATACATAACCACTGTCTCTCCAAAACCGGAAAATACTCAATCCTTTGGCTCTTTGTGTTGGATGTAGATTTTCTGCAATGACTGTGAGAAAATTCGGATATACCAATGCTGTCCCGATACCGAGTAGTGTTGATGCCCAAATGCTCACAGAAAATGATGTAAAAAAGGCAAACATTAATATGGCCACACCTTGTAAAAACATACCTGCGCTGATGATTTGCTTCTTACAGAATCGATCTCCCATTTTCCCAGTCACTAATTGGAATAGTCCCCATACAGCCGGATATATACCGGCTATCCAAGCAATTTGAGGTGTCGTAAAATCTCGTTGAATCAATAATAATGGAAGCAGCCCCCATACAATCGCATCATTCATATTGTTGATTAAGCCGTTGATCGTAATGCTTCCCATGTTATGATGTTTCCAGCTAATCTCTTTCCATATCTTTTGAAAAATTCGAACATTACTTGCAACCGCTTCTTGTGCGATAAAATGAGTTGTGTCTTTGACGAGAAAAATTGAAACGAGTAAACCTGCTAATACAAAAAATACACCCGGTAGAAAAGGATAAAATTGATAGCCCCATGTGGCAGCAATATTTCCGGCAAGCAAAGCGGCAAGACCTACCGATAAGTAACCGGCAAATTCATTAATGCCCATTGCTAACCCTCTATTCTTTGGACCTACAAGATCTATTTTCATGATCACAGTAGAAGACCAGGCTAAACCTTGATTGATTCCTAGCAAAATATTAGCTGCGATCACCCATTTCCAAGAAGGAGCATACATCAGTAGGAATGGAACGGGTATCGCCATCAACCATCCAATGATCAATATTCTTTTTCGTGTGAATGTATTGGATAAAATAGCTACTGCAAGATTGGCCAATGCTTTTGTAAATCCAAAAGCGAGGATAAAAGAAAGAATGACAGTGTATTCGCTCAGGTTAAATACTTCTTCGCCTAAGCCTGATAAAACCGAACGCTCAAGACCAATCATGGCTCCAACAAATGCATTTACCAATACCAATAGGTAAAATTGAGAAATATTTTTTTGGAGCCCTTGCATCATTACATTTTTAATGAGGTAAGCGATCTCTAAAATAACCATACACCCATGTACCTGCAATAGCGCTCAATAAAACGACGATCATGACAGTGATTCCCATTCCTATCTGAGCAAAGATGGGTCCAGGGCAAGCACCTGTTAAAGCCCAGCCTAATCCGAAAATGAGTCCACCAATGATTTGACCTTTATTGAATTTTTTAGGTGTAAAGTGAATCTCCTCTCCGTGAATGGTTTTCACCTTGAATTTTTTGATAAGTGCAATCGAGATGGCACCTACTACAACTGCAGTTCCAATTACACCATACATGTGAAAACTTTGAAAGCGAAACATCTCTTGCATCCTAAACCATGAAATAATTTCAGCTTTTACAAAAACAATTCCAAACAAAACACCTACTGCGAGGTATTTAAAATTATACCACCAAGGGTGTTGCTGGGTTGATTCATTGATACAAACCGAATCCAATGAACGAACTTCAAAATCGGTTAATATTTCTTGTGTATTTTTTTCCGTAGACATGTCTTATCAAATTATAATTTCATAATGAAAGGAAGAATAACATTAGCCATCAGAAATCCGCCGGCCATAAAACAACAGGTGGCTACAAATGAAGGCCATTGAAGATTACTCAATCCCATGATCGCATGACCACTGGTACAGCCACCGGCATAACGCGATCCGAAACCTACCAGAAACCCACCGCCAACCATCATGATGATTCCTCGGGCAGTGAATAATGAATCCCATGATACCAGTTGTTTAGGTACCATACTTGTATAATCATTGATACCATAAGTATTCAACTCTGTTACAAGATCCGGATTCACAACAATTGGATTGGGATCAGGTAAACCCAATACTGCAATAAGCGCTCCTATTAAGATTCCTCCTACAAAAAACAAATTCCAGCTTTCTTTTTTCCATTCATATTTAAAGAAATTGATGTTGGATGGAAAACAGGCAGCACAAGCGTGACGCAAATTGGCTGATATACCAAAATGTTTATTCCCTAAAATTAATAATGCTGGTACGATCAATCCGATCAAAACGCCGGCTACATACCAGGGCCAAGGGTGTTGTAAAAATTCTTTCATGGTTTAAATCATTGGGTGGCAAAAATGAAATATTCTCTTTTTTAAAAACGTGATGGATGTCACGCTTGCTCAGTGTTTTTCTCTGGCAATAAGAATAGGTAAAAATGGACCATATTTGTGCTGTTGCTCACTAAAGCTGTCTGCATATGGACCAAAAGGATGATCAATCGGCTTCTTATGCATATCAGGCCAATCATGTAATGCTTTCATGCTAGGTCTGGGTTGACTGTTAACATAAGCAGCAATATCCCAGGCCTCCTCATCGGTTAACTTATTATGTGCTGTTACCTCATTGAAAGGCATATTAGATTGAATGAATCCTGCAAAATTGCTGAGTCGATACAATCCTGCTCCCGTATTGTAACTGTGCTTGCCCCATAATGGCGGATAACTGTAACCTGTATTGTCAAGATTCAGTTGACCTTCGCCATTGGCACCATGACAACGTTCACAGTGAATAGCATACACTTTCTTCCCTTTTTCGGGGTCGGCCGCACGTTGTAAATAATCCGGTCTTTTGATCCCACTTCCTTTTGGATGGGTTCCTTTTGCAACATCTTTACCCAGCCATTGAATATATGCATGAATGGCCTGGTATTCTCTGCTATTACTATCCGGTGCAGTACCATTCAAACTTCTTTCAAAACAGTCACTTACTCTTTTGTAGATACTTTCAGTCTTACCGCTTCTTTCTCTGAACAATGGATAGTTGGCAGATACGGCACTATAGTTATTAGCATCCGGTCTAGTGCCTGCATCTAAGTGACAGTTCTGGCAGTTCATACCATTGCTGATTTGCATCACAGATCCTTTAGGACCTAAATAAGTAGATGTATTTGCGATCAACTCTTTTCCATACAATACCAGTTCTCGCTCTTCTTTATTCTTGATCGGATCTAGATATAGACTTGGTGGATGCCATGTACTATCAATAGATACTATGATCTGTTCCTGATGATTCGTTGTTGCTTTTACCAATATTACCAACACTACTAAAAGCGATAGTAAATAAGCCGGCCAGTCTGATTGAATCTTACGCCACATAGCTCAACGATTAAAAATGGTAGTTTAAAATTAGGTTGAATAAAGATGTGTTTACTTTATGAATCACATATTTGTTGTTACCATAACTATTTCCCTCCTGTCCCTTATATACATACAAGAATTGAGCATTCATACCTTCTAAAGTCCCTGTGAATTGATATTGAATGTCTACATTGAGTTGTGTGTATGATGGCATTCCATATTTATTCAATCGGGTATTCGTTACATCCGGTAGATCATAGTACCCGAATCCGATCCATGTTTGCAAATGTTGTTTGGGAAACGAGTGCTTCACTTTGATCATTCCTGCATGGACATCTCCAAAGCCTTCATTCCTTTCTCTAGGCATAAATGTGTAAAAAGGATCTCTTCCCCATTCTCGAGGCATCATATAACGGCCGGTTGATGTGATACGGTTATAGTTCAATGAAATATCTGTGTTTTTGTTCTTCCATCCTGTAGTAGCTCCGAAAGTAAATGCTTTACTGCCTTTTTGTGTGTATGTTTTATTGGGATCTATGTTTCCTCCATGATTGAGTGTATGTTGAACAATAGCTTGCACACCTGTGTAAAATGAAGAGCTTCCCCATTGCTGATCTGCTTGCAATAAAATAGTATTGAAAACATTCTCTGTCCATTGTTCCCAGAGTTGCAACTTTAAACCTTTATGAAACTCATGAGTGATACCGATCACGCCAATTGCCCGACTATTCGTATGTTCTTTGTAATTAGAGGGCTGTCCATTTTCTTGAATTCCTTGTGGATAGATACCTATCGAAGCACCGATATTAAACCAACGAACAGTACTTCTGGGACTCATTCCCCATAAAACACCACCTTCCCATTTTGTTTTTTTTGATGCAGCTTTCAGCCAAAGACCTTCGACTCCTGTTGGTCGCATTCTTCCATCCTGTAAATTGATAAACGGAGTATTGATGAGTTGTTTTCCTAAAGTAAGTGCAGCTTTTTTAAAATTATATTTCAGATAAAGCTCTTCCAATCTGTCAATATCACTTTTGTTGGATGCATTTTCAATATCAAATAAACCGATCTCGTATCTGTTGATTTGCTTTGTTGTGAGATCAGCTTTGCTCAAATCAGAGGAACCAATATTAAAAATAAAGAAGCCGCCAACCCCTGTCTGAAATCCATGAAACTTTCCGGTCTCATATTTCAAACCTCCGCCAACAGCATTGGCATAATAATCGGAGAGACCTTTTTCATTATCAGTGGCCATGAAAAAATAACGAAAATGAGCTTCTGTTTTCCCCTTTATAAATGCAGCTTTCAAACTAGTACTATCTATAGCACCCCTTTCATTTTCCTGCATTGCTTTTGCAGTAAAGTTTAGAAGAGATAGCATGAGTATAGTAGCAGTTATTTTTACTGTCATGAACAAAGTATTTAATAGCTATAAAAATGATTAGCGACCTGCAGAACAGGAAATAAAAGAAGTGGCTTTGCGAAGAAAAGAGTTGTGTCCGGATAAAGGATATCCAAGTTTCTCTAGTGTTCTAATGATCAGATCTCTATCGAGACCTATTCCCATCACAGATACTTTCTTATCCTTCAAAGAGATATCAACCCCTTGAATACCTGCCAGCTTCATCAATGCAGACTCAATGGTATTTGCACATCCGCTGCAACGCATATTCTCTACATAAAATATTTCAGTGCTTGTCATGATACATGTGATTGTAAGATCTGTTGTAATTGCGATGTGTTTTTTACACCCGGTTCTCTCCAGAGTAGCTTACCTTGTTTAAAGATCATGAGTGTTGGAATGCTACTCACTTGGAAATGCGCAGCTACATCACTGTGCTCATCTACATTTACTTTAAAGATCTTTATTTGATCACCCATTCTATTCTTCAGTTCCTTTAAAACAGGAGGCATCATTCTGCAAGGACCACACCAGTCTGCATAAAAATCAACCAGTACAGGTGTTTCACTGTCTATGATATTTTGAAATGAATTATTTAGCATACTTATTTTCTTTTGACTGCTTTTTGAATAAACTAAACACTAGACCTCCTATGATCGCAAAATAAATAGTGCTGTTCAAGGGTTTAGAAGTAATGCCACAAGTACCGCTCAAGCATCCAACATATTTCCAGTATAAATAGCCTCCTAATGCACCTGCTAATACACCTACGATGACCAAGCTATTTTCATTAAACCACTTCTTCATATGCTGTATTTTTCTCAGAAGATTTCTTTGATGAATGCAAACTAGTAGAGCAACCGGCAGGACCACAACATCCGACATTAAAAGCGGCTGTCGCCAATAATACTACGCCAAGTATAGCGGTAGTAGTATCTTTCATGTACCAAGACTGTACCATAATAGCGATCGCTAAGATCAATCTAATGATACGCATCATATGCCAGTTGCTCGTTAGTGTTTTCATGTTTATTTTATTTTCTGTTCAAGACTATTCCATGCACCTCCATTATAAACTTCTATGTTGGCACTTTTCAACATACTTTTTGCAATGCCGCTTCTATTACCGCTTCTGCAAACGGTAATCAGCGGTTGTTGCTTTTTTTGCAACTCAGTGATCTTTTTGGGAAGCTCATCTAACGGGATATTTACAGACCCTTTGATATGACCACCGGCAAATTCACTTTTTGTTCTTACATCTATGATCAAAGCCCCTCTGGATAACAGTTGTTGATAGTCGATCGGAGATGGAAAGAGTTTTTTAAATATAGATAGCATCTTTATTTGTTTTGATAGAACAACATGTCATTTAATCCGCCGCCATTATAAATTTCCTGTAATCCTTGTTGATGTAGAAAATTCATACCAATACCGCTTCTGTTTCCACTTCTGCAGTATAAAAGAATCGGTTTTTCTTCAGCTTTTAGTTTGCCGAGATGTTTAGGTAACTCATCCAAGGGTATATTGATAGCTCCCGGATAGTGTGACACACCGTATTCACTGGCTGTTCTTACATCGATGATAACAGTATTTGTATCGTTGATTATTTCTTGTATTGTTTTCATGGTTATAATAAGGTTGTTGGACATACATAATCACTCACACGAAACTTTGCTGATTCTTTGATGGCTTTAAAACCGCCTTTAACATCAATCAGATTATCAAAGCCTCTTGCACGTAAGATGGAATTGAAGATCATTGAACGGTAACCTCCTGCACAGTGTACATAATAGGTTTTGTTTTTATCGATCTGACTCATGCTGTCATTGATGAAATCCAGCGGCGCATTTTCAGCATCGATCACATGTTCGCTGAGGTGTTCACTTTTTTTACGAACATCCAGTATGTTGATATTTTCATTGACAGCGATAGCAGCAAGCTCATCAGCAGAGATCGAACGAATCTGATCTACTTCTTTGCCGGCTTTTTTCCAAGCTTCAAAACCACCTTTCAAATAACCGATCGTAAAATCATAACCCACTCTAGCTAAACGTGTAATCACTTCTTGCTCTCTTCCTTCATCCGTAATCAATAAGATCTCTTGTTTGATATCCGGTATCATAGCCCCTACCCATGGAGCAAAGTTCCCATCGATTCCAATATTGATAGCGTTTGGTACAAAACCTGCTGCAAATGTTTGGGGATCACGAGTATCTAGGATCAAAGCACCTGTTTCATTAGCAGCGGCTTCAAAAGCTTCCGGACTCAGTGCATGCTGACCTCTTTCGAGTACAGTATCAATGCTGTCGTATCCATGAATATTCATCATCACATTTAACGGGAAATAAGCAGGAGGTGCCACCAGACCTGTGATCACTTCTTTAATAAATTCTTCTTTGGTCATATCAGCACGCAATGCATAGTTGGTTTGCTTTTGGTGACCTAAAGTATCCGTGGTTTCTTTACTCATGTTTTTACCACATGCGCTACCTGCTCCGTGTGCAGGATATACAATGATATCATCAGAAAGCGGCATGATCTTGTTGCGTAAAGAATCAAATAAGTAGCCAGCTAACATATCTTGTGTTAATTCAGCTTTTACTTTTTGTGCCAAATCGGGACGACCTACATCACCGATGAATAAAGTATCACCACTGAATAATCCAACTTCCTTTCCATTTTCATCTTTCAATAAATAGCAAGTACTCTCCATGGTGTGACCGGGCGTATGCAAAACTTTGATTGTAGCATTACCTACTTTTAATTCTTCACCATCTTTAGCGGAATAAAATTCGAAATCTGGTTTTGCATTTGGGCCATAAACGATTTGTGCACCTGTTTTTTTAGCCAGGTCAATGTGACCGGAAACAAAATCAGCATGGAAGTGTGTTTCCAATACATATTTAATCTTTGCTCCGTTGCGTTCAGCTTTTTGAATATATGGAGCCACTTCTCTCAATGGATCAATCACAACTGCTTCACCATTGCTTTCAATGTAATATGCGCCTTGCGCTAAACATCCGGTGTAAATTTGTTCTACTATCATGGTATTTATTTTTTTTGATTTAATACAGCAAATTTCAAATACGTTGTTTTTATTTTTCGTGACCGTTATCACGTTGTAATGATTTTAACTTTTTTCCTGAAAGCCTTATCATTACTGTGTAAAACTGCATATGAATGATGAAGAAAAACGTGACATTCGTCACATCTAAGACTGTTCTTTGTCATAAAAGACGAAAGGCCTGCATTGCTGCAGACCTTTCTTTATTGGGGGGTATAATAAAATAGTTTAGTGACTACCTGTTCCGGGAAGTAATAATTCCTTTGCAATAATATAAATACCCATTATGAGTACAAACCATCCAAATCCTTTTTTAAGTTTATTGCCATCTACTTTTTTGCTAAGTTGATTACCTATAAAAATACCAACGATAGCTAGGCCTGTGACAAGACTCAGTAGGGTCCAATCCATTGTATAGTTGCTAATATCTCCTGTAAAACCGATCAAAGACTTAGCAGCAATGATGAGCAAGGAAGTTCCTACAGCCTGTTTCATGGGAAGCTTGCTTAAAAGAACCAATGCAGGAATAATGAGGAATCCGCCACCTGCACCTACCAAGCCTGTTAAAATGCCTACTATAGCTCCTTCCAGAAGAATAATAGGGTAATTAAATTTTTGTTCTCCTTCTTCACAGCTATTGTCTTTAGACTTTTCACGTATCATGGAAACAGAGGCAAAAACCATTAATACTGCAAACAGCAACATCATCAATATAGATTTTGTGATGACGAAGCCGCTTATTTCAAAAACTTCAGCAGGGATTAATGGTACAATGAATTTTCTGGTAGCAAAAACAGCAGCAATGGATGGAATACCGAAAATAATGGCAGTTTTAAGGTTCACGAGTCCTTGTCTATATTTTGGAATAGCACCTACTAAGCTCGAAGCACCTACAATAAACAATGAGTATGCAGTAGCGATAACCGGCTCTACACCAAAAAGATAAACCAGAACAGGAACAGTGAGAATAGAACCACCACCACCAATTAATCCCAATGAAATACCAATAACGAGAGATGCGATATAACCTGCAATTTCCATTTGTAATAATTTGACCGCAAAACTCAGACTTGGGGTCTGAATCTTTCGTGATTTATATCACGATAATAATTTTTGCAGGTTAATGATTTCAATATGTGACTTGTGTTGTTTGATCATTCCTTTTTCAGCTAACTTTTTCATCAATCTGGAAATCACTTCTCTAGATGAGTTCAATTCTTGCGCTATTTCTGTAAAACTAACAGATACAATATTAGACTTTAAAGTGTTCTGATGTTGCTGTAGATAGAATACCAAACGCTCATCCATATTACGGAAAGCAATGTGATCAATGGTTTGCAGCATATCTTCAAAACGATCTCTGTAACTGCTTACAACAAAATGGTACCAGCTTTTATAATCCGCCATCCATTGATCCATATAGGTCAGTGGAATCGTAACAACCTCTGTTTTGGCTGAAGTCTTGGCCATGATTTGACTGGTTTCTTGCTTGATCGCACAAACCATCGAGAGGGCGCAGGCTTGTCCGGGTTGTAAGTAATACATAAAGAACTCATTACCATCTTCATCTTCCCTGAATATCTTGATGAGTCCGGAAATGACTAGCATGGTAGAACGTATATTCTGTCCGGTTTTCATCAGAATTTCACCAGTTTCAAATTCGCGTACCTCGCCTGCTTCGGCGATCTGCTCTTGCAATTCTTTTTCAAAAAAAGGGAAGTGTTTGGATATGATTTCTATTGGTATCATCGACACAATTTAGACAATCTGCAAATTTATTCTGATTAAATAACCGGTTCGTGATATTTGTCACGCCTTATTTTTTTCCTTCGATCAATAACCTGTAAAACTTCTCCAGCTCCTGCTGTTCAACGGACGAAAAAGGTTTTCTTTGTTGTAGAAGTGCATCAAAGTACAAGACTCTTTTATGACCGGGATATTTTTGAAGGATGGCTTTACATTGGTCGAGCCATTTTTCATATGGATCCGTCGCTGAATTTTTTTCAAGATTCACGGGCGTTTTATCTCGCGTCGGCATTTTTAAAATAATGGCTTCTACCGCAGCCAGCCATCCTACGGGCATATCAGGTACTTTTCTTGCTTTTGCTACCAATCCTTCCAATTGTTTTTTACTCAGACTACCTCTTTCCTCATATTGGTGCATCAGACTCATAACAAAAAGCGCGTCTTTGTTATACTGATAACAGGCTTCCAGCACCTTATCAATTACATCTACCTTTTTTTTGTTACCGGGTAATGGCATTTTTGAAAATATAGTAGTGGGAAGGTAGAAAAACTAAGCTATTCCAGTAGTTTTATCTTCCTTAAAACAGAAATACATGGCTAGGAAAATTGTTTTGTATGGCCTGCTCATCTTAAGCAGCATAGGATTTCAACACTGTAAAGTCTCACAAAAAAATCCATCCGTTTTACCTTCTACAAAGGAATCATTCAAAGCTGATAGAGAATTCAGAGCAGCATGGATCGCAACAGTCGCGAATATCAACTGGCCCTCTAAACCCGGATTAAGTGTAGCAGAACAACAGCGTGAAGCTATTGAACAATTAGACTTTCTTAAAGCGCATCATTTCAATGCGGTGGTATTTCAAGTAAGGCCACAGGCTGATGCATTATACAGTAGTGAACTGGAGCCGTGGTCCTATTATCTTACCGGTCAACAAGGAAAAGCGCCCGATCCGTTCTATGATCCTTTGACATTTTGGACAGAAGCTGCACATGATAGAGGTATGGAGATGCATGTATGGCTGAATCCTTATCGTGCTCATCATAAAGATGGCAAAGAGATCAGTGAACAGTCGATCGTAAAAAAGAGACCGGATCTGGTCATGAAATTAAAAGAAGGGTATTGGTGGATGGATCCCTCACGTAAAGCAACGCAAGATCTTACTTCTGCCGTGGTGAAAGATTTGGTAAAGCGCTATGATATTGACGGTATTCATTTTGACGATTATTTCTATCCCTATCCTTCTTACAATGGAACAGATGATTTTCCGGATGATGAAAGTTGGACAGCATACAAAGCATCCGGAGGACAGCTATCCCGCGGCGATTGGCGTAGAGATGCAGTGAATACTTTGATCGAGAGATTGTACA
>JBDKEH010000147.1:0-12115 GCA_039795345.1 Bacteroidota bacterium
TACATATATTTGTGTTGTGAAATTGGAACAAGCCATACAAAGTACCAGATTCAAGAATGAAGTGCATAAGGCAGGATTAAACATATTGTATACGGCCTGGTGGTTAAAGACAGTGATGAGCAGAGAATTAAAAGAGTTTGGCTTAACACATGAGCAATACAATGTATTGAGGATATTGAAAGGCAAACATCCTGAATTGATCTGTGTGAAAGACATTGCTTGCAGAATGATTGAGAAAAGCTCTAATGTTCCCAGGATCATTGACCGATTGGAGATCAAGAAGCTGGTGAAGCGTGCTACTTCTGAAGCGGATAAAAGAGAAACGGTGATCTCGCTTACACAAAGTGGTATTGCAGTACTGGAAGCCAGTACCCAACGCATCAATACCATTTTTGATGAAGTGATGACCATCAGTGAGTCGGAAGCTTCATCGATCAACACCTTGCTTGAAAAAGTAAGGGAAAAAGAAAGCTGATATTTTTTTGAACAAATACGTGTATATACATGTATTCAAAACATAGATTATGAAAACAATACTTCACAAAGCAAACACAAGGGGACATGCCAGTTTTGGTTGGCTGAACAGTTACCACACATTCAGCTTTGGTCATTATTATAGTCCGGATCGTATTCATTTTGGTGCACTTCGCGTATTGAATGATGATACCGTGAAGGGCGGCATGGGATTCTCTAAACATCCGCACGATAATATGGAGATCGTTTCCATTCCTTTATCAGGCGACCTACATCACAAAGACACAACGGGTAGAGACGAGATCATTCGTCAGCATGATGTACAGATCATGAGCGCAGGTAGTGGTATTGCACACAGTGAAACCAACGCCAATCATGATAAAGAAGTAAAATTTTTACAGATCTGGGTATTCCCCAAATTGAAAAATATAGAGCCACGTTATCAGCAAAAATCTTTCAAACCGGAAGATCGTTTGAACCAGGTATTGACTGTGGTAGCACCGGATGATGAGAAGGCAGTGTGGATCAATCAAGATGCATGGTTTTCTCTGGCTAATCTGGAAGCAGGCGTTGAAAAAAATTACCAGATCAAACGAAAAGAAAATGGCGTGTATGCTTTTATCATTGGTGGACAAGTAACCATCAATGGAGAGCAACTAGATGCAAGAGATGGATTGGGTATTTGGGAAACAGATACGATCCATATCACTGCCAATAGCAATGCTGAAGTTTTATTGATCGATGTACCGATGAAATTAGAGGAGGCATAAGATGAATAAGAATAGGACCATTAAAAGTATTTTATACGCAACACCCATGGATATGGGTGGGATGCCTATCAGACAGCCATTCCCTTCCGCTAAGGCCGAAAGCATCGATCCATTTTTATTGTTGCATCATGCAGATATCAAAGTGCCTACACATGTAGATGTTAAACACGCGGGTGTAGGTCCGCACCCGCATCGTGGATTCTCTCCGGTGAGTTTTATTTTCAAAGGAGGTGTTCATCATCGCGATAGCAGAGGTAACGATAATGTGGTATATGCAGGTGGTACACAATGGATGAATTCCGGAATGGGCATGATCCATAGTGAAAGACCACCGGTAGATATTCATGAGATCGGTGGTAGACAAGAACTCATTCAGTTATGGGTGAATACACCGGCAAAACACAAAATGGATCAACCTTCTTATCAGCCGCTCACAGCAGACGATACTCCTAAGATCAATACTGCTGATGGATTGGTGCAAATCAATGTGATCGCAGGTAAGCTGGGTGATACGACAGGTAAAATTCATACACTGTCTGATGTGAACACTTTCACAGCAAGTTTTCAAAAAGGTGGTAAATATTTCTTTCAGATTCCGGCATCACACAACGCTTTTATCTATGTGCTTCAAGGAAAAGTGCAAGTCATAGGCGATAGTGAAGTAGAAGGAAAATATGTAGCAGTCTTTCAAAATGATGGGGAAGGTTTTGAATTAGAAGCATTAGAAGACAGCATCATATTCATCGGAACAGGAGAACCACTCAACGAACCTGTAGCCTCTCATGGTCCGTTCGTAATGAACAACCAAACTGAACTCATGGAAGCCTTCCGTGATTATCAATTGGGGAAGATGGGGGTGTTAATTGAAGAATAGTCAATGGTGAATTGTGAATGGTGAATAATATGTATAACTATTGATCATTCACAATTGACAATTCACAATTCACAACAAACAATCTAACATAATAAAAACCAAACAAAATGTCAACGTACAAAATCGACGCAGCACACAGTGAGATCACATTCAAGGTAAAACACCTGATGATCACCAATGTAACCGGTAGCTTTACCAAATTTGATGCTACCATGGAATCTGAAGCAGCTGATTTCAGCGATGCTAAAATTTCTTTTGAAGCAGATATCGACAGTGTGAATACCAATAACGAACAACGTGATGGTCACCTGAAAAGCGATGATTTCTTCGCAGCAGAAAAATTCCCTAAACTGACTTTCGTTTCAAAAAACTTGACAAAGAAAAGTGATGATGCGTACACCCTTACCGGTGATCTTACCATCCGCGATGTAACAAAAACCATCGACCTCGCAGTAGAATTCGGCGGAACCATGGTAGATCCTTGGGGTCAGCACAAAGCCGGATTCGAGATCAACGGAAAGATCAACCGTAAAGAATTCGGTTTAGGCTGGGGTGCAGTAACTGAAGCAGGAGGAGTTGTGGTAAGTGATGAAGTAAAATTGCACTTAGCGGTTCAGATGATTAAGCAAGCGTAGTCGTGAATTGTGAATGGTCAATTGTGAATAGGATTTGTATGATTCATTCAAAATAGTCATTCACAATTGACCATTCACCATTCACATAAAACATAACCAGTATGACAAAAGCCAACATCACAACCACAAAATACCAGGTTCGTTTGGAGAATGGTAGGCATGTATTTGGTGCGGATGAACCTGCAGCACAAGGCGGAACGGATTTAGCTCCTGCACCTGATGAATTGTTGGAAGCTGCGTTGGCGAGTTGTACTGCCATTACCCTTCGGATGTATGCAGACCGGAAACAATGGCCGGTAGAAGCAATAGATGTAACAGTTGGTTTGGAAAGGATCGATGGAAAAACGGTTTTCAGTCGCAACATCCAACTGAAGGGTAACCTGGATCAGGAACAGAAAGATCGATTATTACAGATCGCTAAACTTTGTCCTGTATCCAAAACATTAAGCGGATCAATAGAAGTAAACAGTTCTATCAACTAAAAAAACTCTGCGCCACCTCCTTTTCTCATGTTCTCTGCGGTAATTTTTTTACCTCAGAGAACATGAGAAACAAGTGGGTACGCAGAGAAAGAATCATATGAAAACAATATTTTTCCCTGCAGCAGAAAGAGGATTGAAAGATATCGGCTGGCTTATCAGTAATTTTTCTTTTAGCTTCTCTTCTTATCAAGATCCATCTCGCAAAGGATTTGGATTATTACACACATTCAATGATGATACAGTAAAAGCAGGAGGTGGCTTTGGGTTACATCCACATACTAACATGGAGATCATCAGTGTGATGCTGCAAGGAAAAATGAATCATAAAGACACGATGGGTTATGCGGAGGTAGTAGAAAAAGATTGGGTACAGATCATGAGTGCAGGAACAGGTTTGCGACATGAAGAGCACAATATTGGTGAAGAAGACGTACAGTTCTTACAAATATGGATCGAGCCGAAATTGCAAAACATTACACCACGTTACCAGAAAAGATATTTTCCGGAAGCAAAAAGAAAAAATCAACTGACCACCATCGTTAGTAATGAAGAGGGTATTACACACTGCTGGATCAATCAGAATGCAAAATTGAGCTTGGGTTATTTTGATGCGCAACAAAAGATCAATTATGCATTTCCTCCCTTGAACAAGTGTGTATACATATTCGTGATCGATGGCTCACTTATGATAAACGGAACAATCCTCAACAAAAGAGACGCGCTTGGTATCTGGGACACCCATGAATTTACCTTGCATACTGAACAGGAAAGCCGCTTTATTGTTATAGAGGTGCCGATTAATCATTAGAGTAGTCGATAGGTCATGGTCCATAGTCCATGGTCAATGAAAAGAGGATGTATTAACTATGGTCTATGGACTATGGGCCATGGACCGCTCCCCAAATTTGCAAAACATGAACATAGAAATTATCTCAGGAAGTCCGAGAACAAACAGTGTTACTTATAGATTAGCATTGTTCTTACAAAAACATTTGAGTCAACATACTTCTCACCAGGTGAATATCATTGATGTGCGTGATTGGAAACTACCGCTATTAGAGAATGTATTTTCTTCTGTTGAGAATACCCCGGAAGAATTCAAGCCATTGGCTGAAAGAATATTTGCTGCGGATGCTTTTATTCTGGTAACACCGGAATATAATGGCAGCTATTCACCCGCATTACAGAACTTAATGGATCATTTCCCGAAGCAGGCGCATAAGCCTTTTGGTTTGGTAACAGCATCAACAGGTGCGATGGGTGGTATGAGAGCAAGTCAGCAATTGTTGCTGTTGGTACCGGCATTATTTGGAATTGCTTCACCATATATGCTCGTGACACCGTTTGTAGACAAGAAATTCAATGAAGCAGGTGAGCTCACAGATGCTTCTTTTAGCAAGTCTATTGACCTGTTTACCAATGAGTTCCTGTGGTTGGCAGAAACCTTAAGACCGGAATTAAGTACGGCTTACAATTAACTTTATAAAACGTGGCGGAGTTGTTAACTTCGCCACTTCTTTTTAAATCATAACATGAGCGACGAGATCAAACACGAGTGTGGGCTTGCCTATATTCGACTCCGGAAACCCTTCTCCTATTATTTACAGAAACATGGTACGGTAACCTATGGCCTCAATAAGCTGTACCTCCTGATGGAAAAACAGCACAACCGTGGACAAGACGGTGCCGGAATCGCCGCTGTGAAACTGAATACAGAACCCGGTAACCCCTTCCTGCATCGAATGCGTAGCAATGCACCGCAACCCATTGCAGATATTTTCTTTAAGATCGGACAGGAAGTACAAGAACTGGAAAAATACCAGCCAGATATCAAACAACATCCGGGATTGATGAAAGGGCACTTACCCTTTCTAGGAGAACTCTTACTCGGACACCTTCGCTACGGTACTCAAGGAAAGAACAATGTAGAGTTCTGTCACCCTTTTATTAAAAGAGACTTGATGCCGGGCAAGAACCTGGCGCTTGCCGGAAACTTTAATCTGGTGAATACAGATGAGTTATTTGATCTCATCAATATGAGTCCGGGTGATTTCCAAAAACAAAGTGACCTTGCTGCTATGATGGAAGTGATCCATCATTTTCTGGCAAAAGAAGATGAAGTTCACCCCAATGCAGCAGATTTGAAAAATGTATTACAGAAAGCAACGCCTTTGTTTGATGGTGGTTATACCATTGGTGGCCTGCTGGGTAACGGCAGCAGCTTTGTCATGCGTGATGCACATGGTATTCGTCCGGCTTATTATTATATCAATGATGAAGTGATTGTTGCAGCGAGTGAGCGTGCAGCTATCAGAACAACTTTCAATGTGGGTGAGAATGAAGTGATGGAATTGATGCCTGGTAAAGCCATTATTGTAGATGATGCTGGTAATTATAGTATCGAACAAATACTAGAACCCAAAGAAAGAAGAGCTTGTAGTTTTGAGCGTATTTATTTTTCACGTGGTAGTGATGAGAAAATTTATCGTGAGAGAATTGCATTGGGTCATCATTTGAGTCAGACAGTACTAGAGCGCATTAATAATGATCTGAAGAATACTATTTTCTCTTATATCCCAAACACTGCAGAAGTTGCTTTTTACGGGTTGGTAAAGGGTATGGAAGAATACCTGAACAAGATCAAAGTAGAACGTATTCTCAGCTGGGGCAATGATTTTACGCCGGATAAATTGGAAGAGATGATCACGCGTAAGATCAGACAAGAAAAGATCGCGATCAAAGATGTGAAATTGCGTACGTTCATTACCGAAGATGCCAATCGTAATGAAATGGTGCAGCACGTGTATGATGTAACCTATGGTACAGTGCGTCCTGGAGAAGATACATTGGTGGTGATCGATGATAGTATTGTACGTGGTACAACTTTGAAAGAAAGTATTGTACGTATGTTGGCACGATTGAAACCTAAAAAGATCATCGTAGTATCTTCAGCACCACAGATCCGTTATCCGGATTGTTATGGAATTGATATGAGTAAACTCGGCGATTTCATTGCTTTCCGTGCAGCGATCGCTTTATTGAAAGAACGAAATATGGAACATGTACTCACAGAAGTGCATGAAAAAATAAAGGAACTGGCGCGTGCCGGACAATTACATACTGAGAATGTAGTACGTCAGGTATACAAACCATTTACTCCTGAAGAGATCTCAGATAAAATTGCTCAACTGATTACTCCTTCAGAGATCAGTATTCCGGTAGAAGTGATCTATCAAACCATTGAAGACTTGCATGATAGTTGTCCGACCAATACCGGCGATTGGTATTTCACAGGTAACTATCCAACACCGGGTGGTAACAAAGTAGTAAATAAAGCTTTTCTGAATTTTATTGAAGGGAAGAATGTTCGTGGATATTAAAATCGCGCCTGGTAAAGAATTAGAATAAATTGAACGCCTCATTTTTGGATGGGGCGTTTTTTGTTGGGGAACTTAATACTTATCTTGCTTATTATAGAAATATAATGTTTCACCATAAAGCTATTTAAATGCGGATATTAGGACTTTTATCTTTGCTATTCATATCTAATCAGATCATTAGTCAACAAGTCAAATTAGATATAACTAATCTGATTCCTAATAAGGTTTACATGACAGTTGATAAGCTGGATAGTAAAGATGTAATAAAAGTTATTAAAGATTCAACAGTCAAAGAAGCCGATGAGCCCACTTTTGTACGCATTAAAAATATTGACTTTACAGATGGTGTCATTGAAGTAAAAGTATTGAGTAGACTTTTACCTACTGCTTCTCCAACAGATCGTGGATTTATTGGACTGGCGTTTAGAATTGACAAAAACAATTCAAAGTTTGAAAGTATTTATATACGCCCTACCAATGGAAGGGCTGATGATCAAATAAGACGCAATCATTCTATACAATACTTTTCTTTTCCAGATTATAAATTTTCAAGATTAAGAAAAGAATCACCGGAAAAGTATGAGTCATATGCAGACATGGGCTTGAATGAATGGATTAATATGAAGATCGTTGTGAAGGGCAATCATGCAAAGCTATATTTGAATGACCAGCAATATCCGTCTTTAATTGTGAATGATCTTAAACATGGCGCAACAGCTTCAGGTGGTATTGGTTTATTTGTTGATGTGGGTACAGAAGGATATTTCAGCGATTTAAAAGTATCAGCGAATCAATGATAATAAAAATTGAAAATGATTTTGAATCTCAATCGATGAAATGATGAATAAGAACCTCATTATCCAATACATTAAAAGAACCATTGATCTAACAGATCAAGAAGCAGAAATATTTGCTGAATCTTTTAAAGAGGTGAAGATCAAAAAACGTCAGTTTATTGTTCAACCGAATTTCATTGTTAAGAATAGAAACTATGTAGTGAAAGGCGCCTTCAGGGCTTATGTGGTAGATGATCATGGCCAAGATAGTACCATTGCTTTTGCAATTGAAGACTGGTGGATCACGGATTATAACAGTTATATCTTACAAAAGCCTGCTACCATGTTTGTGATCGCATTGGAAGACAGTATCATTCTGGAGATCTCTTATGAAAAAGAACAAATGCTGAAACAATCCAACCATAAGTTTGAAACTTTCTTTCGAATCAGAGCAGAGCGAACAGCTGCTTTCATGCAACAACGTATCATCTCTAATCTTACACAAACAGCAGAAGAACGATACGATCGTTTCATGGAGAAATATCCTCAAATCGCTGAAAGGATTCCCCAGTATGCATTGGCTTCTTATTTAGGGATGACAACAGAGTTTTTATCAAGGATCAGAAATAAGAAAGCTTCCAAAAAAAGTTGATCTAGATCAACTTTATTTCCTAAACTACATCATTTTTATACTTTACAGGTCGTTGCAATTTTGTTCTGTCAATCATGACAAACAATTTTAAAACAACATACCATGTCAACGACCACAACACGAATCTTTACGATTCCAACAAAAGCAGAAGTTTCTGAAACCAATCAATCTCTTTTTGATAACCTGCAAAAGGGACTAGGCTTTGTTCCTAATCTGTATGCTTATTTCGCTAAAAGTGAAACAGCATTGGGCGATTATCTCACCTTACAAAACCGTAAAAGTTCTTTAAGAGCCAAAGAAAGAGAAGTCATCAATCTCGTAACCAGTCAGATCAATGGTTGCCGCTATTGCCAATCTGCTCATACGGTTATTGGCAAAATGAATGGGTTTACTGATGAGCAGATTCTGGAGATCAGAAAAGGAACAGCTTCTTTTGACAGTAAATTAGATGCATTGGCAAAATTTACAGCATCTGTAGTAATAAATCGTGGAAAAGCAACGGAAGAAAGCAAGAATGATTTCTTTGCCGCAGGTTATACTGAAGCGAATTTGATTGATGTAGTTATTGTAGTAGGTGATAAAATCATCAGTAATTATATACACAACCTCACTGAATTTGAAATCGATTTCCCGGTAGCAGATGTAATTTAATTGCAACATCACTATTCTTTATAAGGAAGTACGAATCAGGTACTTCCTTTTTTATTGCAGTTAGCTTGCAAACAGATTGCTTATATACACAATTAAGCCTGTTGTATCTTGTAATTACCAATCATCCATATTTCACAGTTCTAAACTATCGGAATTGATTTATTTCCACAAGTAAAACCTGCCATATGAAACCTGTTCTTTTCGTTCTATCACTTTGTTTTCCTTTCTTTCCACTTGCTCAAAAAGAACCCATAAAGTTTGAGCCGGGCAAAATTTCCAACGGAGGTGTTTTTGGTTTAACCATTTCGCCCGATGGTAATACTGCTTTATGGGTAGAGTCGAATGGTAGAAGAGATACTTTGATCATTAAAGAATCGCAAAAGATAAACGGTGTGTGGCAAGAACCTGTGATTGCTTCCTTTTCTACAACAACAGCTGCATGGAAAGATATTGATCCGGTATTTAGTCCGGATGGACAACAAGTGCTTTTTCAATCTACACGTCCTGTTCCCGATCAGCCCAACAGAACCGGATTTGATATTTGGGCTGTTAAAAGAACTGCAAAAGGCTGGTCAGCTCCTTATCATTTGGGTAATATCATCAATACAGATGTATCTGAATCGTATGCTTCCATCACTACATCCGGACATATTTATTTCATGAAAGAAAATGAGAATAAGCAAGGTAATTCGGATATCTATGTTTCGAGATTGGTGAATGGAATATACAAAAATCCGGAAAATATAGGAGCACCTGTGAATACGATAGATCATCGAGAATCAAATCCCTTCATAGCTGCTGATGAAAGTTTTTTGATCTACTTTTCTTCTGATCCCAAAGGATTGGGTGAAGTAGATTTATATATCAGTTTTAATAAAAATGGTACTTGGACAACACCCAAAAATCTGGGTAGCCCCATCAATTCATCGATGGCAGAGTTTTGTCCCTTTTATCATGCAAAAGAAAAGCGGTTATATTTTGCGCGTCAGGATAGATCCGGTACTCGAATGAAAGAGGATCTTTATTTTATTTCATTTGATCCTGATAAGTTTCGTGATTAATGAATCTATTTTTCTATTCACTTAGTTTATAACCGTAGAAGGTCTTTCGTCAAGCCATGATTCCGTTTGACATTTTTAATGTTGTGACCCAATTCAAATGGTAGACCTTTACATCTTATCGTTAAAAAATCTTTTATGTCTATTACCAAAGAGTGGGAGTTATTGGGAATGCAGGAAGTGAGTAAAGTAGTGGCAATTACCCTAAAGAAAATGCAGGAACATGCTCGTCCGGGTATGACCACCAAAGAATTGGATGAATATGGCGGAGAGCTACTAAAATTTTTTGGTGCCCGATCAGCACCCTATGTTACTTATGGTTTTCCTGGATATACTTGTATTAGTGTGAATGAAGCGATGGCGCATGGTATTCCTTCAGATAAAATTGTATTACAAGAAGGTGATCTGATTAATATTGATGTATCTGCATCACTCAACGGTTTTTGGGCCGATAATGGAGGTTCTTTTGTATTAGGAAATACAGATCATGAGAAACAGCAATTGGTGAATGCTTCCAAAAAAATCTTACATAAAGCGATTCATTCCATCAAAGAAGGTGTTCGCATTGCTGATATCGGTGGATTGATTGAAACAGAAGCAAAGAAAGAAGGCTATAAGGTGATCAAAAATCTAACCGGACATGGTATTGGTAGAAGTTTACATGAAGCACCACATGAGATCGCAAACTTTCGTGATCGTACCAATAAAGAACGATTCAGAAAAAATAGTGTGGTAGCGATCGAAACATTCATTGCAACTGATTCTACCATGGCCGATACCTTGCAAGATGGATGGACATTAGTGGGTAATAAAGGTGGTTATGTAGCACAACATGAACATACCATTTTAATTACTGATGGAACACCGGTGATACTTACATCCATGAATGGTATTTGGGAATCTTGAATCATGTGTTTACCATTCGATAGATATTTATCATTGTATTTATTTCAAAGGAAATGGTGTCTTCCTAATTGAACCGCCCTAAAAAGCTGATGGCGCCTGATCAATAAATGTTGAGTACATTTAAATCAGGATTTTATGTCAGTATCACAAGCTCCTACTACAAATAACTTTTCATTGTTTCAGCAACTGTTGAAATGGGTTCTCTTATGTGTCTTGATCGGTCTTTCTTCCGGATCTGCGGCTGCTTTATTTCTGTATACTTTGGATCTTGTCACAGACTATCGTGAAAGTCATGTATGGATCATTATCTTTTTACCACTGGCTGGTTTTTGTGTAGGATGGATGTACCATCAGTATGGTAAAGAAGCTGAAGCAGGTAATAAGTTATTGCTAAAAACGATTCAAGATCCACAGAAAAAGACCATTCCGTGGGTTATGGCACCTTTCGTTTATGTAGGCACATTGCTTACACATGTATTTGGCGGCTCTGCAGGAAGAGAAGGTACCGCATTACAGATGTCTGGAGCCATTGCTGATCAATTCAGTAAACCTTTTCGATTAAGTGAACAAGAACGAAGTATTTTATTGATCGCATCTATTGCAGCAGGTTTTGGTGCTGTGTTCGGAACACCATTGGCCGGATTTATTTTCGCCTTAGAGATCAATAGAAGAAGTAAACTCAGTTATCATTCTATACTTCCCACTTTCGTTTCAGCAATATTAGCTGATCTGGTAACAAGAACCTGGGGTATTCCACATACCTTGTATGTTGTAGATATTATCCCGTCTATCTCTTGGCTAAACATCGGTTATGCAGCATTGGCAGGGATAGCATTTGGATTTTGTGCGTTTGTGTTTACACAACTTATGCATGTTACATCACAGCAGTATAAAATCTTATTGCCTTATTCACCGCTTCGTTCATTCATTGGAGGTGTAATTGTTGTGTTACTTTTTTGGTGGATCGGCAATAGTAAATACATGGGACTGGGGATACCGGTGATCGCTCAATCTTTTAGCGAACAAATGGAACTGTATGATTTCGCTTTAAAAATGTTGCTCACCATTCTCACGCTGTCAGCAGGATTTAAGGGTGGAGAAGTAACACCTTTGTTTTTTATTGGGGCTCTTTTAGGGAATGCTTTATCCATCTGGATTCCATTGCCTTTATCATTGTTGACAGGGTTAGGGTTTGTAGCAGTATTTGCCGGAGCTACCAATGCACCACTGGCTTGTATGATAATGGCAATGGAGTTGTTTGGAAAAGAAATATTACCCTATGCATTTATTGTTTGCTTGTTGGCTTATGTATGCTCGGGTAAGAATAGTATTTATTATTAAAGTGATCAAACTCTATAACAAACAGCATTGATATTCATCCCCGCACCAACTGAAGCGAACATTACAATATCGCCTGTTTGTAAGGAATGATCATCCAGTATGCCACGCTTTACAAG
>JBDKEH010000165.1:0-11848 GCA_039795345.1 Bacteroidota bacterium
GTCCATAGAAGCGAACTTTTTTCTGAAATTTCTTCTATCCAAGCTCACTCCTAAAATAGCTTCATACAAATTCTGTAATTCGCGCAGAGAAAATTTTTCCGGTAAAAGATTGAAACCGAGAGGATGTTCCTGAATCCTTTTTTGTAACCATTTATGACAAACATCCACAATATCCATGTGATCAAATGCCATTGCTTTGATACTGTTTACACTATACCAATCTAGATCATTGTCATGGATCTTTAATTCATGATGATTGATATTCAACAATGAACAATAAGCTATTGTAATGACTCTCCCTCCCGGGTGCCTATCCGGATTACCGAAAACTTTGACCTGCTCCAGAAAAACATCATTCATTCCTGTTCGTTGCTTCAGTATTCGGTAGGCTGCCGCATCCAAATCTTCATTTTCTTGTACAATATCTCCCAATAAGGAATAGTGATCCTTATATACTTCCAGATCGCTTTTGATCAACAATACTTTCAGCTTATTTTCTTCGAAACCAAAAATGACACAATCAACTGTAATAGCTGCAGAAGGATAAGATTGTACCAATTTTACAGCATCTTTTACCTGGTGAGGCTCATGGGCATTTTTTCCGGAATGTTTCTTCATCGGGGGTATCCGTTTTAAGCAATCTTTCAGTCTCAGGGTTCGGCAAGATACAAAGATTCCCCTTAGCCTGTATCTTGCTAACTGTATGTTTTCCTAAAACCAATTACCCGCTAACTTTATCGCGTAAATAATTATTATGTATTCAGCCGGCTTTACTCAGCAATTGCAGTCAGCAACCAGTATTTGGTTATCAAAAATAAATCAGAATAGTTTTCTTGATTCAGCAGAAGAATGCCAACAGATCAGAAAAATCTTACAGTTTCATGAATTCAGATACTATGTTTTGAATGAGCCTTTGATCTCTGATTATGAATATGATCAATTGTACAAATTACTTCAACGTTCGGAAGAAAAGAATCCGGCATTTATAACCCCGGATTCTCCTACACAAAGAGTTGGCAGCAGTTTAAATAGTCAGTTTACCACTGTGAGTCATTTGGTACCTATGTTAAGCTTGGATAATAGCTATAATGCTGAAGATTTGACTGATTTTGATCGTAAAGCACGAGAACTGACCGGATTAGAGGAAATCGAATATTGTATTGAACCCAAGTTTGATGGAGCCAGCATTTCTTTGATCTATGAAAATGACCAATTGGTAAGAGCCGCTACTCGTGGAGATGGCGTAGAGGGTGAAGAGATCACCAATAACATCAAACAGATCAGATCCATTCCGCTCTCGGCAGCATTTTCATCCTACGGAATTCAACAAGTAGAGATCAGAGGAGAAGTCATCATGAGTAAAGCTTCTTTTGATCAATACAATCAATTACAAGCCAGTAGAAATTTACCTCCACTAGCTAATCCAAGAAATGCAGCATCAGGAAGTTTACGCATGAAAGATCCAAAAGATGTAGCGGAAAGAGGTCTTGATGCTTTTTTATATCATATTAGTTTTTATACGAAAGAAAACGACCAAGCATCTTCAGTTTCAGATCTACTAGATACGCATGGCGGCAATCTTTCTCTACTATGGCAACTAGGGTTTCGTTCTCCTGAGAAAGAAAAGAAAGTAGTGAAAGGTATTCAGGGTGTAATCGATTATTGCACAGCTTTTGAAGCAGGTCGCGATGATCTTCCTTATGAGATCGACGGTATGGTGGTAAAAGTAAACGACTTGCATTTACAAGATAAAATGGGCATGACCTCTCATCACCCCAGATGGGCCATTGCTTTTAAATTCAAAGCTCGACAAGCCACCACAAAACTAAAAGGCATTGAGTTTCAAGTAGGAAGAACAGGTGCTGTAACTCCTGTGGCAAAATTAGATCCTGTATACTTGGGCGGAGTAACTGTAAGTAGTATCTCTGTTCACAATGAAGAATATATCAAAGAGAAAGATCTCAAAATCGGCGATACTGTTTTAATTGAGAGAGCAGGCGATGTTATTCCACAGATCGTTAAATCCATGCCTGAGTTAAGAACAGGTTCGGAAGAACATATTCTTTTCCCGAAGAAATGTCCGATTTGTGATTCTGTATTGTTCAAAGAAGAAACAGAAGCTGTATGGAGATGCATCAATATTGAATGTGAAGCACAAGTAGTTGAACGCATCATTCACTTTGTAAGTAAAGACGCAATGGATATCAAAAGTTTTGGAGAAGCCAATGTGCGGAAGTTTTATGAACTAGGCTTATTGAAAGATATTCCCGGCATCTACACACTTGACTTTGAGAAAATTGGTCAATTGGAAGGATTTGGCAAGAAAAGTCTCGATAATCTCCGCTCCGCCATTGAAGCATCCAAACAGCAGCCATTGTATCGATTGATTTACGGGCTTGGTATTCGCTTTGTGGGAGAAACTACTGCCAAAACACTCGCTAATGCAGTAGAACACTTATTAGATTATCAGACAAAAACTGAAGAAGCATTACAACAGCTGGAAGATGTTGGTATCAAAGTAGCGAAAAGCATTTACCAGTTCTTTAGCAATGAGCAGAACATTCATATGTTGCAACAGCTGGAATCATTAGGCTTACAACTTAAAAATACAAAAAAAGAAACCGGCGGAACCGGTAGTTTACAAGGACAAACATTCCTTTTTACCGGAACATTGACACAACTAAAAAGAAGTGAAGCTGAAGCTATGGCAGAAGCACATGGCGGACAAATTCTCAGCGGTGTAAGCAACAAACTGAACTATCTGGTTGTTGGAGAAGATGCCGGAAGCAAATTGGAAAAAGCGAAAAAAATCAATAGCATTAAAATTATCAGTGAAGCTGAATTTCTGCAGTTGGTTTCCACACAATAAATCATGTATGTTACAGAAGAGCACCCTTGGTTTTTTAAAAGAACTAAAAAAGAATAACACCAAAGAATGGTTTGATACGAATCGAAAAAAGTATGAAGCAGCAAAAGCTGATTTTGCAGCATTGACAAATGCAGTGATCCATGGGCTGGGGAAAAAAGATCCATTTGTTGCATCGCTGCTAGCAAAGGATTGTACATTTCGCATCAACAGAGATGTTCGCTTTAGTAAGAATAAGGACCCTTACAAAACAAATATGGGTATGTATTTAAGCAGAGGAGGAAAAAAGTCTTTATTCTCAGGTTATTATTTTCATCTTGAACCCGGCGGAAATAGTTTTATGGGTGGCGGACTTTATATGCCCGAGCCTGATGTGATCAAGAAAGTAAGACAAGAGATTGATTATAATTGGAATGAATTCAGTAAAATCATCAAGCAAAAGAAATTCAAAACTGTTTACAAAGAATTACAGAGAGAAGAGGGAATGGTATTAAGCAGAGAACCTAAAGGATATGAAAAAGATAATCCGGCTATTGAATACATCAAGTTGAAGAGTTGGGTTGCAACTGCTCCGATTACTGATCAGTTACTTACTTCAGATCATTTAGTAAAAGAAATTGTGGGTGCATTTGAAACTCTTCAACCCATGATCGAATTTTTAAATAAAGCTTTGGAAGAATAAAACCACAGATGCATTCGTTTTAAGTGAATGAATGCATCTGCGGTAAAAAAGCTACACCAACCCTTTCTCCATCAGGTATTCAGCAATTTGAACTGCATTCGTAGCTGCCCCTTTACGTAGGTTATCACTAACGATCCACATATTCAGTGTATTGGGTTGTGTTTCATCTCTTCTTAATCGTCCAACAAATACTTCATCTTTTTCATGCGCCCATAATGGCATCGGATATTGTTGGTTTGCAAGATCATCCTGAACAATCACACCGGGTGCTTTTTCTAATATTGATCGAACTTCTTCCAATGCGAAGTCATTTTCAAATTCAACATTTACGCTCTCACTGTGTCCGCCAATAACAGGAATACGAACAGTAGTAGCAGTTACTCGAATGGTATCATCTTTCATGATCTTTTTGGTCTCATTCACCATTTTCATTTCTTCTTTGGTGTATCCATTATCCGTAAACACATCAATTTGAGGGATCACATTCAGATCAATTTGATATTTATAAGCCATTTCCCCCTCCACTCCTTTTCTTTCATTGAACAGTTGATCCACTGCTTTTTTTCCAGTACCGGTCACACTCTGATAAGTACTAACCACCACACGTTTGATTTTGTAGCGAAGATGCAAAGGTTGTAATGCCACCACCATCTGGATAGTAGAGCAGTTAGGATTCGCAATGATGAAATCCTCTTTGGTAAGTACATCCGCATTCACTTCCGGAACAACCAATTTTTTGGAAGGGTCCATTCTCCAGGCAGAAGAGTTATCGATTACACGAATACCGGCTTCTGCAAATTTTGGTGCCCATTCTAACGAAGTACTACCTCCCGCAGAGAAAATAGCAATAGCAGGTTTTGCAGCAATACCGTCATTCATACTTACCACCTTATAAGGCTTTCCTTTAAAGATCACTTCTTTACCTACTGATCTTTCAGAAGCTACGGGAATAAGTTCTGTCACCGGGAAGTTACGCTCAGCCAGCACTTCCAACATTTTAGTACCTACAAGCCCTGTGGCACCTACAACTGCTACTTTCATGGTTTTTGTTTGTTTTGTTTATGGGTTGTTGTTAAATGATTGACAGCAAAAAGGCCTTCCGTTTAAGGAAGGCCTCTGAGTATATTCGTTATCATACACAAACGTTCAGGCGCCTTCCCATCAGAGAGGTTTCTTGGTACGTTTTGTATGTTTCATGATCATCATTACTATGCGAAAATAGTTGTGTTTGTTTTTTGAGCCAAAAGAATTTTGGGGTAGTCCATGGCCCATAGACCATTGTACATTTTATTAATTTTTCACCCATGGACTATGGTTTATGGACCATGCACAAATCCTTACCCTACCAAATCAATGTCAAAATTCACCAATTGAACAAACTCATCGATTCTGTTACTGATATCTTCTTTGCTGATCTCTCTTAATCGTTGGGTTCCGAATTTCTCTACGCAGTAAGATGCCATTGCACTTCCAACGATGATTGCTGTCTTCATGTTTTCAAATGAAATATCTTTAGTACGTGCGATATGACCAATGAAGCCACCTGCGAAAGTATCTCCTGCACCTGTTGGATCAAATACTTCTTCTAATGGTAATGCAGGGGCGAAGAAAACTTTAGAACCATGGAATAACAAAGCACCATGCTCTCCTTTCTTAATGATGAGGTATTTTGGTCCCATCTTCATGATGGCTGCAGCAGCTTTTACCAATGAATATTCACCGCTTAACTGACGCGCTTCACTATCGTTGACCATGAGTAGATCTACCATGGCGAGTGTTTTTTTCAACTCATCCATCATGATCTCCATCCAAAAATTCATGGTATCCATTACGATCAACTTCGGACGGGTCTTTAATTGTTCTATCACACTGCGCTGTACAGCAGGAACCAGATTACCCAACATCAAAAACTCGCAATCTTGAAAACTCTCAGGTACTACAGGTTGAAAATTTTCTAATACATTCAGCTGAGTGTCCAAAGTATCACGGGAATTCATATCCATATGATATCTACCACTCCAGAAGAAAGTCTTTTCGTCTTTTTTGATCTGCACTCCTGACAAATCCACGCCACGAGCAGTTAAAAGATCCAACTCCTCTTGGGGGAAGTCTCCACCAACAACTGAGATTTGCTTAACGGGAGTAAAATTGGAAGCACACCAAGCAATATAAGTACCCGCACCACCAATGATTTTATCACTTTTTCCAAACGGAGTTTCAATGGCATCAAAAGCCATAGATCCGACAACGACTAAAGACATAGATTAATTTTTGTTATCGGGGTGCGAAACTAGCGTATTTGAAGGGTAAATGCTAGTAACCGCGTCTTAATTTGTGCTTAGAGAACCTACGGTTTCGTCATAAAGCTCAAAAACTAACAAAATAATATTTTAATGCGATATTTATTGCTAACACACGTTAGCTGTTTATCTTCGTGTCATGGCAAGAATCAAGACTGACAAAAACATTTCACGCAAAGACGTGATCGTTACCAAAGCTGCTACTCTTTTCAGAGAGAAGGGTTTTAAAGCAGCCAGTATGCGAGACCTGGCTGAAGCTGTAGGCGTTGAAGCAGCCAGCTTATACAACCATATTAAATCGAAAACGGAGCTGTTGCATGAATTATGCTTTAGTGTAGCCAATCGTTTCCTGCAAAAGATCGATGAAGTGGAGGCCGAAAAGATTACTGCGATTGAAAAGATTGAAAAGTTGCTTCGATTTCATATCAATGAAATGATCCATCACTATGAAGAAGTATATGTGAGTGATCGTGAATGGAAACATCTTGCAGATCCTTATCTATCCAATTTTCAAAATCAGCGTCGTATTTACCGCAAACGTTTTGCTGCCATCATTGAAGCAGGTATCCGCAATCAGGAAGTAAAAAAGATCGATGCACCAACTGCAGTATTAATTATGCTACATGCCATCAGTGGTATCGAAAGCTGGCATCGTTCTACACAAAAGATCAGCGCTGCTGAACTCGAAGAAAATATGGTAACCATTCTTGTAGGCGGATTAACACAATAAGAGAAGACCGGTATGTCTATACATTTTGAGCAATTGACTGTTCGTGAAGTAAGCAGAGAAACCAATGATTGCGTTTCGATTGCATTTGAAGTTCCTGAAAACCTGAAAGCATCATTTCAGTTTATACAAGGTCAATACATCACATTGAAAACCAAGATCGGTGGCGAGGAAGTGCGTCGTTCTTATTCTATTTGCAGTAGTCCATTAGATGGTGAATTAAGAGTTGCAGTAAAAAAAGTTCCGCGTGGAGTTTTTTCTACTTATGCCAATGAACTACTCAAAGCCGGCGATCAGTTGGATGTAATGCCTCCCATGGGTAAATTTTTTACCCCTCTGGCGCCTACACAAAAAAAGAATTATGTGGGTTTTGCAGCCGGTAGCGGTATTACTCCATTACTTTCAATCATTAAGACCACTCTGCAAATAGAGAAAGAAAGCATTTTCACATTAGTGTACGGTAATCGGAACAGACACTCTATTATCTTTCGCGAAACCCTGGAAGCATTGAAGAATAAGTACATGGATCGATTTAGACTGATCCATATTCTTTCCCGAGAAACAACTGATGCGCCTTTAAACTCCGGAAGAATTGATGCAGACAAATGTTTGGTGCTTTGCGATAAAACCATTGACCTGAAACAAACAGATGAATTTTTTCTTTGCGGCCCTGAGGAAATGATCTTCTCTGTTAAAAATGTTTTAGAGCAACAAGGTGTGGCCCCTCAAAAAATTCATTTTGAATTGTTCACTACTGCCGGACAACAAAATAAAAAGATCCATTTGCAGGAAGAAGAAATGGACAAAGGACCCAAGAGTAAGATTACTGTCAAACTCGATGGAATCAGCTTTGATTTCGAGCTTAGTCAAAAAGGCGATGCGATATTAGATGCTGCATTGAAACATGGGGCAGATCTTCCATATGCCTGCAAAGGCGGTGTTTGCTGCACTTGTAGAGCCAAACTCGTAGAAGGTGAAGTAGATATGGAAGTAAACTATGGATTAGAACCCGATGAAATTGAACAAGGATTTATTCTTACTTGTCAATCGCACCCTAAGTCTGAGAAAGTCATTGTTGACTTTGATGTTAAATAATTTATAGCCACAGATTCACAGATTAGTTCTTTAATCTGTGAATCTGTGGCTTTTTTCATTTGATTAAAATCGGCTCAATCTTCTTCTGCCAAATTTCATACCCCTTAGCATTCATGTGCAGATTATCCTTGATAAATAATTCAGGATTTACAAAACCATCAGGAAGCAACATCGCATCATGAATGTTCACATAAATAGCATTGCTATCCCTTTTCAAATATCTTTTGATCAACTTATTCGCTTTCAAAAAACTTTTTTCCAACTTCCATCTGCTTGGACTTGGTTTGATAGATATAAATGCAACAGGTACATTACCTAATGCTGTTCGTATGATCTGAAATAATTGCTTGAATCTATCCCTTACTATTTTAGGAGTAGCAGCTAATGAATCAGCGATATCATTTTCACCACAGTATATAATGATTTGTTTTGGCTGATATGGAATGATGATCTTATCTGCATTCCTGATCAAATCCGGTAATGATGATCCGCCAAATCCTCGATTGATGATTGGGTATCCCGGAAAATAGTCTTTGATATCTTTCCAATAAGTAAACGAAGAACTACCCACAAATAATATTTGCCCTTTTGCAGGAAATTGTAAACTATCTGCACTTAGAAAAGCATCGATTTCTTTTTTAAAAGCCGGTGTCTGTGCTGCAATTGTCCAACAATACATCAACACCACCACTATGAATATCCCTTTTTTCATACCTGAAAGATAATGGGCTGTTCATCACTATCGGTTACATCTTATTCAAATCATCCACAAAAACTAACAAAAACTCAAATTGTTTAGTTTTAAAACACTAACATTTGTTAGCATCATTCAATTCTTTTTGTATTTTTACGGCCCAAATAGCAACGTATGGAAAAGAATTTGGAACAACTGTTTCAGGAAAAGATCGACAAAGAGATCCGTATTGAACCCAAGGATTGGATGCCTGAAAAATATCGTCAAACATTGATTCGACAGATCAGTCAGCATGCACATAGCGAGATCGTTGGCATGTTACCGGAAGGCAATTGGATCACTCGTGCTCCAAACCTCAGAAGAAAAGCCATTCTACTTGCGAAAGTACAGGATGAAGCAGGTCATGGATTGTATCTGTATTCTGCTGCAGAAACACTAGGCATCAGCAGAGATGAAATGTATGAGCAATTACACAGTGGTAAAGCCAAATACTCTTCCATTTTCAACTATCCAACATTGAGTTGGGCTGATATGGGTGCCATCGGTTGGTTGGTTGATGGAGCTGCTATCATGAACCAGGTACCGTTGTGCCGAACCAGTTACGGACCATATGCAAGAGCCATGGTTCGTGTTTGTAAAGAAGAAAGTTTTCATCAACGCCAAGGTTTTGAAATTTTATTGACACTAAGTCGCGGAAATGAAGCGCAGCGTCGTATGGCACAAGATGCCATCAATCGTTGGTGGTGGCCTAGTATCATGATGTTTGGTCCGAAAGATGATGAAAGTCCAAATACCATTCAAAGCATGAAATGGAAGATCAAACGATTTACCAATGATGAGTTGCGCCAAAAATTTGTAGATATCTGCGCAGAGCAAATCAAAATATTAAACCTCACTATTCCTGATCCTGATTTAAAATGGAATGCAGAAAGAGGTCATTATGATTTTGGTGCGATCAACTGGGATGAATTCTGGCAAGTGATAGCGGGCAATGGCCCTTGTAACAAACAAAGACTTGATGCTCGTAAAAAAGCATGGGAAGAAGGCAAGTGGGTAAGAGATGCCGCTTCTGCATACGCGACAAAACGTGCGGCCAGAAAAGAAGTGAAAGTGGCGTAGGGTGAAAGTGAAAAGTCAAAAAAGTGAGTAGTGAGTAAATAATTAATAACTAAAAAAGCTCGTGGCTCGAAGCTCACAGCTAAATAGCAAACCATGAAACAATACATTCAAAAATACTACTACGGCGATTACGGTGAAGGGAAGAACGGCGCTGCAGATATTTCTACTTCAGGTTCTTCTAAACAAGAGTGGCCTTTATGGGAAGTATTCATTAGAAGTAAGCAAGGATTAGATCATAAACATGTAGGAAGCTTACATGCTGCAGATGCACAGATGGCCATTGAAAATGCCCGCGATGTGTATACCAGAAGAAATGAAGGGATCAGCATTTGGGTAGTGGAAAGTAAATACATCCATGCCAGTAATCCGGATGATGCCGATGCATTGTATGATCCGGCTAATGATAAAGCCTATCGTCATCCTACTTTCTATGACCTGCCGGATGAACTGACCCATATCTAATCAACGCTTCATTTACAACTGATGAACACATCTCTGATTGACTATACTCTACACCTTGCAGACAACGCATTGATCATAGGACATCGTAATAGCGAATGGTGTGGACATGGACCTGTATTGGAACAGGACATTGCCATTTCAAATATTGCACTTGATTTTATCGGACAAGCACGGAATCTTTACCAATATGCTGCTGAACTTTCAGGTAATGGAGCTACGGAAGATTCTCTTGCTTTTTTGCGTGATGTTCATGAATTTAAAAATTTACTGATCACAGAATTACCCAATGGCGATTGGGCACAAACTACTTTACGTCAGTTTCTATTCAGTACGTATCAATATTATTTCTATCAACATTTACAAAACTCAGCAGATACAAGGCTTGCAGCTATTGCCGCTAAGTCTTTGAAAGAAGTGACTTATCATTTACGATGGAGCAGTGAATGGGTGATTCGTTTGGGTGATGGTACTGAAGAAAGCAAACAAAGACTTCTTACTGCAGTAGATGAAGTATGGAATTTCACCGGTGAAATGTTTTTACCTGCTCATTACGAAACAGCTTTGATGCAAGATCAAATCAGTGTAGATCTTACCACTATTCGCCAGCAATGGCTGCAAAAAGTTCAAGAAGTATTTGAAGAAGCAACCATCAATATTCCTGAAAAAAGTTGGGCACAACAAGGAGGCAAAACCGGTATTCATACAGAACATATAGGATACATACTTGCTGAAATGCAATTCTTACAAAGAGCCTATCCCGGAGCTGAATGGTAAAATAATATGACGATCGCTGTACAACATACCACACCCGAAGAAAAAAAGATCTGGCATTTATTGGAAACAGTAACGGATCCCGAAGTGCCTGTTTTGACCATACTGGATCTTGGTATTGTTCGAGCAGTGGAAATAATGCAACTTGATAGCGGCATCGTTAAACCCATCATCACCATTACACCCACCTACAGTGGTTGCCCGGCCATGGATGTGATCAGTATGAATATCAGAATGGCTTTATTACAGGCAGGGTATCAACAGATGGATATCAAGCAAGTATTATCACCTGCCTGGACTACTGATTGGATGAGTGAGGAAGGAAAAAATAAATTAAAAGCCTACGGTATTGCCCCTCCCCAATACAAACAAGCCGTATGCACTCCTGAAGCATTCCAAGAAGAGGAGGGTATCCAATGTCCACAGTGTAATTCATGGAATACAACATTGGTATCACAATTTGGCAGCACAGCATGTAAAGCTTTGTATAAATGCAATGATTGTAAAGAGCCTTTTGATTATTTCAAGTGTCATTGAAATATCTTCTTCAAGAAAAGAGGTGCATGAAATCGTTTACCGATATACAATTCAACACCATAAAACAATCTCCTGGTACGAGACGCATCATCCCCGGACCCATATTGTTGCAAATTGGCATCTAAACCAGCATACCAGTGATCTCTGGTATAAGAGATTCCTCCTTGCAAATAAAAGCCCGTTGACCATCTTGTTTCTTTATTCTTGATTTTAATGAATCGAACATCATAGGATTCTGTACTGAAAAAATTAATGCCCGTTACAGGACCCGCAGCGCCTGCCAACGACCAGTTTTTATTCCATACAACAGAAGCTGCAAACGGAAATTTTAAATTGATGTCGACGTTGTAGTCATCAGAATGTGTTCCCGGACTTGCAATGATGGTAGGATCATTAAGGTGAATGTAATAAATAGAAAGAGCCGGAAGTAGACTGACAGCATTTTTTGACTGTTTCGATTTTCCTGATATCATGCCAACATCTGAAAATTGCTTATTGATATTGTAGGTAAATTCTGCTCCCAGTATTTTTGTCGTTAATGAATTCAATTGCCAATGTGGTAATCCGGGTCTCCATGACGGATCTAGTTCACCCA
>JBDKEH010000022.1:0-100692 GCA_039795345.1 Bacteroidota bacterium
CTTATAGTGCATTCATCAAAAAATTCATTTTCTTTTATGTGATCACTTTACCGCTAGGCTTTGCCTTAAGCTTAGGATTCATTACCATTCCGGTTGTGATCTTTATCTTTTATGTTCTTGCCAGTTTAGAACTGATTGCAGAAGAAATCGAAGATCCTTTTGGAAAAGATGATAATGACCTGCCCATGCAGAAGATTGCAGAGAATATCAGTAAAAATGTTCAGGATATTTTAGCGTAAAATTTTTTACTCGCTTGTAAAATCAAAATTTTGCTTCCCATATTTTCCATTGCGTTTTCCTTCGATACTTGCATATAGACTCTGTTTGATTCTTCTATAAGCAATTCGTTGTGGAAAATCATGTGTAGGATTTTCTGCTATGAACTCACTACCACGCATGAATATGACTTTGAATGGTACGGCATTCCCACCATTTTGATTCATGACTGTTGGTGAATATATCCAATCCCCATTTCGATACGACATTTCAATGGTTTCTTGAGGAATGCTGTCACCCGTAGTTTTCACAAATAAGCTACGTCCTTGGAGTGTACTGTCATCTTTAGATTGCCAGATCTCAACAATAGTACCTTGAGGAGTATTGATTTTCCAAGTTCCGACCATCCATTGAACTGCAGTGATACGCTGACTGAAACCAACGAGACTCAATAAAAGATAAAGAGAGAATATGATAAGTTTTTTCATAACTAAATGCATTAAAGAAGGTTAGTAATAAAATGTTATTGATGAATGAATAAAATCTTACTACTAAAGTAGTTTTTCTCAGCACAAACTCATACGTTTTTAGTTTGAAGATGATGTAAAGCATAAATGTATGTTCAGAAAACAAAAAACATTGTGCAATTAAATGACTGCAATTATCTTCTCCATCAATTACGTGCTAAAATAGGTAAGTGTCAGAACAGTGACATTTCAATTAGAGCTACCATTTATCTTTGTTTTATCCTTAGCATTAAACTATCACTATAACAGCTTCTCAGCTATTATAGTCACTTCCATAGATCTGCTATGCACTAACAACAATGATCTAATTGTTGATGATTACACCGAGAAAGTTGATTAATTGAATAACATCCTTGAGCATGAAACAAGTTTCAAAGCCTGTTGTTACTAAAAACATCAGGATTAAAATTATTGTAGCTGATGACCATGATATATTCAGACATGGTTTAGTTGACATCCTTCATACAGTTCCGCACTATCATGTAGTTGCCAGTTGTAAAAATGGAAAAGAATTGATAGAGGCTTCTAAAAAGTATTATCCGGATCTTATCATTACAGATCTCAAAATGCCTGTTATAACAGGGATCGAAGCAATCAGAAGTATACTTTCAATACAACCACAAATTCGCTGTCTTGCACTGTCACATTTTGATGATGAATACATGATCGCATCTGCATTAGACGCGGGTGTAACGGGATACATAACAAAGGGTGTTAAAAAAGAAGACCTTTTTGAAGCGATCGATACTGTAAATAAAAACCTGACTTTTTATTGTAAAAATGCTTCTTATAAACTTGCACTCATGGTGAAAAAGGGTGCATTCAATCCTTTTTCCAAAAAACAAAAACATATTTTCTCGGAGACTGAAAAAAGAATGATCTCATTAATATGTGAAGATAAAAACAGTAAAGAAGTGGCTGAAATACTCTCTTTAAGTATTAGAACTGTTGAAAATTACAGATCAACTATTTTAAGGAAAATGAATGTGAATAGTTTGGCGGGTATGACAGTCTATGCAATCAAAAATGGATTGTATCATTATGAGCAGATGTAACATTAAGTAGCTTCAAACCAAATCGGTTTTGTATCATCAGGATCTGCATTGTAGTTAATAAATAATTCTTCGCCTGCTTTCACCGGTTTGACCGTTCTGATCTGTATCAGTTCATGTTCAAAATCCATTTCATAAATGCAATTGGCTGTGTATGAATGATTATATACTGATACATATCCTAATGCAACACAAGCTCCTTTCATTTCCTCCCCCCACTCAAAAATATAATCGAACAAGATGGTCTGTTCTACTGATCTTCTTTCGTCCGGACTTAATACCAAAACGGGCGAAATTTCAATAATGGTATCCACCCCAATATCTTCTGTTGTAAATACACCTCTGCCTCTATTTTCAGACGGAGCGATCGTTAGAAAAGGGAGTATCATGCCTTATAGGATTTACTGACACCATAAAGATACCGTTGATTCGCTAATGACCAACGGATCATAATAACGGCTAAACGGAGCTTTGAGGATTACTTATTAAATTGCACCCATGTCATTGGAATTAGAACAACCCGGTTTGAATGAGCAGTTTGAAGAACTGATCGAAAAAGAAGATAAACTGGAGATCAGAGAATTTCTTGATCACCAGAATATCAGTGACGTGGCCGGACTTATCAATGATTTCCCGGAATATGAGGCACAGATCATTGCAAATATGGCCATTCATAGAGCAGCCAGTGTTTTTAAGATCTTAGATATTGCCCAACAAAAAGATATTGTAAAGGAATTACCTTCTTCCAAAACAGCAGAATTGCTCAATGAATTACCTGCCGATGACCGTACTGATTTTTTGGAAGAACTTCCTAAAGCTGCGATACGTGATCTGATCAAATTATTGGATCCTGAGGAAAGAAAGATCACATTATCGATGTTAGGATATCCTGAGGATAGTGTCGGTCGATTAATGACCCCTGATTATGTATACGTTTATGCGCATAACACTGTTGCAGAAGTTTTTACGACCATCAGAAAGTTCGGGAAGAATAGTGAGACCATTGATGTGATTTATGTCATTGACGAACATGGCGCATTAATAGATGATATCAGGATCAGAGATGTGATCTTAGCAGCTCCTGATAAACGCATGGATGAAGTCATTGATGGACGTGTGGTTTCATTGAATGTTCATGATGACCAAGAACATGCCAATCAGATTTTTAAAATGAATAACCGTGTTGCACTACCGGTAGTAGATGATCATAATATTTTGCTCGGAATTGTAACCATTGATGATATGTTATGGGTTGCCAATGAAGAGTTCAGTGAAGACATGCAAAAGATCGGTGGTACAGAAGCATTGAATGAACCTTATCTAGACATCCCTTTGTTAAAACTGTTTCGAAAAAGGGTTGGTTGGCTAATTGTATTGTTTCTTGGAGAAATGCTTACCGCAACTGCCATGGGATACTTTGAAGATGAAATTGCTAAAGCAGTGGTATTGGCTTTATTTGTTCCATTGATCATCTCCAGTGGTGGTAACAGTGGCTCGCAAGCCTCTACACTTATTATTCAGGCCATGGCTGTTGGAGAAATTGGTATTGGAGATTGGTGGCGTGTATTACGTAGAGAAATTTTAAGCGGCTTATTACTTGGAACCGTGTTAGGTATTATTGGTTTTATTCGTGTAGCTGTTTGGCATTCTTTCTTTCCTGAGATCTATGGATCACATTGGATGATGATCGCTTTTACAGTTGGATTCTCACTGATAGGCGTTGTGTTATGGGGAACTTTATCCGGATCTATGTTGCCCATCTTTTTAAAGAAACTAGGCGCCGACCCGGCTGTGTCTTCAGCTCCCTTCGTAGCGACTTTGGTAGACGTTACGGGGCTTATCATTTATTTTAGCTTCGCTTATTTCTTTTTACAGGGGCTTTTATTGTAATCCTTATTTAGATTACCTAGAATGAAATACATAAGAATATTTGTGCCTCTCGGTTTCTAAAGTTGTAGCCAGCCTCATTAAAGATCTTTTTGCATACCAGGCAATCAGTATTCGTAATAGAAAAACGGATCCAAATGCAAATGGCGCATATAAAAGAATAGTTGCAATTACTCCCAATTCATCATATGGAATAATATTGGTAAGCACCATAAACAAATAAATGATCAAAGTATAACCAGGTAAGGCATTCCAGAAACTATGCTGTCCCAAGGAATAATACCGCACTACAGTTTTTTCCAATCCTTGATTTTGAGCTGCATTAAACTGATAAAGCTGTACTTTGAATATTTGCTTTCTACATGAAAAAATATTGATACCTCTGGCTACTGCCTTGATATCATTGACTTCTGTGATAAGTGTCCGCTGTGGCATAGTAAATCATTGAATAAGCCGCGGGGGGTAGACTGTGAGACAAAGTAAATATATTTTCGGTGAATAAAAACTGCGAGATCACGTAAATACATATAAATAGGTATATACTACTATTTACAGTAGTAAAAAATGCTCACAGGGCGTGATGGAATCTTCATCTATGAATCTTTTTGACCTTTTTTTTACCTTGCCAGATCAAGAAACCTGTGACTGGTAAACTTGCAGCAATTAAAGCTGCAAGAAAAGCAGCTATTCTGCCGGGTAATCCTAACACCGAACCTATATGTATATCATAATTCATTCTTCGAATACGATCTGATAAAGTACTCACATCACTGTATTTCCCCCAGCCATAAGACCCTTCAAATTCTTTAGCCGAGTATTGATCGAAGTAGCGATAATCCGTTTTATAAAAAACATTTGCCGATGGATTGGCTCTGACTAAAAGAGCTGCACTATAATTTTGAGGTAAAATGAATTCAACCCCTTTATAAGTATCACTCATCTCCTTTTCAATCTTATACCACACTTTATCAACTACTTTTTCCGTCACAACTTCTTTTTTTTGATGGGTATCAGAAACAGGTAATTGTTGTTGTATAATAGATTTTGTTTCGCCTGTGATATGGTATATCGTTTTTGCAAAGCCGTCAAATGCCCATATCAACCCAGTAAAAACGATAAATATTAATACCCAACTGGCATAAAAACCTAAAACATTATGAAGATCATAATTCAATCTTTTTATAGAAGTACCCCACTTGATCTGAAATCGCGCTTTTTTAGCTGCTTTATTTCGTGGCCACCATAAAATGATCCCGCTAACTATCATGACAAAAAAGATCAGCGTACACCAGCCTACGATTTCTTGTCCATACGGTATCAATAAAGTAAAATGCAAATACAGAATGATATTATAAAAATCTTTCCGCATATTCTTTGTTTTCAATACCGTACCATCATAAGGATTCATAAATACCGCATGATAATATCCACCCTTCTCAAAAAATAATGCATAAGCTGCTTTATTGGATTGACCATAATACAGTCGCTTGACTTTTTTATCCGGTATTTGTTTTTCTGCAATCGCAATTAGTGTAGAAGCGGGTAAAAAACGTTCCTTTTTCGCTTCTACCGATCTGTAAGGCTGTGTCAGCTGTTGTAACTCAGGAGCAAAACAATACATGGCTCCTGTAATAGCGACAATAAACACCACTAGCCCGGTACTGAGTCCGAGCCAGAGGTGTATTTTTAAGATGATCTTACGAATCGCAGGTGGTAGTTTGAGAAACACAATAAGTATTTATTCAATGATGAATTAAAAACGAAAACTAATATTCGCAGATACTCTACGTGGCAATTGAGGTTCTACGGTTGTCCACCCTTTGAAATATTGTTCATTAAATACATTATCCACTTTCAATGCAATTCTGAATGAAGAAGCATTATAAAATAAAGTTGAATTAGCAACTGTATAAGCAGGAATCGTAAATAAACCATTTACACTGTTGTTGGTAATGATATTTTCGCTTGCATAGTTACCGCCAAGTCCAATTCCCCAGCCTTTCAATTTTCCATAAACAAACTGATAGCTTGCCCACAAATTCATGAGTCGCTCAGGACCTGCAGTTACCGGGCGTCTGCCATTACTTGCGGCATCTGTTTTATCATTTAAACTTTTGTTGAAACTATAGCCTGCAATCAGGTTCAATCCGGGTAATGGATTAGCTGAGACATCAGCTTCGAATCCCTTACTTGACATATTCCCATCCTGAATGGTAAATCCGGCTCTAGATGGATCAGGGCGAGTAATATTGGTTACGTAAATATTGTAGTATGATAAAGAAGCTGTGACCTTTCTATTCAGCAATTCTGCTTTTACACCCCCTTCCCACTGATTGGCCTGTTGTGGTTTGAAATTACTTACACTACCATCAGGTTGTGTAATAGCATTTACATTTCTAAACCCGTTCATGTAATTACCAAATAGAGATACTTTATCCTTGATGATTTGATATACCAACCCCAATTTTGGAGATACTGCTGTTTGTGCAAATGCACCGGCTATGGTATTGGTTCTATGTGTTAAAGTGCCCTTATTATCAAAACGATCTACTCGCACACTTAACATCGTCATTAACTGATCAGTAATATTCAACACATTTGAAACATAAGCGCTATAGGTATAGCTATTCGTTGTATTTCTTGTTGGATTATTATTTTGTGCAAATCTTGCATCCAATGCGGCTTTGGTCAGTTGTGTGTACTTGTTATCAACCCTAATAGCATTTACAGTATCAAATAATACATAGGCAGAACTATTATTTTGCGCCGATAGATGTAATACATCAATACCTGCAACCATTCTATTCCTCATCTTACCGATATAAAAATCACCTATAAAGTTTTGCTGAAAACTAGTAGAATAACCTGTAGCGTTTTGATTACTCACATACCGATTCAACAAAGAATCTCCGGGAAGTATATACATCACATAAGAGTAGTAACCGTCGGACTTACGTGTACTCCTGGAAATATTAGTTTGTGAGGTCCATGCACCAGATAATTTGTACGTCATTTGTCCGAACAAATTCACTGTTGGTGTTTTGATGGTGATATCATTACTAGTAAAAGATCGATTGAAATCCACTTTCAACTCGTTCACATTCGTAGCATTTAATTTTCTGGTCCTGTTTAGGAACAACATCAAAGGATTAGTAGCTTCTGACTGATAAAATTCTGTGTTGAATAAAAAGGACAGTCTTTCATTCGCTTTGAAAGAAACAGAAGGTGCAATGAATAAATACTTTTTGAATCCTGCATCTTGAAAACTACCTTCTGAATGATAGGCCGTATTTAATCTGAATAATGCAGTTTTTGATTTGTTCAGCGGTGAATTTATATCCGCTGTTAATCTATTCAATCCAAAACCTCCGCCTGTATAACTGATCTCACCACCAATGGTATCATATGGACGTTTTGTTTGTAGGTTAATGAGTCCCCCAAACGAGACCAAACTACTTCCAAATAAAGTTCCTGATGGACCTTTAATTACCTCAATTCTCTCAATATTAGCAGGATCAAGGCCTCCATTACTCAATCCAGCAACACCATTGATCATGGAAGGTTGTACACTAAATCCTCTTAATGAAAAATAAGCAGCTCCATCACCTCCCCTTCCGGTTGAAGTCCATAATTTATCGATACCCGGAGCATTCTTTAAAGCATCGTCAAACTGTGTGATCACCTGTTCTTGCAGCAAAGAACTCGTAATTGTATTATACACTTGTGGATTTTCCAGATTCTTCAATGGCATACGAGCTACGGTTTCACTGGATGTACGATAAAACTTTCTTCGCTCACTGTTTACAGTCACTTCTGCCAATTCTGTAATGCCTGTTTCAATGATGATATTTACCGTTACATTTTCTTTGTCTTGAATATCTACCGCTTTAGTAGTAGTACCAAAACCTGTAGAGACTACGACCAAAGAATAATGACCCGCATTAATGTTTCTGAAAGTAAAAAATCCTTCTTCATCCGTCAGTAACGAACGATTATTTTCTTTGATAGTGATGGTAGCATAAATAACAGGGGTACCATTATTGGTAACTACTTTCCCCTTAATAACTGCTGATCCCGGCTCATTATCAGATGCAATTACAGATGTACTTGAAAAAGAAACCAATAAGATGATCATCAATGAAATGTAACGAACTGTTGTATTTCCTATTCTTTTCATGAACGCTTTTATTTTGAGAAACAAAACTCAGCGTTCATAAAAGCACAGCAAGTAGATAAGCGGAATTCATTTTACGCAATCAGGAAACTGACGATTGAATGACAAATCAAGATAACTTCTGCAAAAGATTTTTTTTAACGCTAGTAAACCATTCATCTTTAAGTATACTCAATACAATAGAATCTCTTCTACCTCCTTCCAGTTTGTTGGCATGACTTCTTAAGACTCCTTCAACCACACATCCAATACTTTTCATAGCTGCAATACTGCGTAGATTGTTATTATCTGCTCTAAACTCTACTCGCTCCATTCCTATTTGTTCAAAAGCAAACTGAAGCAATAAAAATTTACAATGTTTATTCAATCCCGTTCCCTGAAATTCTTTTCCATACCAGGTATAACCTAATTGCAAAGTTTGGTGCTGCAACTGGATATCATAAAAGCGAGTACTGCCGGCATAGCTGTTTTGTCTTTTGTCATACACGATAAAAGGATACTCAACACCTCTTTGTCTTGCTGAAATCGCAAATTCTATATACTTTTTAAGATTCTCTTCCCCTGCTGCTTTCTGCAAGGAATAAGTCCAAATTTCAGGTTGATTCTGCGAAAAATACCGCAAATTATCGCAATCATTCCCTTGTAAAGGACGCAATAAAACGCAGTTGTTTTCTAAAACATAGTCCTTTGAAAGATCAAATATGTAATGCATTGAATTTATTTAAGTTTATATTGAATATTTGTAACTTTTTAAAACAATTACGGTAGTAAGTTACCGTTGATTATTGACCTATTAAAGCAAAAATTTATGTGCGGTATTGTTGGATATGTAGGCCATAGAGAAGCCTATCCGGTCGTTTTAAAAGGACTCAAAAGATTGGAATATCGTGGGTATGACAGTTCAGGAGTTGCCTTATTAAACAATGGCAAGTTGAATGTTTACAAGAAAAAAGGGAAAGTGGCGGAAATGGAAGAAGATACTATGGGAAAAGATGTTCACTCCCATATTGGTATTGGTCATACTCGTTGGGCTACGCATGGAGAACCGAGTGACCGTAATGCACACCCACATGTATCACAAAGTGGCGAATTGGCGATGATCCATAATGGTATCATCGAAAACTATGCGCATATTAAACAAGAACTCATTACCAAAGGATATACTTTTAAAAGCGATACAGATACTGAAGTACTCCTAAACTTTATTGAGGATATCAAGATTAATAATAACTGTACGCTTGAAGAAGCATTGCGCATTGCATTAAAACGTATCGTAGGTGCTTACTGTATCTTACTAATTGCAAAAGACGACCCAGAAACCATACTAGCCGCAAGAAAAGGAAGTCCATTGGTGATTGGCATCGGTAAAGGAGAACACTTCCTTGCAAGCGACGCTTCTCCCATTATTGAATACACGAAAGAAGTGGTGTATGTGAATGATTATGAGATTGCGATTGTTCGTCCTGATGAACTGATCCTAAAAAATCTTGGTAATGAAAAACAAACACCTTTTATTACCAAACTAGATATGGAATTAGCTGCCATTGAAAAAGGCGGCTATGATCATTTCATGATCAAAGAGATTCATGAACAGCCTGATACGATTTTTGATTGTTTGCGCGGAAGATTACTTCCTCAAACAGGTCAGATCATCATGAGCGGTGTCGACAACCATATTGAAGCTTTAAAAAATGCGCAGCGTATCTTAATTGTTGCTTGCGGAACCAGCTGGCATGCAGGTTTAATTGCTGAATACCAAATTGAAGAACTATGTCGTATTCCTGTTGAAGTGGAATATGCATCTGAATTCAGGTACAGAAACCCGGTGGTGAACAAAGGAGATGTGATCATTGCCATTTCGCAAAGTGGTGAAACAGCAGATACTTTAGTTGCTTTGGAAAGTGCCAAAGAAAAAGGCGCTTTCATATTTGGTGTTGTGAACGCAGTAGGAAGCAGTATTGCGCGATTAAGTCATGCAGGTGCTTATACACATGCCGGTCCCGAGATCGGTGTTGCTAGTACCAAAGCTTTTACCGGACAGTTGGCTGTTCTTACCATGATGGCATTGAAGATCGGTTATGCTAAAGGCACTATTGATGAAAACCGCTACCTAAGCCTGATGAAAGAACTAGAAGCCATTCCTGAAAAAGTAAAAGAAATACTGGCTGACACTTCCAACATTCAACGCATTGCAAAGAAATATAAAGATGCAAGTGATTTCCTTTTCCTTGGAAGAGGTTATAATTTCCCGGTAGCATTGGAAGGCGCTTTGAAATTGAAAGAGATTTCATATATCCACGCAGAAGGTTATCCTGCTGCAGAAATGAAACACGGCCCTATTGCATTAGTAGATGACAAATTGCCTGTAGTATTTGTGGCAACAAAAGATTCTTATTACGAGAAAATCGTATCCAACGTGCAAGAAATTAAAGCTAGAAAAGGCATGGTCATAGCTGTTGCTACACAAAATGATGCAATTATTCCAGGTATGGCAGACGATGTAATGTTTGTACCGGATACAGATGAAGTCATTGCTCCTTTATTGAGTTGTATTCCACTGCAATTATTAAGTTATTATGTAGGTGTAGCGAAAGGGTTAGACGTTGATAAACCAAGAAACCTAGCTAAAAGCGTTACGGTGGAATAATGGATCATTACTGCGGTATGGATCTATAAAATCGATACAGCAAAATCACAAATCATCAGCAACATGCCACAGAACAACATATTGAAAACTCCATTGTCATCATTGGGCTATCAGTTCATCGCCACTCCCTTTTTACCGAAAGGAAAAGATGAGTATTATCTACGGAATATGCAAAACCGAAATGGTATTGCTTATCGCACGTTGAATGCCTATGAAATTGAGGTTCTGGTAAGAAACAGAAATACAAGTGATGATTGGAATAAAATTCTTGTATCAGATGCCTTCAACCCTGAACTTGTAAAGAACTGTAAATTTTTTGGGCTTGTTCGCATCGGTAAACTTGAACCGTTCTGTTTGGGCTTTAGTGATCTGAAAGTCCCTGTTGGACTCTACAATTCTACCATCATTAGCTGCGATTTTGGAGACAATGTGTGCATTGATAATGTAAACTATCTGTCACACTATATCATAGGAAGTGAAGTTATTATCACCAACGTAAATGAACTGGTAGCTACCAATCATGCAAAATTTGGCAATGGTATTATAAAAGAAGGAGAATCTGAAGATGTAAGAATATGGATGGAGATCTGTAATGAAAATACGGGAAGAAGAGTTTTACCATTCAATGGTATGCTTGCAGGAGATGCTTTATTATGGAGTAGAGATAAACACGATAAAATATTACAAGACAAATACAGACAATTTACAGAAGCACGTTTTGATAATAAAAGAGGATATTATGGTAAGATCGGTGACAGAACAGTGATTAAAAACTGTAACATCATCAAAGATGTTTGGATTGGAACTGATGCTTACATCAAAGGTGCCAACAAACTAAAGAACCTTACTATTAATTCCGGCGAGGAAGGTAAAACACAAATTGGTGAGGGTTGTGAAGCTGTAAATGGCATCATTGGATTTGGTTGTAAAATGTTCTATGGTGTTAAAGCAGTTCGTTTTATTATGGCATCCCATTCACAGTTAAAGTATGGGGCCAGACTTATCAACTCTTATTTAGGACATAATGCAACGATCTCTTGTTGTGAGGTGTTGAACTCATTGATCTTCCCTGCTCATGAGCAACACCACAATAACTCCTTTCTTTGTGCCGCACTGGTGATGGGACAAAGCAATATTGCAGCAGGTGCCACCATTGGATCTAATCATAATAGTCGGGGGGCTGATGGTGAGATCATCATGGGACGTGGATTCTGGCCGGGTTTATGCGTAAGTCTTAAACATAATTCAGTGTTTGCAGGATTTACTATCCTCACGAAAGGAGACTATCCTTCTGAATTAAATATCAAAATACCATTCTCACTGGTAAGCAATGATGTTAGTAATGATCAGTTATTGGTCATGCCGGGTTACTGGTTTTTGTATAACATGTATGCATTAGCCAGAAATGCTTGGAAATATGTAGATAGAGACAAAAGAACTGAACGTATTCAATTGATCGAATATGATTATCTAGCGCCTGATACGATCAATGAAATGTTTACATCATTGAGCATTATTGAAGAAGCAACCGGACATGCTTATCATAAAGCCCAGAACAATAGTCGTAAACCCTTAACCAAGGAAGAGGCTATATTAACAGGGAAACAGTTATTGTTAAGTACTGACAAAGTAGTGGATCAATTGGAAGTATTGGTAGATGGCTTTGAAAACAGTAAACGAAAAGTAGTATTACTTAAAGTTAGAACGGCGTATCATTTGTTCAGAGATCTGATCCGATATTATGGCGCCATACATCTTATTGCCATTCTGGAAGATGTAAAATCCGGTGACATTGAAGCATTACAGCATGTATTACCGGCTAAAAATAGCAGAAATGAATGGGCCAATTTGGGCGGTCAGTTGATACCTCAAACTGAATTACAACAGTTAAAGGAAAAGATTAAAAAAGGAAAGCTCGTTTCTTGGGATGATGTACATAAATACTATACACAACTTGGAAACAAATACTATCAGCAAAAAGCAACTCATGCTTTAGCTGCTCTTGAAGAGATTGAAGAAATAAAGTTGAAGAAGATATCTACTACGCAACTAAAGCAACTGCTCGACCATGCAATCTCTGTCAAAGAATGGATGATAAAGGGTATCCATGATTCAAGGGCTAAAGACTATCAAAATCCTTTCAGAAAAATGGTCTATGAAAGCTTTGCAGAAATGAATACTGTTCTTGGTAAACTGGAAGAGAATAGTTTTATCAACCAGCAAATGCAAGAGTTAGAAGCTTTTAAAAAGAGGATCCAAACACTTAAAAAATCTTTCAAGATAAAAGCATAAAAAAGGGTAACCATCTTTTTAATAAAAGATTGGTTACCCCGTTCTAAAATCCTGATGGATATTGGATTTTAAAACCGCAAACCTAAGCCTAGCTGAATCTGCTGGTTGGTCCACTTATCTTTATTATCAATATCGTTGATGTTTTGCAAACCGATGTTGTATCTTCCATAAACACGTACAAACTTAAAGTTGAGTTGCCCGCCGGCTACCATCGAGAAATCTCCTGATTTAAAAGCACTTTCACCATTTTGCAAAAGGGTTTTATCCTGATTCAATAATATCCCAAACTGAGGTCCCACATTTAAAGTAAGAATACCCGCTACAGAATAACGCAACAGAACCGGAATAGCCAAATAATCCAGTTTGATTTTCTCATTATTATTCAATGGATTGATCTGATTTGAATAAAGAGTATTGAAACTGGTTCTTTTGGTACTTGTCTGACTCCATAGTAACTCCGGCTGGATACCCCATTTCCTATTCAGATCCACTTCCAGAAAGCCCCCGAAATGGTAAGAAAGGTCGAATCCATCTTTAAATGACTGGCCTGATATTTTATTCAGATTGGTTCCGAGTTTTACACCAACTCTTGCTCCCTGAGCATTTACAAGGGTAATTGTACCCATAACAACGACTACTGCTAATAATAATTTCTTCATAAGGTTTATTTTATTCTTCTTTCTTTTCAAGCACCGTGCCAAAAATCTTATACAAGATGCAAATCATGGCCGTAACGCTGCACAACCATTTATTATTGTGGATTGTTAATCATTCTATGGAAATTTTAACAGAAAAGGACATTGATCGTATTATAGAAATGGCCTGGGAAGATCGCACCCCATTTGAAGCCATTTTGTTCCAATTTGGCCTAAAAGAGAAGGAAGTAATTGAACTCATGCGCGCCAACAGCAAAAAAAGTAGTTTTAAAATGTGGCGGAAAAGAATGGCTGGAAGATTTACCAAACATGCAAAATTGAGAGGTGAAGATGTGAGCAGGTTCAAATGCTCACGTCAAAGGGCCATCAGCTTAAATAAAATCAGTAAAAGGTGATCCATTATCCGCTTACTTTGCATCAAATTTTACGTTATGCGTTTTCTTTTTTCGCTTTTGTTCCTTTTAACTTACCTGTCACTCTGCGCACAACATAAACATCTTTCGGGTGATGGTTACGCGGATAGTATCAATAAAGGTTTGATCGTTAAAGATACCATGAAGGCTAGTCCAAAAAGAGTAGCCATGAAAACGATCGGTAATACACATATCCACATCGAATATGGATCACCGGGTGTAAAGGGGAGAATGATATGGGGTGGATTGGTTGCGTATGATCAGGTATGGGCTACCGGTGCACACAATGCCACTTCTATCGACTTTTCTACCGATGTTACAATAGGTGGAAAGAAGATTCAAAAAGGAAAATATGCGCTCTTCACTATTCCGGGAAAAAACGAGTGGACCATTATCATCAATACAAAATACCAACAACACTTGGCCGATGATTACAATCCTGCGGAAGATGTTGTACGCGTAAAAGTGAAGCCTCTAAAAAAACAGCGTATCACACAAAGACTTACTTACGATGTTATACCTGTCTCTAAAGATGCAGCTATATCCATTGAATGGGAATATGTACGTGTTCAGCTTCCTGTTAAACTTGGATAAAGTTATCGATCGATGACAGGAGATTTTCCATCTCCCCTTTTATCCGTGCCAATATCATAACCAATGATCTTTCCATTGACATCACGCAGTATCCTGATACCATGAGCATTACCGATACTGCCTATTCTGATCTGATGCCCCTTTTGTCTTAGTACTTCGAGCACTTCTTCAGGCATATCAGGATCAACGCGAATAAAATTCGGTTCTACAAATGCGATCTTAGGTGCATCAATGGCAGATTGCATATTCATCTGATGATCGATCAAATTAAAAATGATCTGGGGTACGTTTTGCGTGATGGTATGTCCACCCGGTGTACCTAAAGCGGCCCAAGGCAATCCATCTTTCAAGATGATCACAGGGCAATCCCCGGAAAGTTTATGTCTGCCCGGAAATGCATCCATGGGATTACCCTTCGGTTCAAATGTAGAATAGGCCATTGAATTATTCATACAAATACCGGTTCCTTCAATAAAAACACGACTTCCAAAAGAGTTACCCAATGTCTGTGTAGCACTCACCATATTACCCCATTGATCAATGACAACAAAATGAGTGGTGTTTTTACTTTCAACACTAAAAGGTGGTTTAAACAATGAGGCAGAATCCTTACTGATATTGGCTAGTGTATTTCGCAACACTTGCGTTGATAAAATACTATCGAGAGGTGCTTGACGAATATCCGGATCAAAAGAATAAGCCAATCTTGCTTTGTAAGATAGTTTGGTCATCTCAGCAAACAAATGAAGGTATTCGCCGCTATTATGTGATAATTTTTGACTCCCCGCCTCTCTCATCAGTCCTAGGTTTACAAACGCAGCAAAAGAATTAGCGGGTAAGGATGCCGTATAAACTGAATACCCTTTATAATCGATCTGTAAAGGATTCCACCATTCTGCTTGATGTTGTTGCAGGTCTTTGAATCGTAGAAAACTTTCTGCTGTTTTCATTTGTGCATCGATTTGTTTCGCGATCGATCCCTGATAAAAAACATCAACACCTTCAGAAGCGATTCTTTTAAAAGTTGTTGCAAGATCTTTTTGTATCAAACGATCACCTGCTTCCAATGGTTTCGATTGCTGTCCGAATATTTGTTGTGCATAAGATGAGAAGTAAGGATAGGCTTCCTGAATAAAACCGGCAGTGTTTTTTGAAATGATAAATCCTCTCTCTGCATAATCAATAGCGGGAACAAAAAGATCAGCCCATTGAGTGGTACCATAAGAATGATGCATCAAAGCCCATGCATTCAAGTTACCGGGTGTAGAAATAGACTTGGGTCCGATTCTGTTTTTTTGATAATCCGGAGTTGGAGCACGCATCAGATCTGTATTCGTGGCTTCGGGAAATCTTCCACTGGCATTCAGAAAACGAATCTGCTTCGTCTTGGCGTCATAGATCAGTATAGTGCCATAACCCCCAATGCCTGACATCATGGGTTCTACCACATTCAAAGCAGCAGCAATGGCTACAGCGGCATCAAAAGCATTTCCACCTTTTTTTAGAATATCATATCCAGCCTTCGTTGCTAAAGGGTGTGCAGAGCTAACACTTCCGTTGATTGACTGAGCTTTTATTTGAAAAAGGCTGAATAAGAAAAGACTTAGTATACTGAATCTGCGCATGTAGTCATGATTTATGAGAAAGATACAACATCAAAAAAACTGTTGTATGAATAAACCATGAACTGCGTAACAACATCCACCAATAACAATCAGATACCACTTATACGAATTCTAAAACCGTAATCTCCGGCAGTATTCCGACACGACCCGGATAACCGATAAAACCAAATCCTCTATTCACGTACAACTTCTGTTTTCCTTCTTCATACAATCCGGCCCACTGTTTATACATCCATTGAACCGGACTCCATTTGAAATAGGGGTTTTCAAGTCCGAATTGCATTCCGTGTGTATGCCCCGATAACATCAGATCAATATCTGTATACTCGGTTCTGATTTGTGCATCCCAATGACTGGGATCATGACTTAGCAATATTTTGAAAGGAATTTTTTCAGTACCGGCATAGGCTAAGTCCATTTTACCATATTTCGGGAAACGTCCTTTAGCACCCCAATTCTCAATACCCAACAATGCAATTTGTTGACCGGTTCTTTCGAATGTTACATGTTCATTCATGAGCAAGCGCCACCCCATTTCCGCATGTGTTTTCTTTAATATCTCCAGATTGGCAGCTTTTTCTTCACGGGTGGGCCAGGAAACATAATCACCATAATCATGATTCCCTAATGTACTGAACACTCCCATTGGAGCCTTTAAGCGTGCAAAAACAGACTTATACTCCTCCATTTCAGAAGCTCGATCGTTGACCAGATCACCCGTAAATACGATGAGGTCAGGCTTTTCCTGAAGGATCATATCAATGCCATGCTCTACTGCTTTTTTATTTTGAAAACTACCGCTATGTATGTCACTGATATGAACCATTTTCAATCCCTTAAAAGCTTCGGGCAAGTTGGAAAATGAAAGCTTAAGCCTTTTGATTTGATAATTGTATTTATTACTAAACCCATACAACAAAGTACCAAATAATGAACCCCCGATTCCCAATCCAAGCCAACTCAAAAAAGTAGATCGAGGAATACCGCCAGAGGTATTCATATACTGAGCGCCCGTACCCGGAAATATTTTACTCATTAACCAAAGTGCTACTCGTCTTAGGTCATCTGTAAGAAAGAAAAGTGCAGCGATAAGCTTAGCAAAAAATAATCCGACCAGTATCGCAAATATGTAGTTACGGTAAAATTTTGAGTTCTGTAATAGTTGTATGTAAGGGAAAGATAAAAGCGCCACCAAAGTACATATGGAGACAATCCAATATGCAACATGTATGATCGTTCGGGTTCTTTCTGAAAGGGTTTGACTTACGGTTCTGACTGCCTGAAAAACATAAAAATCAAGTAAAAGCATGATAAGTGCTATCACCCATAAAGTACCGGCATTACGCATGAGAAAGTTTTAATGTGTTGACGTACAGTGAATAAAAATATTGCATTTTCAATGAAGCCATTGAATACCAACAGAAAACGGCTCAATCTTAACAAATTAGCCCCTAAACAGTTGAATCGGCTTTACAATTAAAATAATCCCACAAAACCATTAGCCATGGACCATAAATGATAAGCTATTCTTATGGATAAGATTCTTTCAAAAGATGTTACTGAAACCGTATTTTTGGCGTCCTTCAAAGAATTGTGGCTATGAAATTGACTTATTACGGACATTCTTGTTTTCAAGTAGAGATCAAAGGAAAAAAGATCCTTTTTGATCCTTTTATTACCTATAATGAACTTGCTAAGGATATTGATGTGAACAGTATTGAAGCCGATTACATTTTCTTATCCCACGGTCATGCCGATCATATTGCGGATGCTGTTGGAATAGCAAAGAGAACAGGTTGTACTGTTGTAAGTGCATGGGAGGTTCATGAGTGGATCACTAAACAAGGGATCGAGAAATCACATCCCATGAATACAGGTGGCAAATGGAATTTCGATTTTGGAACAGTCAAATGTGTTGTTGCACAGCATAGCAGTGGTTTGCCGGATGGAAGTTATGGTGGCAATCCGATGGGCTTTCTCTTCATGACAGGTGAGGGTAATTTCTACTATAGTGGCGATACCGCTCTTACACTGGATATGCAATTGATTCCATCATGGACCCAGCTTAATTTTGCGGTCTTACCGCTGGGTGATAATTTCACCATGGACGTTCATGATGCCGTACGTTGTGCCGATTTTGTACAATGCAATCGAGTAGTTGGTGTACATTACAATACATTCGGATTTATTAAGATTGATACTGAAGCGGCTGTACAAACATTTGAAGCTTCCGGGAAACAACTGTTATTACCGGGTATCGGAACAACTATTGACCTTTAAAATAAAAAACTTCCGTTCAACGGAATGTAAGAATCATTATGGCGAGAATTATCGGAGTTGCCAATCAGAAAGGAGGCGTAGGTAAAACTACTACTGCTATCAACGTTGCCGCCAGCTTGGCTGTGCTTGAATTCAAAACATTACTAGTGGATGCTGATCCACAGGCCAACAGCACAACAGGTGTTGGATTTGACCTGCACAATATCACCAATAGTTTGTATGACTGTATGGTGAACAATACCATGGCCACTGACGTGATCCTGAAAAGCGAGATCCCTAATTTGGATATTATCCCTTCACATATTGATCTCGTGGGTGCTGAGATAGAAATGATCAATTACCCCAATCGTGAGAATGTGATGAAAGGAATTCTAGATGCAGTGAAAGACCGATACGATTTTGTGATCATCGACTGCTCTCCTTCTTTGGGACTTATCACTGTAAATTCTTTAGTAGCCTCTGATAGTGTGATCGTACCTGTTCAATGCGAATTCTTTGCACTTGAAGGATTAGGAAAATTATTGAACACGATCAAAATAGTGCAAAGTCGTCTGAATCCGGAATTACAAATAGAAGGAATTTTAATGACCATGTATGATGGTCGTTTGCGTTTGTGCAATCAGGTAGTCAGTGAAGTAAGAAGACATTTTGATGAAATGGTTTTTTCTACCATCATACACAGAAATACAAGATTAAGTGAGTCGCCAAGTGTAGGTAAACCGGTCATCCTATATGATGCAGAAAGTAAAGGAGCGATCAATTACTTAAATCTTGCCAAGGAGATCTTACAAAACAATGGTTTGACCAAGATGTCGAATGAAGAAAGAATAATTGAATAGTCCATAGACCATGGTCCATGAACCATAGTCTAAAACTCAATACCATGACCAACCCAAAACAAAATAAAGAACTGATCGGAAAAGGGCTTCGCTCTTTGCTGCAAAATATTGATGCAGATCTGAAAACCACTACTGGTGCATTGAAAAGTGATGTGGTAGAGCAAGTGACAACTAGCACACGAATTCCGTTAAGTGATATTCAGATCAATCCAAAACAACCAAGACGTGATTTTGATGAGCAAGCATTGAATGAACTTGCAGAATCTTTGAAATTACACGATATCATTCAACCACTGACCGTTTCAAAACTAGCCGGCAATAAATACCAGTTGATTGCAGGTGAACGACGTTTTCGTGCTGCAAAGATCGCAGGACTTAAAGATGTTCCTGTGTATATCAGACAGGCGAATGATCAACAGTTATTGGAATTAGCTTTACTTGAAAACTTACAGCGTGAAAATCTCAATGCCGTGGAAATTGCTTTGAGTTATAAGCGTATGATGGACGAGTTAAGTTATACACAAGAACAGGTTGCCGAAAGAATGGGTAAAGAAAGGAGCACGGTAACCAACTACATTCGATTATTGAAGTTGCCACCAGATATTCAATTAGCAGTAAGGAGCGGACAATTAAGCATGGGACATGCCAGAGCTTTGATCAATATTGATACCATTGATAAGCAACTGTTTGTTTATAAAGAGATCCAACAAAAAGGTCTTAGCGTCAGACAAACCGAAGAATTGGTGAGAAAAATGTACCAGGCTGAGAAATCGGACACTGTTAAAAGTTCTGCAAAAACAGATCTCCCTCCTGCTTACAAAAAGATTGAAGATAACTTAGCATCACATTTCGCTACAAAAGTGAAAATGGTTCACAATAAAAAAGGTTATGGCAGTATCACCATCGAGTATTTTTCATTAGAAGAACTAAATAAAATTCTCGAAGCCATGAATGTAACGGTGAGCTGATAAGTACATGTGTGTATTTCGTTTATTCATATCATTCTTACTGATTTCATTTACAACTACTCTTTCAGCACAATCTGACAAAGAGCAATTGGCTTCTGCGAACCTATTAAATAGAGATACGACTAGCGTATCAAAAGACAATACAAAAAAAGCTGCCGAACCTAAAAAGCATATTCCACGAATTGCTACCAGACGCTCTGCTTTGATACCCGGATGGGGGCAAGCTTACAATAAGCAATATTGGAAAATCCCTGTTGTGTATGGAGTATTGGCCATACCCGCTGTAGCTTACTCATACAATAACAGTATGTATAAGAAAACCAAATTTGCTTATGAAGCTTTATTCAAAGCCCAACAGCCAACATTTGATAGCTCCGATTTGAGAAATATCGATCCCCAATTAAGAGGTTTAAGCATTTCCTCTGTACAGAGTTATAGGAATGCATTCCGACGGGACAGAGATTATTCCATTCTATGGTTTGTATTGGCTTGGGGGCTTCAAGTAGCAGACGCCACTGTATTTGCGCATTTAAAGCAATTCGATGTAAGCGATGATCTTACCATGCAAATCAGTCCAACCTTTAATCCACAAACAAGAACACCGGGCTTTGGATTGGTAATGAATATCAAAAATCCTGATAAAAAGCCTAGACAGGTTCGCTAACGATCCATCCCATAAAAATTTGTTTCTTGCCGATTTACAGATAAGTTTGCTGCAAAAGCGCAGATCATGAATATTATTCTGGTAGGGTATGGAAAAATGGGCAAAGCGATTGAAGAAATTGCCGTGAAGAAAGGTCATACCATTTCTTTAAAAGTGGATATCCATAATGCTGATGAACTCAATACTACCAGCGCATCAAAGGCTGATGTTGCAATTGAATTCACGGGACCACACAGTGCGTTTGACAATGTCATGAAATGCCTTGAATTGGATTTACCTGTAGTTTGTGGTTCTACTGGATGGCTTGACCGATACGAAGAAGCTAAGCAGTATTGTGAGAAAAGAAATGGCACTCTTGTATATGCAAGTAATTATAGCATTGGGGTGAATTTATTCTTTGAAGTCAATAAATATCTGGCAAAACTGATGAGCCAACATCCTGATTATAATGTTTTCATGGAAGAGATACATCATACTCAGAAAAAGGATGCACCCAGTGGAACTGCAATAACACTGGCAGAACAGATTTTGGCTTCCCTGCCTCAAAAGAAAAGTTGGATCAATGAGTATTCTTCAGACCCCACCTTATTATCCATTCTATCTGAACGTATCGACCCGGCTCCGGGTACACATAAGGTAAAGTACAGTTCGGTCATTGATGATATAGAAATCATTCATACTGCACATAATCGCCAAGGATTCGCAGGAGGAGCTGTTTTAGCTGCCGAGTTTGCCTCAAAAAATAAAGGCATTTGGAGTATGAAAGATGTATTGGGATTGTAATTTCCTCTATTCATCACATTGATTCATAAAAGATGTGTGCTTTTCCTTTTTTTTTATATTTTGGTTAAGTATTAAAAAAAACAAGCCGGATTCGAGTGAAAGAATAAAATGAAGCAACCAGTGCCTGAAAAAGGACATTAATATGTTATCAAAAAAAACACAATATGCGTTCAAAGCCCTTACCTTTATGGCTGAACGCAAAAAAGATGGTCCGATTTTGATTGCTGAGATTGCAGCAAAAAAGAAAATACCTCTTAAGTTTTTAGAAAATATCCTCCTTGAACTGAAAAAAGCAGGGTTGTTAGATAGCAAGAAAGGAAAAGGTGGTGGATATTTTTTTAACATAGATCCTAATAAAATCCCTCTCGCAACTGTAATGCGACTGATCGAAGGTCCGATCGCTTTACTACCTTGCGTAAGTCTCAATTTCTATGAAAAATGCCACGACTGCAATGAAAAAAAATGCGGTCTGAATAAGGTCATGATTGAAGTAAGAGACAACACCCTTAAAGTATTAGAAACAAAAACTGTTGCCGATTTGGCAGTATATTAACCATTCACCCAAAACTAAAACTGTAATGAAAAAGCTACTCTTCATCCTCCTGTGTGTTCCATTTTTCGCAGAAGCACAAGTACCTATTCCCGGACTTAGTGGTAAAAACATTTTCAAACTCAATGTAAGTTCATTGGTGGCTAAGAATTTTCATATCACTTATGAAAGAAAACTAGCCGGTCGTGTATCTGCATCTCTTGGTTTCAGAACCATGGGTAAATCAACGATACCTTTCCAAGGCACTGTTGAAAACTTGTTGGAAGGAACCGATTTCAACTTTAATGCATTCAAGATGGGTAATACCGCTTTCACTCCTGAAGTACGTTTATATTTAGGCAAAGGAAATCTGAAAGGGTTTTATGTTGCGCCTTATATGCGTTTTGCTTCATTTGATCTAACTGCACCACTTAAATACTCTTATACTGCAGGTGGTACAACTACTACAACAGAAGCCCCACTTTCAGGTAAGATCACATCAACCAGTGGTGGTATCATGTTTGGTACTCAACACACTTTATTTAAAGTATTGACTTTAGACATCTGGATTATTGGTGGGCACTATGGAAGCAGTAAAGGAACTCTTTCTGTGAACAAGTCTTTCCCAACAGCTGAAGAAAGAAATGCATTAAAAGCAGAACTAGATGGTATCGAAGCGAGCCCCTTCAAGTTCAAGAATGCTACCGTAACATCTACTGGTGCTAGTATCCAGTCTGATGGTCCTTGGGCAGGTTTCCGCGGATTGGGTATCAATCTGGGTTTCCGCTTCTAAGAAAAAGAACTCAATGAATATAAAAAGAAGCCGCAATTATTTCAATTGCGGCTCTTTTTATTTACCCCCCGGTAAAGTGATGCATAGCGATCATCGCTAATCTCACAAACATGAGACGACCTGATCTCAGAACGCTGCTTGACAGGTCATTTATTTTTTTAAATTCTTCAACATATCCTCAGTCATCTTAGCCAGATCAAATTCTGGTTTCCATCCCCAATCTTTGGTAGCTACACTATCATCGATACTTTGTGGCCAACTATCTGCAATTTGCTGCCTATAATCGGGTGCATAGCTCATTTTAAATTCAGGTATATGCTTCACAATTTCAGCACCGATTTCTTTGGGCGAAAAACTCATGCCTGACAAATTATAAGAAGTTCTTATCGATATTTTTTCAGCAGGTGCTTCCATCAATTCCAAGGTTGCTCTGATAGCATCAGGCATATACATCATCGGCAAATAGGTATCTTGTTTTAAAAAACACTGATACTTTTTATGCTCCAATGCTTCATGATAAATCTCAACTGCATAGTCTGTAGTACCACCACCCGGTGCAGACTTATAGCTGATCAACCCCGGATAACGTAAACTGCGAACATCTACTCCATAACGCTGGAAATAATAATTACACCAGAATTCACCTGCATATTTACTAATACCATAGACTGTAGTAGGTTCAATAATGGTTTGCTGCGGACAGTTTTGTTTGGGAGATGTTGGACCGAACACTGCAATACTACTTGGCCAATATACTTTGGTAAGTTTTTCCTCACGGGCAATATCCAAAACATTCAATAAGCCTTGCATATTCAAGTGCCAGGCTAGATTTGGATTTTTCTCACCTGTTGCAGAAAGTATAGCGGCCAAAAGATAGATCTGGGTAATATTCTGACGAATCACCTGCACATGCAGCATTTCTTTATTCATCACATCCATACTAACATATGGACCGGTTCCTTCCAACAGAGGATTTTGTTCTCTCAGATCTGAGGCAATCACATTATTATTTCCATAAAGCTTTCTCAAAGCCAATGTCAATTCAACTCCAATTTGCCCTGAAGCTCCAATAACCAGAATTTTTTCCTTTTGCTGCGTCATGCAATCGTTTTTTAGTGGAACAAAGAAAGAGAAAAATGATCAATAGTCCATGGTCCATGGTCAATAGCTTATAGTTGATGGTTCATGGCGAATGGTTCATAGCTTATGGTTGATATCTATTTATTGATAGATCACCGATTATTGTAAAACAACGCACCATGATCTATTAGCCATAAACCATTTGCAATGACGATGGACCATGGACTATTGACTATGAACCATAAATGCCTAATTTCGCCATTCAAATTATAAAGTCATGATTCCCGCCTACCTCACTGATCTTTTTCAACGCCAACAATACGATGATAATAACTTTTTTCTGATTGCTGGTCCATGTGTAGTGGAAAGCGAGGAATTGGTGATGGAAGTAGGTGAAAAAGTTTCCCGTATTTGTAAAAATCTCGGAATACCCTATGTCTTCAAAGCCAGTTATCGGAAGGCAAATCGTACTAGTGCAAGTTCATTTACTGGTATTGGAGATGACAATGGTTTATCATTGATCAAAAAAGTAGGCGATACATTTCATTTACCAACTACTTCTGATATTCATGCATATGATGAAGCTGCAATGGCTGCACCATTCATTGATATTTTGCAGATACCTGCTTTTCTATGTCGTCAAACAGATCTTTTAAATGCTGCTGCTGAAACAGGTAAAGTGGTGAACGTTAAAAAGGGGCAATTCTTAAGTGGTCCTTCCATGAAATTTGCTGTGGACAAGATCAAACTCGCAGGTAATGATAAGATCATGCTTACCGAACGCGGTACTACTTTTGGTTATCAGGATCTGGTGGTTGATTACAGAAATATTCCTTGGATGAAAGAGCATGGCTGTCCTGTGATCATGGATTGCACCCATTCATTACAGCAACCCAACCAAACAACAGGTGTCACAGGCGGTAACCCTCAACTGATCGGAACCATTGCAAAAGCCGCTATTGCTGCAGGTGCAGACGGGCTCTTTATTGAAACACATCCTAATCCATCCGTTGCAAAAAGCGATGGAGCCAATATGTTAAAGCTTGATCTATTAGAACCTTTGTTACAAGAACTGGTTCGTTTAAGAAAAGCAGTATCATAGAAAGAATCAAGAAAGAAGCATCAAGACACAAGTAAGTGTGATAAGATACAAGAAAGAAGCATCAAGAAAGAGATGAATAGGAAGTGAAAAGAAAACCATCATGTGATTTTCTACTTGACTCTTGTAACTTATAAGTTCCTTGTACCCTGTTTCTTTATTCTTGTATCTTCCTCCCCCATTACCAGTTACGCAAAGGGTTTCTTCTTCCTGCGAGGATATAATTTTTGATATTGATCCAGAATGCAAGGATCATGTAGATGATGACAGGTGATCCCATGGTTAGAAAAGAGATATAAATAAACCACATCCTGATACGGGAGCTGGCAATACCTAATTTTTCACCAATAGCGGTGCAGACACCAAACGCCCTTACTTCAAGAAATTCTCTTATTTTTTGCATATATCTAGGGATTGAATGGGGGCTTTACAAAGCAAAATAGACAAATTTTTGCGAAAAAAGTTGATGAAACTGACCCAAGCTCATAAAGACTTTGGAGAATAGCATTGTCTTCCCAATTTACGTCTTTGCCTCCACCCTATTTTTCCGTAAATTCGCGCAGATTTTAGTCAATAATACGTCTGTTTGAATAGACTATTCTCTGGAAACTTTCCATAGCTAAGTTCTCAAATCAGATATCAGAAATCATACATCTTTAAATTTAAGACCCATGGCATTTGACATTGAAATGATCAAGAAAGTGTATGCTGAAATGCCTGCCAAGGTAGATGCTGCACGTAAGGCGCTCGGTCGCCCTTTGACACTGTCTGAGAAGATCCTTTTTGCACACTTGCATCAGGACCAACAGCTGACCAATTTTGAGAGAGGAAAATCGTATGTCGATTTTGCGCCAGACCGTGTTGCCATGCAGGATGCTACAGCACAAATGGCACTCTTACAGTTCATGCAGGCTGGTCGTCCGAAAGTAGCCGTTCCTTCTACTGTGCACTGCGATCACTTGATCACTGCCAAACAAGAAGCTAAAAAAGATTTGGAAGTTGCTAATGCAGAAAGTAAAGAGGTTTACGACTTCCTCGCTTCTGTTTCCAATAAATACGGTATTGGATTCTGGAAACCCGGTGCCGGTATCATTCACCAGGTAGTTCTTGAAAACTATGCTTTTCCGGGTGGTATGATGATTGGAACCGATTCACATACCGTTAATGCCGGTGGATTGGGAATGATCGCCATTGGTGTAGGTGGTGCTGATGCATGTGATGTAATGGCAGGATTACCTTGGGAACTTAAATGGCCAAAACTGATTGGTGTTAAATTAACAGGTAAACTAAGTGGCTGGACTGCTCCTAAAGACGTTATTCTAAAAGTTGCCGGTATCCTTACCGTAAAAGGTGGAACCGGTGCTATCGTAGAATATTTTGGAGAAGGTGCAACCGCTATGAGCTGTACCGGAAAAGGAACCATTTGTAACATGGGTGCTGAAATTGGAGCAACCACTTCTACATTTGGTTATGATGATAGCATGAGCCGTTATTTGAAAGCTACAGGTCGCGAAGAAGTGGCAGCTATGGCAGATGGTATCAAAGCTTATTTAAATGCAGACGCTGAAGTATATGCGTCTCCTGAAAAATATTTCGATCAGGTAATCGAGATCAACCTGAGTGAGCTCGAGCCGCATTTGAACGGGCCTTTCACTCCGGATCTGGCTACACCTATCTCTAAAATGAAAGAAATGGCTGCAGCCAATGGATGGCCTACAAAAGTAGAAGTGGGTCTGATCGGTAGCTGTACCAACAGTTCTTATGAAGATATCAGTCGTGCCGTAAGTCTGGCTCGTCAAGTAAAAGAAAAAGGACTGAAGACAAAAGCGCAATACACCATTACACCCGGTAGTGAACAAGTTCGTTATACCATTGAACGTGATGGATTCTTGGATATCTTCTCAGAAATTGGTGCGACTGTTTTTGCCAATGCATGTGGACCCTGTATCGGTATGTGGGATCGTGTAGGTGCGGAAAAAGCTGAGAGAAATACCATCGTTCATTCCTTTAACAGAAACTTCGCCAAGCGTGCGGATGGTAATCCGAATACTTTAGCATTTGTTGCTTCACCAGAATTGGTAACAGCACTAGCTATTGCAGGTGATCTTACTTTCAATCCGATTACTGATACATTGACCAATGAAAAAGGAGAGCAAGTAAAATTAGATGAGCCTACAGGACAAGAATTGCCTCAGCGTGGCTTTGCAGTAGAAGATGCAGGCTATCAAGCACCTGCTGCTGATGGAAGTAGTGTACAAGTAGCTGTTGATCCGGCTTCAAAACGTTTGCAGTTGTTAGATCCTTTTGCTGCATGGGAAGGAACGGATCTGAAGGGATTGAAACTGTTGATCAAAGCAAAAGGAAAATGTACCACAGACCATATCTCAATGGCTGGACCATGGTTGAAATTCCGCGGACACTTGGATAACATCAGTAATAACATGCTCATTGGAGCTTTGAATTTCTTCAATGAAAAAACAGACCTGGTAAAAAATCAACTTACCGGTGAATATGGCCCTGTACCTGCTACACAGCGAGCTTATAAAGCAAAAGGTATCGGATCCATTGTTGTTGGAGATGAGAACTATGGTGAAGGATCTTCAAGAGAGCATGCGGCTATGGAGCCACGTCATTTAGGTGTTCGTGCTATTCTGGTAAAATCATTTGCCCGTATTCATGAAACCAACCTGAAGAAGCAAGGTATGCTTGCATTGACATTCGCGGATAAAAATGATTATGATAAAATTCAGGAAGATGATACAATCGATATTGAAGGTTTGACCAGTTTTGCTCCGGGTCAACCACTTACAGTTGTATTACATCACGCTGATGGAACTGTAGATAAGATCACAGTTAATCATACTTACAATCAGCAACAGATCGAATGGTTTAAAGCAGGTGGTGCTTTGAATATCATTCGTAAGCAAGTTGCCGGATAAAAGTTAATAATTGTTCAAATAAAAAAGCTCCGAAATGATTCGGAGCTTTTTTATTGTTACCCGGTGAAAGATCAGGCTTTCTTACCCATTCCATTCACCCATCCCACAACACCGCCAACAATACCGCCTAAAACAGCAGAAGCAGCGATATCAACCCATACTGCATTCATGCCTAAAATATTGCTGGTTCCATACATGGTCAGATCAAATGATGCACCCATGATCAAACCAATGACAGCTCCGGCAGATAATCCGGCAGATAGTGTACTGATATTGGCCCAGCGATTGAAAATATAAGAGTACAGAATACCTGTACAAATATTTCCAAGTATCAGAGACCACCATACCATTTCGGCCTCGGGGCGCATAACCCCTGTTGCAGTACCGCTGTTTTCAGCCATAAAATCCATTAACAACATTCCATAAATCAGCCATCCGGCAAAGAAGGATACAATTCCTCCGGCTATGCCGGAGATCAACATTTTTGTGGTGTTCATAAGCAATCGTTTTAAGGGGAAAAAATTTTAAACAAAATAGACATCGGTTCCGGCAAATGCAAGTACCTGTACCATACACGGTAAAAAACTGTTCATAAACAGGGGATAACCCCATTTGACCATCCTTCACAAACAATTATCATATAAAAGAATGTTCCAACAACAACAGTGCTTATTTTCACCGATTCGATTGAAAATCTACTATTTATAAACTATGATTTGGGAAATTTTGACTGTTGCGGGTTTAGCCACATTTGAAGTCTACGCCGCCATACCTGCAGGTTTTGCATTTGGCCTCCCTGCCTGGACTATCTTTCTATCTAGTATGTCCGGCGGATTAATCGGCGTATTCGTGGCTACTTTTTTAGGAGATAAGATCAAAATCTTTTTAGCCAAGTACCGTAAACCCAAACCCGAAAAACCTAAGACTGGACTCATCTATACCCTTTGGGAAAAATATGGTATCATCGGTTTGGGGTTCTTTGGTACAATGACGGTTGGCGCACCGGTGAGCATTGGTGTGGGCGTAGGTTTTAATGTGCCGCTACAAAAGTTATTGGTATGGTGCTGCATCGGTGTCGTAACACGTTGCGCATTATTTACGGCCATTGGTTATTATGGGCTGAAGTTGTTTTAGACCATGGTCCATAGTCCATAGTCATTAGTAAAAGTTCTACACAATGGACCATAGACTATGGACTAACAGCTAAATGGTCAACAACAACAAAGACATATTTGACTGCATCAGAATTCTTTCCAGTCTTTGTTCGCGCATAAAGTAACTTGATAAGGTGCCCATTTTAACTGTAGGAATATTTTGTGACTGCATCATTTCTGAGAAGTTCGTCAGCTTTTTTTCTACCGCATTGAACTGATATACCAGTGATGAGGGTATATTCTGCTGATTCATGTTGGGTGCATCCAATAATGAAACAGCCTCAGACATTTCTCTTGCTGTATGAAACGCTCTTGTTTCGGGTTGTAATAATTCTTCTGAAATATTTGCGAGATCTGATTTAGCGATATACATCACAGTACAACGTGAACGACATAACATTCTAAATACATCTAACCCTGTAGATTTTCCTGTTTCATACCACTCTTCTCTAGAGTAAAAAGCAATATCACAACCAAACTCTTCAACATACTGTTTGAAAACAGAAGGAGAGTCGCCAAAAATGATATCAATACTATACCCTTTTACCACTTCTTTATTTTCTTCTTCGATCTTACGAATAGATTCAAGTGAAGAGGCTGAGAACTTATATCCATGTGCGTGTCTACTTAAGGTCATCAAATCACTTTCATTATCAGGTATAGGTACCACCTGAAGAAAAGTACAATGAAAACTTTCCGTTCTGTACAGTCTGGTAGCCAATCGGAACAGATTTACTGCATGTTCTGTACATCTGGTTGGAATAATGATCTTTTTCATACCTGTAATTTTTGAGTCATGATACCAGAGGATTCTGTATCAAATGCAAACTTATTTTACAGGTATTGGTATGGATTAAGAAGGGTATTAAGAGATAGTTAGAAGTATTTAAGAACGGAATTAGAAAGCAGCAGAAATTCTAATGCCATTCTAACAACCTTTTTAAATAAGGTTCTTTTCTGTTAAGAACGAATCGGGAAGCGCATTTCGGCCCTGGTTCCGGCCCCTTCCATTGAGGCAAATCGTATCTCACCCCTATGTATCCGAATAATTTTCTGGGCTAATGGAAGACCTACCCCATAACCTTTATAGGCAGATGTATTAGAGGCTCGAAAGAAAGGATCGAAAATGTATCGTAGCTCTTTTTCAGGAATCCCAATTCCGCGGTCTTCTACAACTACTATACATTGTGATTCTGTAGCATGAAGAGAAATAGTAACCTTATCATTATTGGAATACTTACAGGCATTTTGTACCACATTAGTGATAGCCAGTTTCAAAAGATTTTGATTCCCAAAAATCGTAATGTATTCTGTGTCTTCCGGTAGGCTTTCAAAGTTGATCTGTATATGATTTCCCGGATCTGTGAAATCTACTATTTTTTTAACTGACAAGATCAATTCATCTAAACGAATAGAACCCATGAACTCTTCTTTGACACTATTCCCAGCCTGTGCTAGCTCCAGTAAGCTAGTCGTAAGATGATGTAGCTGATCAGCTTCACGTGCAATGACCGATAATGCTGCCTTGTATTCATGGGGATCACGCTCCTTACTTAAAGCCAACTCTGCTTCACCTAAGATGGCTGTTAGGGGTGTCCTTAATTCATGTGATAATTTATTGACAAAATTTCTTTGTGTTTCAAAAGATGTTTCTAGACGATCTAACATATCGTTGAATGTCTGTGTAAGATCACTGATCTCCCCTTTGATAGGTTGCTCAGGCAAACGCATATCCAAATTGGTAACACTAATTTTTTTTACTCGTTGAATGATATTGGAAATCGGATTGACAATTTCAGCAGAAAAAAGCATTCCTACTACGAATACAATAACAACAGCCAGTATAATACCTAGTATCAGATTTTGACGCATATCCCGCAATGCTTCTTCGCCGTAATCATTTCGGGCCGACATCATGACAATATAACTTTTGCCACTGTATTTGTAAGGAATAATAGAATAGTAAGTAAGTCCATTGATAAACTGAACAGTTTTCCCTGTATTCAATTGTTCTTCGACATCAGGTGGAAGTATTATATCGTGACCATTCAGGAATGTTGAATCAGGAAATTTATCAAAGAAATATTCTTTTTCATCCGGTAAGCGTTGTAAATGTTTTTGTCGGATCTCATTGTAAACGGTCGGCCCAAGCACCCCCTCTTCATAGTGAGCCTGTGCAGCAATACCTCCTCTTACAGTTAGACGATGAAAAAACTCCCGATCGATAGAACGTTTTGAGAAATGATAAATGAACACACTCAGCATCAATATGATGACGCCTGTTAATAGCGTAAATAATGTGGTAATCTTATTACGAATATTCATTAAGCGGTCTCTTTCATCATATAACCCATACCAATCATGGTATGTATGAGTTTGTCTTGTTTGTTTTTGTCGATCTTCTTACGAAGGTAATTGACATACACATCTACCACGTTTGTACCAAGGTTAAAATCAATATCCCACACATTTTCCAGTATCTCCATTCTGGACAATACACGTGCTTGATTTTTCATGAAGAATTCCAGTAACTTATATTCTGTTGTTGTTAGAGAGATGGCTTCATCACCCCTGAAAGCGGTTTTTGCGTCTGTATCTAAACGTAAATCTGAGATCTTTAAAATATGAGCATCCGGTGCGGGATTATTACGGGTCATTCGTCTACCCAATGCATTTACCCTTGCTACCAGCTCAGTTATTTTAAAAGGTTTCACCATATAATCATCTGCACCGCTATCTAGTCCGGTAACAATATTTTCTGTACTGCCGAGTGCCGTTAACATCAATACAGGTATGGAAATACCCTGAGAACGCATTTGCTTACACACTTGAATACCATTGACGCCCGGTAGCATAATGTCTAATATGACCATATCAAAGTTGTGGTCACTGACCATCTGTAATCCTGTATTACCATCCATTGCTACACTGACTTCAAAACCTATCTCTTTCAAACCTCTCTCAATCAATGAAATAACGGCAGCTTCATCTTCAATCAATAATATCTTCATTGTTTCTGTATGCTTATTGCACACCAACAAAATAAGAATTTTAAAAGAACATTGAAACAGTTTATATTGATAAGTGTTCGAATATTGTTGATTTTTAACACCGGAATTCATTGAAAACCATTTACAACTTGGATTTAAAGAAGATTGTATGAAAAAAATAAGAGTTGGATTATCCTCTTTCGGGATGTCAGGAAAAGTATTCCATGCCCCTTTTATTGATCAACATCCCGGCTTTGAGCTTTATGCAGTTTGGGAACGCTCCAAGTCTGAATCCGCAGTGATATATCCGGGTATTCATATTGTGAGATCATTGGAAGCACTATTGGAGGATGATAGTATCGAACTGATCGTTGTTAATACACCTACCAACACACATTATGAATATGCTAAAAAAGCTTTAGAAGCCGGAAAATCAGTGATCGTTGAAAAAGCCTTTACCACAACAGTTACAGAAGCTCAATCACTCGCTTCATTAGCAAAAGAGAAAAATTTATGCTTATCGGTTTATCAGAACAGAAGATGGGACAGTGATTTTCAAACTGTACAAAAGATTATCCGGGAAGGTGTTTTAGGAGAATTAAAAGAGGTATCATTCTCATTCGATAGGTATAAAGATATAGTTGGCACTAAAGCACACAAAGAACTGCCCGGACCGGGCGCAGGACTTTTAAATGATCTGGGGCCACATCTGATCGATCAGGCATTGCTTTTGTTTGGAATGCCTCAACAAATTTTTGCCGATATCCGAATCCTTAGGCCTGAGTCTTTGGTAGATGACTATTTTGATCTGTTATTGTACTACCCCACTATGAGGGTTCGTTTGAAATCAAGTTTATTGGTAAAGGAACCTTTGCCTGCTTTTGTTATACATGGAAGCAAGGGTTCATTCCTAAAAATTCGTGGAGATGTTCAAGAAGCTGCATTGATTGCAGGTCAGAAACCCGGAAGTATCAACTGGGGTAATGAACCGGAAATCAATGATGGAATATTGCATACAATCATCCATGGAAAAGAAATAAAAGAAACAGTAAGAACGCTCTCCGGAAACTATGGTATTTTTTATGAAAAATTCTATCAAGCTATGATTCATCACACAGCACCGCCCGTCACCGCTGCCGATGGATTACTTGTGATGCAAATATTGGAAGCCGCTGTAAAAAGCGCTCAAAATGGAACTGTTTATAAATTTTAAACAATGCATGATTATTTATTGCCGTTAGAAAAAAAATTCAAGCACCATGCTGACAAGAACATTGCTTTAAAAGCAAAAGCTTATTTATTAGATCAATTCGAGCATTATGGGCTTACTGCTTCGTCCAGAAGAAATATCAGTAAGGAATATTTCAAAAAAAATCCGGTTGTAGATATCAAAGAGATCACAATAATCACTCAAGCTTGTTTTCAAAATCCCTATCGCGAGTTTCACCATGCCGGAATTGATTTCTTTGCATTCAATAAAAAATTTTGGGATGAAGACGCAATACAAGTGATTGAATATGGTCTTTTACATCAAAGTTGGTGGGATTCAGTTGATGCAATTGCAAGTGATTGGATAGATCCCTATTTCATCAAATTTCCCAAGCAGATTCGAAGTGTCACTAAGAAATGGAATCAATCAAAAGATATTTGGCTTCAGCGAAGCAGTATTCTTTTCCAGAAGTTTCGAAAAAAAGATACGGATACGAGGCTACTATCTGAATACATTTTGAACTGTGCCAACTCAAAAGAGTTTTTTATACAAAAAGGCATTGGCTGGGCGCTGAGAGAATATAGCAAAACAAATCCTGTCTGGGTCAGCCATTTTGTACAACAACATTCTTTACCAGCTTTGAGTAAGAGAGAGGCTTTAAAGATCATCCACAAAAAAGCCGGAATTTGATTTCCGGCTTAACTATTGTTGTGATATTTTAATTACATCTTCTTCGCGTCTTCTAGGAATTTTGCAAGACCAATATCTGTGAGCGGATGTTTTAACAGACCGAGAATAGAATCCAACGGACAAGTACACACGTCAGCACCCAATTCAGCGGCTTTTGTAATATGCAATGCACTACGAATAGATGCAGCAAGGATTTCTGTTTTGAATCCCTGAATATCATAGATATGTCGGATTTGTCCGATCAAATCCATACCATCCCAACCACTGTCATCAATACGACCAATAAACGGCGAAACATAAGTAGCACCTGCTTTTGCAGCAAGGATTGCTTGTCCTGCAGAGAATACTAAAGTGCAGTTGGTACGGATACCATTATCAGTAAACCATTTGATCGCTTTCACACCATCTTTGATCATCGGAACTTTCACCACAATGTTTGGATGGATGGCTGCCAATTTTTTACCTTCTTCTACCATGGTAGCAAAATCAGTAGATAAAACCTCCGCACTTACATCCCCATCCACCAATTCACAAATCGCTTTATAGTGATTTGCAATTGCTTCTTCACCTTTCACACCTTCTTTGGCCATTAAAGAAGGATTGGTGGTAACACCATCTAAAATTCCTAGGTCATTCGCTTCTTTGATTTGCGCAAGATTACCGGTGTCAATGAAAAATTTCATATTGATTGAATTAAGCCCCTTGGTGATGACTTCGGGGAGAAAGAAAAAAATGGCAGGCTACTCACATCGCACCGCTACAACCGCCTATCCTTGCTGCATTCCTGCCCTGGGGAGGTTCAGCAGGAGCTGGTCGTGTAAGACCTGCCGGTGCAAAAGTAAGGGTTGAGACCTATTTTCCCTAATTTTTTGAATCAATACAAGGATACTCAGAAGCCATTTCCAAAATTTCTGGAATTCAGACGGGTTACACCCAGCAATTCATCATGACGACCACTGAATGGACGGAAATAAAATAAAATAAGGTATTCATTCTCCGTTTCCCAATAGTTGCCTTCTGTTAGTGAGGGTTCTGCCTTGGCCGACCGGTCTCTTGTATCTTTGGTCAAATATTGATAACTGTAGTACCCCTGTTTTAAAAAAAGTAATTTTTTATAGACCCCTTTTTCTGTATCAAATACCATCCTCGAACTATCACTTGCTTGATTACCTGTCATCTCACCTACAATAAACACATCCTTTCCCGGATAAGGTTGTCCATTCGAAGGTACCAACGTAAACTCTACTTTGGCATAATCTCCCTGCCACCATGGGTTAATGGATTCAGTGGTTGATATTTCATTCCATCCATTTCGATCATTGAAAAAAGCATAGCGCAGATCATTTCTCTGCAGATCTGGTCTGATAAAAATATGATGCGGGAATTCCGAACGATCCACTCGTTCCACCCTATCGCTTTCAAAACGAAAACTTCTAAGATCTGCCCAACGAAACTCTTTACCCGCCGGAAAAACTGCATCTTGCTCTCCATTGTACTCCAACGCATTACCTCGAATAAAACTGGGCTGCAGATTATAGGCAGCATCACTCCAGCGATTATTTTGTAGGATCACCAACTTTGTTTGCTGCTGTGGACTCATGATATTGAGATCTTTGGCACCAACAGTGACCTGTACCTTCTGATGTGTTCTGATTTGTGAGCTATTGAATGGCTGAGATATTCTGGCACCTATATTCACCCTGTCATCCACAATCATAACCCTTCTAGTAAATGCCAGTTTTGATGTATCTCCATTCAAGAAAACCTTTAACAAGTAGTTACCACTTTTTGAGGGCATACAACTTCTTTCAGGAAGTAATACCTGATAGTGCATATACTTCGTCATTGCAATTGATGACATCCGGTATTGTGCAATACGATTTTGTGTAAATCCTTTGAGATAATCAAATGGATTCAACAAAGCTGGTTTCCAATCCGCATTACACAATTCATAGGTATAAAAGAAATTTCTCGCCATTCCACTCAGATCATCAAAGTGCAACTCGAGCTGATCGGCGCTTCCTAAACGAATCAAAGGAACAGACTGCTGATCATTTTGTTGAAACAACTTCACTGTCTGAATCCCTTCCATATAAATACGATCGGGTTCACGTTGTGCTGAAGTGTTATAAGTGACCAGTAAAAGATAAAATATGATAAACCGGTGTTTCATATCTGCTGATAACAATGTAATAATACAAAGACTTTTATTAGTAAAAACGAAACGATGATGGAATGCCCAGCCATTCGTATTTTTACCAAAATCATGCCATTTGGGATTTTCATTTGATATAGCCAAACGTATCGCATTTAACCGTCAAAGATCCTTTTCCAGGTTTATCATACGTCTATCAGTAGCAGCTACTACATTAAGCGTTGCTGCCATGATCATTACACTGGCTTTTGTAAATGGTTTTCAGGAAACAGTTGCATCCAAAATCTTTAGTTTTTGGGGACATATCAGGGTACAACACTACGAAGTAGGGAAATCAGTTATTGCGGAAGAGACTCCTTTTGCATATGATAGTTCCATCACTCATATCATACAGTCTCAGAAAGATGTTTTACAGGTTCAGGCTTTTGCAACCAAATCAGCAGTGATCGAATCAAAGGGGGAAATTGAGGGTGTCTTACTAAAAGGCATTGATCACAGATATGACAGCACTGTTTTAAAATCTTCTTTCGTTGACGGACAATGGCTTCAATTTGAAGACACCAGCTATAGTAAACAGATCATTGTTTCAAAAGCTTTAGCTGATCAATTGAATATTGGATTAAATGATACACTTAAAGTTCATTTTGTTTCCTCTATAGATGACAGTAGAACCTATCGTAAGCTTCAGGTAAAAGGAATATATAAAACAGGAATTGAAGAATACGATAAACTATTTATTCTTGGAGACATTAGACTCATCAGACGTATCAATGAATGGAAAAATGATCAGATTGGTGGTTATGAAGTATTCGTGAATGACTATACAAAGATGGATTCTGTAAGTCAGTTATTAACTGATCAACTACCTGTTGAGTGGATGAGTAGAACCATCCGTGAAGTATATCCCAATATTTTTGATTGGCTCAACATACAAGATGTAAATAGAGATGTAATATTTATTGTAATGTCGGCAGTTGCGATCATCAATCTCATCACCTGCTTATTGATTCTTATTCTTGAAAGAACAAGAATGGTGGGCATCCTAAAGGCACTTGGTGCCGGTAACTGGACCATTCAAAAAATATTTCTATACCACGCTTCTGTGATCACAGTGATGGGTGTAGTCTTAGGAATGTTACTAGGTGTAGGGATTTGTGTGTTACAACAACTAACAGGCTTTATCCGATTGGATGAGAGTTCTTACTATGTTCGAGAAGCACCAATGATCATTGTATGGTGGCAGGTTCTAGTTGTATGTGCAGGAACAGCAATTGTATGTTATTCATCCTTGGTGATCCCTTCTTTATTGATACGAAAAGTAAATCCGGTAAAGGCCATTCAATTCCGCTAGATCAAACAGGTTTCTTAAATTGAGAGACCAATATACCCATTGCCACAGCAGCATTCAAAGATTCAGCATGCCCCATTTTTGGTATGGTGATACGATGATCGATCAAAGATTGTAGATCTTGCCTGATTCCCTTTGACTCATTACCGATCACTAGTATCCCTGATTTCGGTGGTTGTATGGCATACATGGAATCACCATCCAATACCGCACCATATACAGGAACCTTTTTTTCTTTTAACAAAGTAGCGATATCACGATACCAAACCTTCACACGCATGAAGCTGCCCATGGTAGATTGAATCACTTTGGGATTGTACAATTCAACCGTATCCTCACTGGCGATGATCTGATCAATTCCAAACCAGTCTGCAATACGAATAATGGTACCCATATTTCCGGGGTCTTGTATGCCATCCAACACAAGCGTGAGTGAATGATCCCATTTAGGCTCATCGGTTATTTCTTGTTGATGAACGACTGCTAAGACCTGATTGGGAGTTTGCAAGGAGCTGATCTTATTCAATTCCTGTTCTGTGACCCTCGTAATAGGATGATCTCCTTTAGGTGCTACCCATTGATCGGTTGCATAGATATTTTTGATAGGATAACCGGTAATAATAAGCTCATGGACCAATTTCACGCCCTCCACAATAAATAACCGCTCAGCCGTTCTTTGTTTTTTGTGGCACAAAGATTGAATATATTTGAGCTCATTCTTGCTTAACATTGATTATGCTTTTGATCGGAAAAAGAGTTGGTTCGGAATATGGTATCTTGACTTTATTGTTAATGATCCTATTTAGCTCTTGTTCCGTACAACAACGTATCAAAGTCAAAGAATACCCCAAGAACAAGCCCTTTGTTTACAGTACCAAGATCAACATCGTCAATGAACTTCCCAAAGATGAGGAAAAACGGTTAACTTATGAACTAGAGAATTATTGGGATGATAGTTTACGTGTTAGACTTGCACAAAGATATTTGGCATGGTATCGATTGAGTAAACCTCCGGCATTTGACAGCGTCAATATTGATCGCTCTGTCAATTTCATGAAGGCTTATCTAAATAGTCAGGGATATTTCTACCCCCATTTCAAAGACTCTATTTTCATCGATACCGTCAAAGATCAGCTACGTGCCAGTGTGATCATGGACATATCAACGGGAAAGAATATCACTATTGATTCGGTTTCCTACAATTTTCAAGACTCTGCATTAAACGCACTTGTACAATCTGAGATTTCAAAAAGTTTATTAAAAAAAGGCGGACGTTATACCAAGCAAGTCATCGGTAATGAGCTTGATAGGCTTACCAATTTATTCCGTCAGAATGGGTACTATAATTTCAGCAGAGATGACCTAAGAGCTGTTGTTGACACTTTGGGAAGTGAGCTTCTAGAATTAACACTAGATCCTTTTAAACAGGCACAGTTGATTGCTGATGCTGCTAAAAAAAGAAATGAAAATCCTACTTGGGATATCATGATCACAACTACAAGGGTTCTCACTGACTCTACAGGACTAAAACAAGTTAGCTTTGGTAATATCTATTACTATCCTGAAACAAATCTGTATGACATTCCTGACAGTGTTAAAAAAAGAAATGATTTTATAATAGATACTTTCAGAAGCGGAATCATGAAATACAATCAGGGAATATTTCGCTTCAGGCCTATGCGCGAGCATACTTACTTTAAAAGAGGTGACAAATATAATGAGGCTGATTACTTTAAAACGCTAAATACCCTTGGACAATTAGGTGCCTGGCAACAAGTGGATGCAATCCTCGAGCCAAGAGATAAAGACTCCTTAGATGTACATCTGTTTATGGTACCAGCCACCAAACAATCTGTTTCAGCAGAATTGGAGGGAAGTAGAAATTCCGGTGATGTGATCACTGGTAATACGCTAGGGATTTCTATGAACCTTAGTTATAACAATAAAAACAGATGGAAGCAGGCGATACAACAACAAACTGTTTTAAGAACAGGGGTAGAATTGAATTTATTGAATCAAGCAAATAACCCTTTACTACAAACTTTTTTAGTGAGTGCAAGCCACACTTATGCATTTCCAAGGATTCTCACACCTTTCCGCAGCTGGGGTAGTTCTAAGAAAGTAGAAAACAAAAAAACCTTATTAACTCTCAACGGATCTTATATAGATAGAAGAAACTTCTATAAAGTAAATTCCATTACAGCAAGTATTGGTTATGAATGGAGAAGCAGAAAAAGAAACGGAGACCATTTATGGTTGTATAAGCCTTTGAATCTTGAACTGTACGGTATCACGAGACTAGCAGGTCTTGATACTTTGATTCAAAAAAATCCATTCTTACAAGCTTCATTTAATGAAGGCAATATTGTAAGCCAAAGTTTATCTTTTATCAGTACCGGTACAAGTAGAATGAATAGAAATAGAAGTCACTATTTCAGAGTAGGTATTGAAGAAGCAGGAGGCTTGTTTGGGTTGTTACCGGGATTGAAAAATAACATCTATCGTTATATAAAAACTGAAACAGAATATCGCCAAGTCACACGTTTTGATAAATCTGAATTAGCATACCGTGCATTTGCAGGTGTAGGTTACAATTATGGTAATGATCCTCGTATCGGAAGAACGCTACCCTTCTTCAAACAATTTATCGCCGGTGGTCCTTATAGTATGCGTGCTTGGGGACTCAGACAACTTGGTTTAGGTAGCTCAATATTTAGTGATACAGTAAATAGTTCTTATCGAGATCGCTTTGGAGATATTCAACTAGAAAGTAATATTGAATATCGATTCACCTTGTTATCATTGGGATCATTCAAAGTGGGAAGTGCTTTTTTTGCCGATATCGGTAATATCTGGAATATTAAAAGAAATAACCAAGACCCTGAATCTAAATTTTCGTTGAGCAATCTGGGAAGGGATTTAGCCATTGGTGTAGGTACAGGACTCAGATTTGATTTTTCGTATTTCCTGATTCGATTTGATTTTGCTTATCGTGTAAAAGATCCGGCCAGAAATACCAATGGAGGATGGATGAGTATCAGAAACTTTGTATGGTCTGAAACTAGATCTTCAGGATTAAAGATCAACAATATGGCACTACAGTTCGGTATTGGTTTGCCCTTCTGAGTTTTGCTTGAGTGCTGTTATTGCTTGTTCAAAAGAGTCCAGCGAATACGCATCATTCACAGAAAAATTTCCGATCCTTGTTCTGCGTAAGCTACTCATAAAACCTCCCACTCCTAGTGCCGCTCCAAAATCATGGGCCAAACTTCTGATATAAGTACCCGTTGAACAAACTACCCGAAAGTACACAACAGGTAATTCAATTTTTTCAATCACAAACTGATGAATCGTTACCGGGCGAGGTTCTAACACAACATTCTCCCCTTTTCGAGCAGCCAGATAAACCGGCTTACCATCTCGCTTGATCGCTGAATGTGCGGGCGGTACCTGCATGATAGGCCCTATGAATGAACTGGTTGCTTGATGTATTTGCTCTTCTGTAAGATGACTGATGTCTTTTTGATTTTCAGGAGCTGATTCCAAATCATAGGTTGGTGTAGTAGCACCTAGTGTAAAAGTGCCCGTATATTCCTTCTCCATACCCATGTACTCATTGATCTTCTTGGTGAATTTACCGGTGCATATGATCAATAGTCCTGTGGCCAGGGGATCTAAAGTACCTGCATGTCCAACTTTAGAAATACGAGTAAGGATACGTACTTTCTTTACCGCATCGAAGGATGTCCATTCCAATGGCTTATCTAATAGAATGACCTTACCATCAAGATAAGGCTGTAGGGCTGGATGTATTTCTTTCTGTCGCATTGGAAGATTCTTGTATTTGCAATGACCCTTTTGTATTAATAAGCTCTTGCAAACAAAACCCTTTGGGTAGAAAGTTTACCCGAAAGAATACACTTGCCTTCTTCTTGTTGATTCTCCAATGGTATGCAACGAATGGTAGCTTTTGTGAGCTCTTTGATCTTATCTTCTGTCTCAGCAGTACCATCCCAATGAGCTGCAATAAATCCGCCTTTTGTATCTAATAACTGAACAAACTCATCCCAACTATTAGCTGGTGTAATGTGTTCATCGCGATATTGCTTCGCTCTGTTGAAGATATTTTGCTGGATCTCTTCCAATAAGTTTTGGATATAACCTGAAAGACCATCTAATGATACGGTCGTTTTTTCTTTGGTATCTCTTCGTGCTATCTCTGCTACATTGTTTTCAAGATCACGTGCGCCTAGAGCTATACGAACAGGAACTCCCTTTAATTCATACTCAGCAAATTTCCATCCCGGTCTTGCATTATCACTGTCATCGTATTTAACAGAAATACCCAATGCTTTCAATTCTTTCATTAAGCTGTGTACACGTTCATCGATCTGCGCTTTTTGTTCCTCTCCTTTGAAAATAGGAACGATCACTACCTGAAGTGGTGCAATACGAGGAGGCAATACCAACCCACTATCATCACTATGCGCCATTACAAGAGCACCAATAAGACGAGTACTTACGCCCCAACTAGTAGCCCACACATATTCCAGTTTATTATTCTTGTCACTGAATTTTACATCAAAAGCTTTTGCAAAATTTTGACCCAGAAAATGAGAAGTACCTGCTTGTAAAGCTTTACCATCCTGCATCATGGCTTCTATACAATAAGTGTCTTCTGCACCAGCAAAACGTTCGTTGGGAGTTTTTACCCCTTTGATGACCGGAACAGCCATCCAATTTTCTACAAAATCAGCATATACATTCAACATCTTCACCGTTTCTTCAACAGCCTCATCTTTGGTAGCATGCGCAGTATGACCTTCCTGCCAAAGAAATTCTGCCGTACGAAGAAATAATCGGGTTCTCATTTCCCATCGTACCACATTGGCCCATTGATTTACCAGAATGGGAAGATCACGATAAGATTGGATCCATGTTTTATAAGTATTCCAGATAATGGCTTCACTGGTTGGACGAACCACCAGTTCTTCCTCTAATTTCGCCTCCGGGTCTACGATCAGTTTTCCTTTATTGGCCGGATCGGTTTTTAAACGATAATGTGTAACAACAGCACACTCTTTCGCAAAGCCTTCTGCATTTTTTTCTTCAGCCTCAAATAAACTCTTAGGTATAAAAAGCGGGAAATAAGCATTTTGATGACCCGTTTCTTTGAACATACGATCTAACACATCACGCATGTTTTCCCAAAGTGCAAAACCATAGGGCTTAATGACCATACAACCTCTCACTGCACTATAATCTGCTAATCCGCCTTTAATGATCAAGTCATTATACCATTGTGAATAATCTTGCGCCCGGGATGTTATCTCCTTACTCATAAAATATTATAGTTCTCTTAACAAAATAGGTTGCTTACAGTTGTTAGTTGGCAAACTAATTGCCGCTATTCATATGAAGTCTGCAACAGCGCAAATGTATGTAACTTCACATTATATAACCTTCTCAATCCTGATGTTATGAAAAGAATGCTACTAGGGTCATTACTCACGATCGGACTTCTTTCTGGTTGTTCAACAGCCTATCAGTCCGGACAGACCCCTGATGATGTTTATTATTCACCCGGGAAAGAGGGTATTAATAAGCGTGAAGAGGATAGAATGAAAGAGCAACAGGAGCGCTATGAAGAATACATTAGCAGTCAGGATGATCGTTATTTACGAATGAAGGTTGCCAATAGAAATCGTTGGTCTGCAATCGATGATTTTAATTATTGGTATGATAGCAGATATGATTTTGGTCGTTATCAGGGTTTTGGTAATTGGAATAGCATTTATGCATGGAATAACCCTTGGAACAATCCCTGGAATCCTTCCTTTAATTATGGATTATGGAGAATGCAACCCGGTTTAGGTTTTGGCTGGGGTTGGAATAATCCCATGTACACGGTGATCGCTTATGCTTCACCTAAGTTTTATAGTGGTGGACGTACATCAGGAAGTAATCTTTCCGCCTACCGCAATACCAAAGGCTTCAGTAATACGAACAGAGGTTTTTACAATACTAAAACAGGCACCTATTCCAATACAGGATCTGAATCGTCCAATAGTTTTGGAAGTTTATTGAAGCGTGTCTTTAGTAATAGTTCAGCCAACTCAAGCTTAGGTTCCAGTTTTGACCGACCTGTCAGAAGTTTCTCCAATAATAATGGATCAACTGCTACACCAAGTAGTAATGCAGGTGGTAACAGCGGTGGCGTGAAAAGTACCGGCAGCAGTGCCAGTTCAGGCCGCGGCGGCAAAGGCAATTAATTCATCATTTCAGGTTGAACAGACATCAGGTGTACAACACCTCTCACTAAACCTATATCCAAACACATTGCAAGATGAAATCATATTTACTATCCCTGACAATTATACTATCCATCGCTGCTACTGCGCAGAATCCTGATTACTCATTAAGGACTGCATGGTTCACTCAAAATGGTTCTGCAAGAAATATTGCCACAGGTGGCGTAATGGGTTCATTAGGTGGTGAGATCACCGCTAACCACGTGAATCCTGCAGGTATTGGTCTATTCAAGACCAATGAATTTGTACTGTCTCCCGGGTTCTTAATGAACAATAATAAACTTAAGTATCGTGGTACTGATACGGTAAGTGATAAAACGAATTTTGGATATGGTGCTTCCGGTGTCATTTTAAGTGGCGGTAATAAAAGAAGAAGCAAATGGACCAGTAGTGCCGTTGCTTTTTCCGTAAACCAACTCGCCAATTATAATAACCGCATTCAGTTCAAAGGATTCAACAATATGAGTTCTTTCTCTGAGCAATATCTGGAAGAGCTCACAAAAGATCTTGCTGATACCAATGCTGCATTGAGTAATTATGTATATGGTTCTTCCCTTGCTTTCAGAACATTTTTAGTGGATACTGCCAATGACGGCAACGGGAACTTTATTGGATATCAAAGTCTTGTTCCGATTTCAACAGGTGTCAATCAGTTATACGACGCTACAACAAGAGGTGGCTATCATGAGATCGCATTAGGAGTAGCCGGTAACATGGAAGATAAAATGTATATAGGCGGAAGTTTAACGATACCTGTTATCAGTTATTCCCGTGACCTGGTTTATAGAGAAACAGATGCTACCAATGATCCCAATAACCAATTCAACAGTTTTGAGTTTCGTGAGAATTTTACTTCAAGAGGAATCGGTATTGGTGCTAAGATCGGTACCATTTACAAACCAAAAGAATTTTGGCGTATTGGGTTTGCTATTCACACCCCACAATTTATTTCTTTCAAAGATCGTGTACGTGCTTCTATGACAGCTAATACCGAGAGTTATGCCGGTATTCGCTCAGAAAAAAGTGACAACCTCAATAGCGGCAATCCAGGTGAGAGTAATTATAACCTCATTACTCCATGGAGAGCCATCGTAAGCGCCAGTTATGTTTTCCGTGAAATAAAAGATACACGCAGACAAAGAGCTTTTATTAGTGCAGACATTGAGTATGTTAATTACCGTGGTTCAAGATTCTATGCAGCAGATGAAAATGATCAACCATTGGTAAATTATTACAAACAATTGAATGAAGTAGTAAAAGATACTTACAAAGGCAACTTTAATGTTAGACTAGGTGGTGAGCTAAAATTTCATACCGTTATGTTCCGTTTAGGTACTGCATTCTATGGAAGCCCATATGCTGAAGATGAATTAAACGCCAACCGCATTCTCGCCACTAGTGGTATCGGTTATAGAAACAAAGGAATTTTTATTGACCTAAGCTATGCACATATACTCAATAAAGATGTTCAGTTTGCTTATCGTTTGAATGACAAACCCAACACTTTTGCAGAACAAACAGGTTCAAGAAGTACAGTGATGATGACTTTTGGTTTTAAATTCTAATACATTGCTATAAGCCTTGCTCTAGCAGTATTTTTTTGATCTGCGAAACAGGTTCAACAGCAGCATTCACCCAATGGATGCTGCTGTCTTTTTTAAACCAGGTCATTTGTCTCTTTGCATACTGTCTTGTGTGTTGCTTGATCAACGTAATGGCATTGGGTAAAGAGATATTTCCATCCAAATGATCTATGATTTCCTGATACCCTACTGTTTGCAATGCATTGAGATGTTTATAGGGATACAAAGATTTCACTTCATTTAATAAACCATCTTGCATCATTTTTTCAACTCGAAGATCAATCCTTTCATTCAACATTGATCTTTCCATCTCTAATCCTATTTTCAATACTTTGAAAGGACGTTCCGCTTTTTTTCCGATTCTGAAATCAGTAATCGATCTCCCGGTTCCTTCCAATACTTCTAACGCTCGTAATAATCTGTGAGGATTTTGCTGTTCAGCCGTTTGCCAGAAGAGTGGATCACGTAGAGCTACTTCATTTTGCAACCACTGCAATCCTTTTTCTCCATAAGAGTCATTCAGTTGTTGTCTGATAGCAGGATCTATTTGTGGCATATCATCTATCCCATCACAAAAAGCCTTGATGTATAGTCCCGTTCCTCCACACACAACCGCCACCGAATGTTCTTGAAAAATGATACCTGCTTTTTGTAAAGCATAGTTTTCATACAAACCTGCATTCACATCATCGTGAATAGAATGAGATGCTATAAAATGATGAGGTATTGATGCAAGCTCATCATCAGTTGGACGTGCCACACCAATATTCATTTCACGGTAACATTGTCTTGAATCAGCTGATATAATCTCTGTTTGAAATACTTTTGCCAACTCAATGGCAACAGCTGTTTTACCTACAGCCGTTGGACCTACAATCAATATGGCTGTATGAGAAGACACTAATAATGGAATATATCTGAAGTGTTACTAAAAATCTTCTTCACTGCTTTCTTCTGATTCAAACTCATCGCCATCGGATTCTCCCTCCTCTCCTTCTTCACCAAATCCATCCGAAGTTTCAGTCAGGTCATATTTTTCTTCAATATCAGCAAATTTATCCCCTAACAAACTCTTAGTTCCGTATTGCTGTGGACCAATACCTTCTACTCTTGAAACAGCGGGGTAACTTAATTTATTACTTTCTTCTTTACTCACATTGATCAACTCCACAAGGAAAGTCCAGTTCTTGGCAAAGTCGTAGATATAAATAAACTTTTGATTGGTGTCTCTGATTTCACTACCTATGATAGTTTCACTCATCAGTAAAGGCTCAGCTACATACGATTTATCATATCGCTCAAAACTGATCTCACGACCTCTTTGCCAGTTATCATTGCTTCTGAAGAAAGTAGCCTGATGTTTTTGATCAAATTCATAAGCTTTCAAGATCGCAAAATGCAGATCAATAAAATATTGCGTATGCTTGATCACAATATCGCGATACACCGCATCATCTTCCTCCAAATAAACCCTGAATTTCAGAACAGCCATTCTTTATGCTTAAATCTTTTATATAATGAATGTCAACATCCCTTGTGTTGCACGAAATGCTAAAATACAATTTATTCAACGGCCTCCAAGTTCAGTTCCTTACCCTTTTCCAACATAAATTTTCGTGCCGCTTCGTATTCATTGGGAATCACCCCATCCAGAATAGCCTCTCTAATCGCATCTTTGATAACACCTACCTGTCTGCCGGGAGTTAACCCGAATGTTGCCATGATCATTTCACCAGTGATCGGAGGCTGCCAATTTCGAATACGATCTGCATCTTCTACTTCTAGAAGTCGCTGTTTTACAAGCTCAAAATTTTGTAGATATCGCTTTACTTTATACTTATTCTTACTCGTAATATCAGCAGAACATAACATCATCAAAGCATCAATATCTTCTCCAGCATCAAAAAGTAATCTTCTCACCGCACTATCTGTAATATTCTCTTTGGTAAGACTTATGGGTCTCAAATGAAGCAAAACCAATTTCTGAACTTGCTTCATCTTTTCATTTAGAGGCAACTTGAGCTTTGTAAAAATTTTGGGCACCATTCTGGCTCCTACCACTTCGTGCCCATGAAATGTGAAACCGTGACCTTCTTCAAATTTTTTTGTTGCAGGTTTACCTATATCATGTAACAAAGCAGCCCATCTTAGCCAAAGATCATTGGTAGACATGGCCATATTATCAAGTACCTGAAGTGTATGATAAAAATTGTCTTTATGACCTAGTCCGTCTATATATTCTGCACCATGAAGGTCTACCATTTGAGGGAATATCTTTTGCAAGAGACCTGTTTTGAACAAAAGATCCCACCCAACAGATGGCTGATCACAAAGCATGATCTTATTCAACTCATCTGTGATACGCTCCTGAGAAACGATGCTGATTCGATGTACATTGGATGAAATAGCTGCCAATGTTTCAGGAACTATGGTGTACTTGAGTTGTGCAGCAAAACGAATAGCCCTCATCATTCGTAATGGATCATCACTGAATGTTTGAGAGGGTTGCAGTGGCGTCACTATTATTTTCTCTTGAATAGCTTGAATTCCATTGAAAGGATCAATAAGTTTTCCATAATCATCCTTATTCAGACTAATAGCCAGAGCATTGATCGTAAAATCACGTCTATTTTGATCATCTTTAATCGTTCCAGGAGCCACTTCCGGTTTACGGCTATTTTGGGTATAGCTTTCTTTACGTGCACCTACAAACTCAATTTCGAGATCGTCAATTTTGATTTGTGCTGTTCCAAAATTTTTAAAAAAAGACACATAAGGTTTCGGCTGAAAAGCTTCTGCTACTTTATGCGCCAGTGTGATACCATCTCCAATACAAACAATATCAATATCCTTGGTAGCTCTGCCAATGATTTTATCACGCACAAAGCCTCCAATGAGGTAACAGGGCATATTCAGTGCTGCTGCCGCCTTTCCTATTTTCTGAAAAATAAGGGCCTCTTTATCGGTACAAACAATATCCATGCGGAGCAAAGGTAACTTGTTCCTTGTTTATAAGGAACTCAAGCTGTTCAATAACTGTTCTGTTTGGATGGTACGAGCACATTTGAAATGTTTTTCAGGACAAGCAGCATGACCATGTAGCCCACAAGGTCTGCAAGAAAGATTTTCCTGACTTTCTACAACCCTACTTTGATCTGAAAGTGGACCATAACCAAATCCGGGGATTGTGGAACAATAAATTGCTGTTACAGGAGCATTCATTGCTGAAGCAAAATGCATGGGTGCAGAATCATTGACATAATTCATCACCGCTGCTTTCATCAATGCGGCAGATTCGAGAAAGGATAATTGTCCACTAAGATCGATCACTCTATCATTCGACTGTTTACGTATTGTATCACAAAGATGTTGATCGCTAGGTGCACCCAACAAATAAATTGAATAATGGGCTGGCAATTGATGGATCAAATCTATCCATTGATCAGCGGGATATTGTTTTGTAAACCAAACCGAAGCGGGGGCAATACAGATATACGGCCGTTGCTGGTAAACAGCAATCTTTTCAAAAGCTTTAGTGGTCGGGTATAACACAGGTCTACCGGCTTTTTCATCTGTAAAAGAACGGATCAATGCATGATTACGTTGTATTTCATGAGTAGCATCACCTAAACCGGAAAAATCATGCGAGATAATATCAGTAAAGAAAAAGCGAAATGGATTTTTATCAAATCCAATCTTTCTATCGGCACCGGAAAAAGCAGTAAGAAATCCTGTAGCGAAATAGCGCTGCACATTGATCACTACATCATATTTTCTTCTACGAACAATGCTCAATAATTGAAAGAGATGTTTGTATTTCGCAGATTTTTTATTCCATATCAATATTTGATGCAAAAATGGATGATCATCGAACAAGGATTCATTGCCTTTTCGAACGGCCATATCAATTTCTGCATCGGGGAAATGTTGATGAAGTTTTTCCAACAAACCTGTGGCAAGTACCACATCACCAATAAAAGCAGTTTGAATGATCAAAATACGCTGCATATGACAAAACTAATACAAACGAGCTTGTATCAGTACTTACTCATACTCCAGTTCATTGCTAAAAAATTCCCAGTCAAATAATACATAGGTTGAAATGAGATGTCGGAATCCTCTTCTTCTCTTTCGCTCTATGACCGTATTTTTCTGAAACTTTGATGAACTAATGGCATGACGCTCTAACCCCAGATTGAGGATGGCTTGCAGGAAGGGCTGCATTTTCTCAGTCGGAACATCCAGTATTACGCGTGCCATAGTGTATTGCTTACTTTAAGTTTGCACTTTATTACAACAAATACAATTAAAAGTTCAACAAAACATTTGCCAAAATCATGTGAAAACACGCTAAAGCACTCAATGACAGCTAATTAACAATTTTTGTGAGTTTCACACAGGTTTATGCACAATTAGGGACGAATGATGATCAATTCACCAGTTTTATCCCATTTCACCACTGAAGAAGGTTTATAGTAATTTTCATCCGATTGTCTGTAACGTACCACATAATCAACACCTTCTTTGATCAAAGGATCAATATCTTGAAAGGATCTTGGAGCTGGATAGCCTGAAAGATTTGCAGAAGTACTTACAATCGGCTTGCGGAAGCGTTTGATCAAATGTTTGCAGAAGGAATCAGTTGTAATACGAATCGCCACAGATCTGTCTTCTGCCAATAATTGATCGGCCAGACCAATACCGCCTTCATAAACAACTGTTATAGGCTTACTCACCCCTTTGATATAGTCAAATACTTGGAGCTCGGGTTGAGTAACATATTGAAGAATTTCTCTTTCATCAGCCATCAGTATGACCATGGGCTTATGATCAGGGCGTTGTTTTAATTGATAAATTTTCTCCACCGCTGATTCATTAGTGGCATCACATCCAATACCCCAAATGGTATCCGTTGGATAAAGGATCAGTCCGCCTTTATCCAGTATTTCCAAACAAGCATCAATATCACTTTGAAAGGGTAGCATTGTCATTGCAATGTACAAATTGTGCCCAATATGACTTTCAGCATTTATACTTTCCCATGAACCTGTATGTTTGCAAAAATTTTAGGCAATGGAACTGAAAAAATTGATCGAAGAAGCCTGGTCAAACAGGGAACTGTTACAAAATAATACCTACAGTGATGCAGTGAGAGCTGTGATTGAAGAAGTAGATAAAGGAAGATTAAGAGTAGCCTCTCCGGAGCAGGATAAATGGGTAGTGAATGAGTGGGTCAAACAAGCAATTCTGATGTATTTCGGTATTCAGCAAATGCAGACCTGGACACTGCCTCCATTCGAATTTTATGATAAGATGTTGCTGAAAAGTAACTACAAAGAATTAGGTGTAAGAGCCGTTCCACATGCTGTTGCTCGTTATGGTGCCTATGTGGCGCGCAATGTGGTGCTAATGCCAAGCTACGTGAACATTGGAGCTTATGTAGATGAAGGTAGTATGGTAGACACATGGGCTACTGTAGGTAGTTGTGCGCAAATAGGTAAAGGGGTTCACTTGAGTGGAGGTGTTGGCATTGGGGGCGTACTGGAACCTTTACAAGCTAGTCCGGTGATCATTGAAGATGGTTGTTTTATTGGCAGCAGATGTATTGTGGTAGAAGGTGTGATCGTTGAAAAAGAAGCCGTATTGGGAGCCAATGTTGTACTTACACAATCCACCAAGATCATTGATGTAAGTGGCGATGAACCGATTGAGTACAAAGGCCGTGTTCCTGCAAGAAGTGTAGTGATCCCCGGAAGTTATACCAAGAAATTCAATGCCGGTGAATACCAAGTGAGTTGCGCACTCATTATCGGACAACGCAAAGCCAGTACAGATCTGAAAACAAGTCTGAATGATGCTTTGAGAGATTTTAATGTGAGTGTTTAGTCCATAGATCATAGTCCATGGTCCATGGACCATGGACTATGGACTATGGACCATGGTCTATGATCTTTTTAACTACCCTTGTGAATAATCAAATTCAAAAGATCAGTTTCATTGGTTTCCTCATCACCATCAGTGGTGCCATCTTCTTTTCAACCAAGGCCATTTTTGTTAAGATGGCTTTCCAGGATACAAAAGTGGATGCAGTGACACTGTTGAGTTTACGAATGTTGTTTTCACTTCCATTTTATATTGGTGCAGCATGGATCGCTCACCGTAAAGAGGGTGTGGCAAAACTTACCAAAAGACAGTGGCTATGGGTATTGATCATGGGTTTGTTTGGGTATTATCTAAGTAGTTTGTTTGATTTCATAGGATTACAATATGTTTCTGCAGGATTAGAACGTTTGATCCTTTTTTTATACCCCACTTTCGCTGTACTGATCAATACTTTTTATTTCAAGACCAAACTAAGCCGGATTCAATTATTGGCTTTGATATTGACATACATAGGTATTGGAACTGCTTATTGGGGTGAGATCAAGTCTGCACATTATGGACCTCAGTTTTTTTATGGATCATTTATGATCTTTTTATGCGCCGTCACTTACTCATTTTATCTTGTAGGTACAGGCAGATTGGTAAATGCTGTTGGAGCAACAAGGTATACTGCTTATGCAATGCTCGCCGCTACAGCAGGGATCTTTATTCATTTTCTCATGACACAACCGATCAGCAGTGTTGTGATGACCACATCTCTAGCAGGTTATGGTATTGCATTAGCCATCATAGCTACTGTATTACCATCTTTTATGATGAGTGTGGGCATGAAAAAGATTGGTAGCAATAATGTGGCGATCATCACAAGTATTGGCCCCGTTTCAACCATTCTACAAGCACATTTTTTTCTGGGTGAATCCATTATACTTGAGCAAATAGTGGGTACTGCACTTGTCATCATCGGCGTATTATTGATCGGATGGCAGTCAAAAATTGCATCTGAACCCAGTTAATTGATTGGATTATTTTTTTACCGACATTTTCCCGCCACTTACCGCCTTCACGCCTGCTATTACCTAATTCCACTTTTGAAGGGTTAGCTGCAACTATAGTTTTGTGCTAAATCATTGAAATATGAAAAATAACAGCTACGATATCAGAAATTATAATGACAGATTCTTTACAGGAATCGTCCTCATCCTAGTAGGAGGCGCTATCTTATTAAAACGATTGGGAGTGCCCTTTCCCGGCTGGTTATACGACTGGTCAGCCATTGTAATTCTGATCGGATTAATCTCCGGCATCAAAGTAAAATTCAAAGGAGTATCCTGGATCATCTTTACTGTTGTGGGTGTATTCTTTATGTTGGATGAGCTTGTGAAAGACATGAATATTCGTCCGTTCATTTGGCCTGCATTGATAATCGGCATTGGTTTAATTTTCTTGTTACGACCCAAAAGAAAAACCATTAATGTCCAAGACACCGAAGAAAGTGTACCGACTGCATTTACAGAAATAAAACCTTATGATACAGAAGTAAATGTTGCAATGGATGATTATATTGAATGTACTTCTGTATTTGGTGAAGTGAAAAAATTGGTGACTTCCAAAAGCTTTAAAGGAGGTGAAGTGGTTTGCTTTATGGGAGGTTCACAGATCAATCTTTCACAAGCAGATATACAAGGACCTGTTTTTTTGGAAGTAACGATCGTTTTTGGAGGAACCAAATTGGTGGTGCCTCCCAATTGGGAAATCAGATCCGAATCTGTAGCAGTCTTTGCAGGTATTGAAGACAAAAGAAATCTCTTACCTGGAAGTCGCTTCGATCCTAACAAGGTATTGATCATCAAGGGCACTTCGGTATTTGGCGGTATAGAGATCAAAAGTTTTTAACCAACCCAATCTTCTTCAACCATGGAATGGTACCTTGCGAAACTTGTTTACCGCTTTCAGCCTGTAACAGAAAAAGGCGCAGTTCATTTTGAGGAACAGCTCAGATTATTGGAGGCAGAAGATGAATTACATGCTTTTCACAAAGCACAGCTAATAGGCAGTCAGGAAGAATGTCATTTGAAAGACGATAACAATGGTATTCACTGGCATTTTATTGACGTTATACAATTATTGAGATTACACCAACAGATGGATGGCGCAGAAGTCTTATCGCAGCCTTATACGACTACAGACCCGGAAGGATACCAAAAAAAAATCAGGTTAAAAGCTGCATATTTGTTATCAGACTGTACTGATCAATTTCTTCAATCACGATAATACATGGTAACATCCATTACAAAAGGACGAAGTTTTTATCTTGCTTTTACCTCTTGGTGGATGGTATGGACAGTGATACATGTATGGGTGTTGGGTGAATATCAAATTGCTCCTTTATCAGCATTCACAGATGCTGCGATCTCCAATATTTTACTGGCATCATTTTGTTTGCTTGTAGTAAACAATATGCAATACTATTTACCTAGAAAAGAAAGATATTGGTATATACTCATCGTGAGTTTGGTATTGAGCAGTATCTATCTATTCTTAGGAAGATTGATACTTCGCTTTTTTTTCAAGGAAGATGAGGGTTATCTAACTTTATTGAAACAATCATTTTATATCAGGTATATCACCGGATTTTTAATGATTGGCTGTATGTCAATGATCAGTTTGTTATGGTATACATTGAAAGAACAACAAGAAAATGAGCAAAGGAAAGAGGAAGCAGAAAAAATTGCCAAAGATGCAGAGTTGCTAAAACTCAGACAACAATTACAACCACATTTTCTATTCAATAGTTTGAATTCCATCAGCGCGCTTGCAGGAACTCAACCGGAGAAAGCAAGGCATATGATTCAACAGTTATCTGATTTTTTGCGAGGCACTTTGAAGAAAGAGGAACATCAATTAGTGAGTTTGAGGGAAGAATTGCATCATCTTGAATTATACCTTGAAATAGAGAAAGTACGTTTTGGTCATCGATTACAAACTGTTATGAAGATTGATGATAAGGCAGCAGATATGATGATACCTACCTTATTATTACAACCTGTAGTAGAGAATGCGATCAAATTTGGGTTGTATGATACTACTGAGGAAGTATTGATCAGTATCAGTGCCGCCGCAACTAATGATCAGTTATTAGAAATAACCATCCAAAATCCTTTCGATCCATTGACAACAGGTCATACACACGGAACCGGTTTTGGACTGGCATCTATTTCACGGAGATTGTATTTGCTGTTTGCTCGACAGGATTTAATTCGAACAGAAAAACAAGAACAGTTATTTTCAACACATATCGCTATACCACAGTTTAACCATGAAAGTAATCATCATTGATGACGAGCCTCTTGCCAGAGGTATTGTAAAAGAATATTTGCAATTGTATCCTGATCTAGAACTGATTCAGGAATGTGGGGATGGATTTGAAGGTGTGAAAGCCATACAACAACATCAACCTGATCTAGTGATACTGGATATTCAAATGCCCAAAATCAATGGCTTTGAAATGCTGGAACTAATTGAAAATCCTCCAGCGATCATATTCGCCACTGCATTTGAAGAATTTGCGATCAAAGCTTTTGAAACTCATGCAGTAGATTATTTATTAAAGCCATTTAGCAAAGAAAGATTTCAAAAAGCAATTGAAAAATGGAGACAGACTGAAATTGCAACACAACAAGGACGAACCAATGAGCTGATTGATGCTGCCGCTATTTCACCCCAACAACAGAACAGAATCGTGTTAAAGGATAATGGAAAGATTAAAATCATTCCAACGCATCAAGTACAATATTTTGAGGCGGCTGATGATTATGTAAAAATTCATACTGCAGAAGGTGTATTTCTAAAAAATAAAACCATGCAATTCTTTGAAGATAAAATGGATGCAGGAAGTTTTGTGAGAATTCATCGTTCTTACTTAGTGAATGTTCATCTCATTAGTAGAATTGAACCTTATGAGAAAGATGGACACCTAGCCATTCTTAACATTGGCATCAGGCTACCGGTCAGTAAAACCGGTTATTTAAAACTAAAAAGCGCTTTGGGTATTTAAGAAAGCAATTAGTTGTTGGATCTATGACCGAAAGAAAATTTTCCAGCAGTTTCAATGATAATATCCGGAATAGAAGCAAAATCCTTAGCCTTATCCAGAAAATAATCAGCACCGGCTTGCATACATTCAGTTCTATAACCTGATAAAGTATTGTTCGTTAGGATCACCACTATGGGGTCAATAGATTTATTACTGCGGATATCTTTCAGCATCTGCAAACCATTTTTGCCAGGCAAATTGATATCAAGAAAAATCAATGAAGGATTATAAGCTTCTATCCACTGGTCGGCTTCTTCAGCACTAGTGGCTGTTCGTACCTCCTGAACCTGCCCCATGCCAGATAATAAATGTTGGACACGCTGCAGAATAAATTCTGAATCATCCACCAGTAATATTTTCAGCATCTTATCTATCATAACTGATATGGACATCATTCCAAAGTTTTTAAAAGGGCTTTGCAGGAAAATACCTGCAAAGCCCATACAGCCATTGGCTGTAAGGTTTTTCCAGGACAATAAGTTTTAGTCAACCGAAATAGTTGACAAATTTTGGACTTTAATCAGGATAGAGGAATTTAAAAAGGATTATCGGCTACTGGTGGGGGAAGCTCGACCATACAAAGGACAATGAAACAATCCGATTGCCCTATACTATGATTCGTGAAATAGCTGTAGTAATAACACTACACGCAAGAAAAAATCACGGTTACACGATATTGTTTTGTATGGCATACTTCACCAATTCAGCATTATTATGCAGCTTCATTTTATCCATGATCCTTGCTCTGTAAGTACTGATAGTATTGACATTTAAAGAAAGTATTTCTCCGATTTCTGAAATACTTTTTCCCATTACAATCATTTTAAATACCTCGAACTCTCTATCAGATAGTTGTTCATGTGGGGCGCGCTGATCTTTTTGTTCTAGGGATCCTGCTAGTACCTCAGCCACTTCACTTGTAATGTACTTTCGTCCACTTAAAATTTGCTGCACCGCCTTTACCAATTCATAAGGAGCACTTTCTTTGGTAAGATAACCGGATGCACCGGCCTTGATGGCCCTTACTGCATATTGTTCAGGAGTATGCATGCTTAGCATAAGGACCGGAGTATTAGGAGCATGTTCTTTGATTTGCTTGAGTATCTCAATACCGGAATAGCCTGGCATACTAATATCAGAAATAATGATATCCCACTTCTCACTGATCGCTTTTTTGAAAAGATCTGCAGAGTCAGCCACATCTTGTACTTCGGCTAAAGGCATAGCCTCCAACAATATCTTTCGCAATCCTTCTCTGATTAGACTATGATCATCTGCAATCAAAATTCTCATTGATATCTCCTTTTCAGTAAGTAATGATTAATGGGGCAATTCAAAAATACATATCTATTCTCTCTATACACGGATTATTGTTTAGGAATATTGTTTTGATTACCAAAAATATTTTGACAAACATCCGATTACATCTTATCAAAAGCAATGATCCAAGTACTAAAAGAATTATTTAAAAATTCATGCCAATAGAAAAATACTTCTTTTTTAAGAAGAAAAGAAATTTAGAATATACCGCTAAAAAAAGAGAGTGGGGCAACTGGTTGCCCCACTCTCTGGTCTTTACAATTCGGTATAGGATTTATATGCTAAAGGAGATTGGATCGAAAGAAAAATGTAATAAGAGATTATTACATTTTTTTGGTTTTTTGGATATCGGCGAAATAATTCTTTCGAATCATTTACTGTATGCAATTTACATCCGTCTGAGGCGAAGTATTGTGTTTATTTCACTGATTTACTCCGTTTAAAACACTGAATTTTATTTAAAAAAATTTAGCGAGGCATTCAAAAAAGGATTTTATAACAATGGTTATCAGTTATTTATGAAGACATAAATAATAATATTCAATAAAACCATGATTTTGATCTCTACTGAGATGAGTTACAAAGCGCAATAATATCCTTGATTTTTCTTTCATCCAATGGTTTTGAGAAGATATCCTTCACAGTAGCGTAAGTCCTGGCCTTATCGATATCCTCATAATATACAGATGAGGTAAACATAATGATATGGATCTTCTCAAATCCTGGTCTTTTTAATTTGTCAAATTCTGCCAAAAATTCCCATCCGTCCATAACAGGCATATTGATATCTAACAAAATGATATCAGGCAGTTGATCGGGGCTATCAGCGCGTGACTGTAAGTATTCGATGGCTTCATGTCCGTTTAAAACAGCATCAATTTGTGGAGAAGGCATATAGATGCGAAGCATTTCCCTGCTTAGAAAATTGGTAACATCATCATCATCAACCAACAATATATGGCAACCCCGTTCACTCATGAGATAGCTTTTTTTTCTTCAGGAATACATGAAACATGCTTCCTTTATTCACAATACTTTCAACGGCGATCTTACCTTCCAAAGCCTCAATCTGGTTTTTGATAATATATAATCCCAGTCCCTTTCCGTCTTTGTTGTCATGAAAACGCTGATATAAACCAAATATTTTATTACCATATTTTTCCATGTCAATACCGGTACCATTATCTTTCACATAGAGTATAACATATTCCCCATCTTCCTCCGTACTTACAATGATTTCAGGTGGCACATCAGGTTTACGGTATTTGATCGCATTGGTTAATAAATTCAGCAAAATACTGTGCAATACTTTTCTTGAAAAGAGCATAGATGGCGCTTTGGAAAAATCAGTATGAATGGTGGCTTCTTTTAGTCTTATCTCTTCTGAAATTAATTCCAATACTTTATTTAGTTCTTCCTCGAAATACAGCACTTCATCTTTTTCTGCCATGTTTGCCCTTGATGATAATATTTCATTGAGATCATTCAAGGTCGCATGCAATCTTTCAACACTCATTTCCATTTTTTCCAGAAAAACCATATTTCTTTCTGATAAGTGTTGCTTATCAAATAAACTCAATAAACTGATCAGATTGGCTACAGGTGCTCGTAAATTATGTGATGTGATATAAGCAAACTGTTGTAGCTCGCGATTACTGTGCATCAATTCCTGCGATAATTGTCTTAATTCTATTTCCTTCTGTTTGATATTGTCCACATCTAAATGAATACCCGACAAACGTATAGCCTTACCGGTTTCTTCACGCATACTGGCTTTACTCATTGTCAATATCCATTTCCATCTGCGATCTTTTGTTCGCATACGAATCATTGCCTGATAAACCTCGCTTTTCCCTTCCAAATGATCGTTGAGTAGCTGTAACAGACCAGACTTCTCATTGGGGTGTAACAATTGTTCAAAAGTGGAGAAACTATTAGGCAACTCATGTGGCTGATAACCCAACATCAGTTTCCACTGATCATTGAAATACACTTCATTGTTTTTAATATCCCAATCCCATATTCCTAAACCTGCAGCTACTGTGGCCATTTCCAATCTTTGCTCACTGATGCTTAACAATTGCTGAGCATGAGCCCTTTCAATAATTTCGGCTTCCAGTTGTTCGGTTCTCTTTTTTACGGCTCGTCTGAGAGAGAACCCATACAAAACAGAGATCAATAACAATGAAAGAACAATGATGGAAATGTAAACCGCATTTCGAAAAAATTTAGACGTTACTTTCTGTGTACCATCATACAAAAAGTCGGTGAGATCCGGTGTATTTTTTATCAAACCTAATTGACGATGGATCTCTACAATATGACGCCATCTGCCCTCATTCATATGACCAATCTCAACCAGATCAGGCAATATCAAGTTACGCATCGCTTCTGCCTCTACTAATAGATCATCTTTGGTGACACCTCTCTCTTTTACGCCGGGTAAGGTTAGAATATAATCCGCTATCTCACTTGTATGACTCATCGCGTAAGCCCATCCTTTGAAACTTGCTTCAGTAAATTTTCGAATGAGCAATGGTTCTGCCTCTGCAAGATTCTTTTTGGTAAACAATACATCACCATAAAAATCAATCCCATAATTAATGGGAAGAATAAATGAAGGCTCTACTCCCAATTTTCTGAGTTGGTTTACTTCTACCGATATATAAGCTGAAATAGCATCCGCTTTATCCTCTATCAGATCCGTATTCTTCCAGCTATGTGATAATAATCTCAAAGAATCCGGTGCTATACCTTCACGAAGAAATACTGCTTTTAACTCTGTCCAACCTTGATCAGGAGATGCCATCAAACGCTTACCAATTAAATCTGAAGGAACGTGGATGTTTTTTTCTTTGAGCGATAAGATTGTATAAGGCGAGTGTTGGAAAATAGCACCTAATGCCACAAGAGGTTGGCCATTTGCATACTCAACTACCAGATCAGAACCGGTAATGCCAAAATCGGCCTCATCTTTCAATACCTGTGGCAAGGGTGCATGAGAAGGGTCACCTGGAATTAATTTTACTTTTAATCCTTGTTCTTTATAAAAGCCTTTTATTTCAGCTGCATAATATCCCGCAAACTGAAATTGATGCCACCATTTTAATTGAACACGTAAAGAGTCACCTGCTGCTAATAGCTGTACAGAACAGATCAAAGTCAGCAAACAAAATATCCAGGATTTAAGCAAGATGGGGCGGCCTTCAATCACTTTCATCAAATTACTATCTCAATATACTTTTTTTTCGGCTCGCCTGAATCTTGAACAGTAAAATAGTGTGTTTATGAGTACATACAGGGATTCAGTCAATAAAAAAGAGACAACAAATGTTGTCTCTTTAATTAAGTGCCCAGGACTGGATTCGAACCAGCACACCCGTGAAGGCGCTGCGACCTGAACACAGTGCGTCTACCAATTTCGCCACCTGGGCAGGTGTTTTCAGCTGATGGGCTGATGTTTCAGGGCTGCAAATATAATAGCAAAGCGCCCTTTCTGCCAAAGTAAATTTTAAAACGTCACATTTACATCTTCTTAAAGTACCATTAGGCTACAGCCTCTAATATCACTATGATCCAACCTCCCCCATACCTCAAATTTTCCATCTTCATAAACCCTACCCACATCCTCCGTTGAAATAAAGGAACAACTGTATACATTGGCTAGATCAATGAGCTGTATTACCCCTTTCCCTATTTGCACCTCTCCTAGCGGATCCTCTTCATCTCGAACCATTACCTTCAACCAAGGTGGGCATTCAAAGATGCCATCTCCTTTTGAATAAGCTTGACTTAACAACTCTGTCATACCATATTCAGAATGAATGGTAGGAACACCTAACTGTTTTGAAAGAAATGAATGTACTTCTTCCCTTGTGATCTCTTTCCTTCTGCCCTTCATCCCTCCTGTTTCCATTACAATGGTATGTTTCAACTGCTGAGGATAAGCGGTTGCAAAATCCAATAACCCAAATGTAACTCCTAATAAGAGGGTCTTTTGTCCGGATAGTTCTAATACTTTTAATGTTTGATCCAACTCATCATGATTGTACAGGTAGAATCCGCTATTGGGATGCCCTGTCATTTTGATCAACTCATCTGCCATCATCACCAATGAAGAATGTTGTCTTTCGAGATAAGCAGGTAAAAGGGCAAGAATGCACCATTCGTTGATCTTGCCATAAAACATTTCAAAAGCTTGGATAAAACTGCGTCTATAAAGATCCATATCCTTTACCCAGTGGCGGCTATTTTGGGTTTGCGTAGTACCGCTACTTTCAAAAAAATGTGCCGCTTCAACACCGGATAATACCTTTTGCTGTTTAAAGAAAGACACAGGCAACGAGGGAATTTGTTCTCGTGTCTTAACATGGAGTGGATTTTTACCAATTAGCTCACACCATTGATGATAAACAGGATTGTGCTGATACTGAAACCGGAATACATCCATGCACACTTCATCGAAATGGTCAACAGAAAGAGAGAAAATATTGTTAACATCAAAGGGTAATCCGGTCATCTATTGTGATGTTTTAACTAAATTTGATATGAAAGCAGTACGAATGAAGGCAAAATTATTGATAATAAGTGCAATTACGCTGGCATTAGTTGCCTGCAAGAAAGATACCTATACCACCAAACCTCAGTTAACCTTCAAAAGTGTGAATGGAACTAGTTTTGGTCCTAATTCGGCGATCATCTTTTCTATTGAATTTACTGACAGAGAAGGAGACATTCAAGATAGCATCTGGGTACAAAAAGTAACAAGAGTCAATGGCTGTACGAATTTTAGTGATCGTGTAAAGATTCCTTCATTTACACCCACCAGTAATCTAAAAGGCACTTTTGAGATTGGCTACAGCACCGGTAATATACCCGGCAGCAATTATACCGTTATTCCTACCTGCAGCAGAACAGATACTTGTTTCTTCCGATTCTGGGCAAGTGATATCGCAAAAAATAAAAGTGATACGGTTGTATCTCCCAACATCATCATTAGGAGATAAGGATCGTTTCCTGACTTCCCAGCTTTTGTAAGCTATGGTGAAAGCATTTGATAGATTATTCCATACTGTTTTCTTTGGCAACTACTTTTATGGTATCTGTGCCGTCGCATTGTCATTGGAAGCGACCCTTCAACAAGATTTTCCATTCAATCATGTTTCCTGGTATCTTTTACTTTTTTCCGGAACGATCGTCTATTATACTATTGCATACTTACATGAAAAAAACAACCCCAGTATCAACCCTCGCACCATTTGGTATAAAGAACATCAGGGTTGGATTAAAAGATCACAACTTGTATTGATATCAATAGCTATGATTTGTGGGGGATATCTAATTTTCTCCTATTGGACTGCTTTACAGCATATCAAAGGCTGGCAAATGGTGTTGATCTTGATCTTCCCGTTATTGGCTTTATGGTATTACAGTAATATAATTCCGGGACTTCAATGGTCGAGCCTCCGCTCCAAAGGATGGATCAAACCTTTTGTGATCGGTTTTATATGGGCAGGAGCAGTCAATATTTATCCTGCCATTCTTTCTGCACTCGAAAACAATCGCAGTTATGAGCCTACACTCTTTCACTTCTTACTATTCCTCAAAAACGGCATGTTCATCTCCATGCTATGTATTCTTTTTGATATTAAAGATTATGCAACCGATCACAATGAAGAACTCAAGACTTTTGTTGTGAGATTTGGTCTTCGTAAAACCCTTTTCTACATTATAATACCTCTGACCATCATCGGATTAGGTACTTTTCTAGTCTATGGTTTTTTACACGATTTTCCCTTGATTCGTATGGTCATCAACACTATCCCCTTTATTTTGTTGATAATTGTGACCTACCACATGCACCGTCGTAAAAGCATTCTCTATTATCTTGCAATTATTGACGGATTAATGTTGGTGAAAGCGCTTTGTGGTATTACCGGAAGTTTTATACACCACTCCTGATCAGAACTTATTACTTTAATTGAACATGTTATGGCAAAAGCAAAAACAGTCGTAAAGACAAAGTCAAAATCTATTCTGACAGATAAATCACTTGATTTTCTGAAAAAATACATCAACACACCATCTCCTGTTGGTTTTGAAAGCAGTGGGCAAAAAGTATGGTTGGACTATGTAAAACCATATACCGATAGTTTTTTTACCGACCCTTATGGAACAGCAGTTGGAGTGATCAATCCTACAGCTCCTTTTAAAGTGGTCATTGAAGCTCATGCGGATGAAATCAGTTGGTTTGTAAACTATATCAATGATCAGGGATTGATCTATCTGAAAAGAAATGGAGGTGTTGATCATCAGATCGCTCCTGCCATGCGTGTATTCATTCATGGAAAGAAAGGACCTGTAAAAGCAGTATTTGGATGGCCGGCCATTCACACACGCTTAAGCAATCCGGATGCAAAAGAACCTCAACCTAAAGTAGACAATCTTTGTCTCGATTGCGGTGCTCGTAGTAAAAAAGAGGTCGAAGCGTTAGGCATACACATCGGTGCTGTTGTCACTTACCAGGAAGGATTTGATGAACTAGCCAATGATTTTTACATCGGTCGAGCTTTTGACAATCGTATTGGTGGTTTTATGATCGCAGAAGTTGCACGACTTCTTCATGAAAACAAAAAGAAACTACCCTTTGGTTTGTATGTGGTAAACGCTGTACAAGAGGAAATTGGCTTAAGAGGTGCTGAAATGATCGCAAGAAGAATCAAACCAGATATTGCTATCGTTACTGATGTTACACATGATACTAGCACTCCAATGATCAGTAAGATCATAGAAGGTGATATTCAATGTGGAAAAGGTCCTTCTCTGGCATATGCACCTGCTATTCACAACAAACTTTTGAAGATCGTAGAAGATGTAGCTGAGAAGAATAAGATACCTGTTCAGTTAAGAACACTCAGCAGAAGTACCGGAACTGATACCGATAGTTTTGCTTATGCCAATGATGGATGTCCATCTGTTTTGATCTCTATCCCATTAAGATATATGCACACAACTGTGGAGATGTTACATAAAAATGACATCGAAGAGACGATCAAACTGATGTACCAAACACTTTTGACATTAACACCCAAAACAAACCTGAGCTATCTTTGATCTATGATTTCTTGATTCGTTGATCTTTGATTTTTTTCTTCAGAAAATCAAAGATCAACGAATCAAACTTCTTTCCTTATGTGGCCTGAACAAAAACAAATAAGAATTGCGGTACTGGATCTGTATGAAGGTCAGGCCAATCAAGGTATGCGTTGTATCAAGGAGATCATACATCACTGGGCTACGGACAAAGGATTTGATCTTTGGTATGAAGAGTTTGATGTAAGACAACACCTCTCCGTACCCGACACTTCTTTCGATATTTACATTTCAAGCGGCGGTCCGGGTTCACCATTGGAAACGGAAGGATCTGCATGGGAAGCAGCATATTTTGGTTGGTTGGAAAGCATTGAAACTTTCAATAAAAATGCCGGTGATGCTTACAAGAAAAATGTTTTTTTCATCTGCCATAGCTTTCAATTGATTTGCAGGCATTACGGCATAGGGAATGTTTGTAAAAGAAAATCTACAGCCTTTGGTGTATTTCCGGTTCATATGTTAGACCAAGGCACTGCAGAACCTGTTTTTGATGGATTAAGAGACCCTTTCTATTGCGTGGATAGCCGCGATTATCAAGTGATAGAACCGGATATCCATAAACTCACTGCCATGGGCGCATCTATATTGGCCATCGAAAAAAACAGGCCGCATGTACCCTATGAACGCGCTGTGATGGCCATCCGATTCAATGATCACTTTATTGGTACACAGTTTCATCCTGAAGCTGACGCCGTAGGTATGCATATGTACTTGATGAGGGAGGATAAAAAGAAAACGGTCATTGAGAACCATGGGGAAGCTAAATGGCAAAGCATGGTGGAACAATTACAAGACCCGGAGAAGATATTATTCACTTACCAGACCATTCTACCTAACTTTCTCAATGCGTCTGTGCAAGAAGCTAGTTTTTCACAACAAGGTTAAATTAAGGGTTACAGGCTTGATACATTTTCAGGTATCAAAAGGTTTTTTTACTTTCAAAGACCTAATACCAATGTTATGGTCAATTCAATCAGACAGGCATTCAATCAGCAGTTTACCCAATCTAAATACCAAGCTTATTTAGATGAACTGAATCATAAATTTCCCGGAGCGATTGAATTTAGAGTGGCAGAAACACCTGTATTCATTGATCGAGATTTTAAAGAAAAAATACTCTCCGCTTGTGAACATATTGTAGATGTGATCACACAATTCAATTTTAAAACACTTACCTCACATGCTATTCCTACAAATGTGAGAGTACCTGAAGAAAATGAACACACACATTTCATTGCCTTTGATTTTGGTGTGTGTATCAATGAATCAGGAGAATATGAACCTCAACTTATTGAGATGCAGGGATTCCCTACACTTTTTGGGTATCAAGTTTGGCAAGACGATGTAACAAGAAAACATTTTGATGTTCCTAAAGGTTATAGCACCTATTTGAATGGATTTGATCGCAACAGCTATTTATCTCTTTTGAAGGAGATCATTCTTGGCAGATACCAACCTGAAAATGTGATATTGTTGGAATTATTACCGCATCAACAAAAAACAAAAATCGATTTTTATTGTACCAGTGAATACACCGGTATCCCCATTGTTTGCCTTACCGAGTTACTGAAAGAAGGAAATCAACTTTTTTATTTAGATGCTTCGGGTAAAAAAATCAAAGTGCACAGAATCTATAATCGTATCATTTTTGACGACCTACAACAACAGTCAGAAGAGATACGTGAGAAGGGAAAAATAATGCTAGAGGATTTGGATGTAGAATGGGTGCCTCATCCCAATTGGTTTTATCGCATTAGCAAGTATACACTGCCTTTTATTGATCATCCTTATGTACCTAAAACAGTTTTTCTGAGTGAACTAAAAGAAACTCCGAAAGACCTTGATCAATATGTGCTGAAACCTTTGTTCTCATTTGCCGGACAAGGTGTCGTTATCGATATAACACAAGCCGATATTGATAACATTACAGATCCTGAAAACTGGATACTACAGAAAAAAGTACAATATGCAGATGTGATTCAAACACCGGATATTCCTGCTAAGGTGGAGATACGAATTTTTTACTTTTGGAAAGAAGGTGAAAGCAGACCTATTGCTACGAATAATCTCGCCCGTTTAAGTAAGGGTAAAATGATCGGTGTTCGTTACAACAAAGACAAAGAATGGGTTGGTGGCAGCTTGGCGTATTTCGAGCAATAAAATTATTTGTGTTTGCTAAGCAGGTATTTATCATGGATAACTGCACTCATGGTTTTTCCATATACCTTACTCTCCACCCATGAAATCACATCCAGATAGGCAAAAGACCTCGTTTCAAAACGACTCTTTTCATATTTTTTGATCTTATCCAAGAATAAACGAAGTTCTGTTTTCACTTGCTTGGCAGGAATATGAAAAGAGTGTCTAAGAAAACGGAACATTTCTTCTTCAACAATCGTGAGATTATCCATTTTCGCCATGAAACGGTAAACAGATTTGATCAAAGAAGTTTCGATCAATTCTGCATTACCTAATTCATAATGAGCGATCAAGTGTAACAATCGAGCATAGCACTGCAGGTCATTTCTGAGGTCTACATGATCATTGATGATTCTTCTTAAATAATCAATGCATGTATTGTAATCACCACTACCAAAATAAAGAGAAGCTATTTTATAATTGAATACTAGTATTCGATGTTGATCTATATACAATGCGTTATCTGATAACTGTTTCTCTAAATCAGGAACCAATGCTAAACCTTGCTGAAATGTGCCCTGCATCAAGTGTTGGTTCAATTTAGCGCTGTGGATATAAACAAAGCTATGTACCCTGAAGATATCATGCTTATTCGCGATATCCCCTTCTGAAAATTGTTCAAACTTCTTGAGTATCTGCTTGAATTCTTTAAAATTCCTGAGATCAAAATGAGCATTGAGTAAATTATGCAATCCTTTAATGTAATGTCCGGTCTCCACTTCAACCATAAAAGACTCCTTCTCAAAAAGATCCAACCATTTGCGACTATAACGATAGTACATGAGAAAATCCTGTCTGATAAAAGCATACCAACAATAACTTTGATAGAGATACAGTCTTTCATAAAACCCCATCAGCATATCTGCATCCTTAGGCAGCTGGCTTTTAAAGAAATCTTTGATCCCTTTTTCATCAGCTTCGTTTCTTGCATGCCCATTTTTCACATACCAGCTATACAACTGTAATGCCAGATTGGACAATTGTGTGATGATCCTTCTTTTCTCATTGACAATATTGGCTTCTGCAGTTAACTGCTCTGCCCTGTCTTGCATACTTCTGGTGATATGCAAAGTCTCTATCTTTTTTTCCAGCGAAATGATCTGTATCAAAAAACTATCCTGATGATATTGATGTGCCAACTCTTTTGCACGGTCTAATATTTTAAGACTCTGATGGTATAAACCTTTATTGTAAAGAATACGTGCATAATCGATCTGCTCATGCAATTGCATGTCAACACTATCATTACTTTTTAATAGCCTTAAACTGGAAAGTAGTTGCCGATAAAGATGATTTTTCAGATTGGCGAGCTGTGGTTTTTCGATACCGGGAATCTTTTTTAGCAGGTTCTTCTCATCAAAATCAGGCATCTTCTCTAACGCGTCAAATAGTTGTATGACCTTGAGATCATCTTTAGCAGAATTCCTTTTGATATATAGCTTAAAATGTCTTTTTTCCGCTTTTTGAAGCGATTTGATCAACTGAAATAATGGGTCTTGCGAGCGGTTGGGCATCATATCATTTTTAACCAGAAAACCAATAAAATCAAGCACTTCAGACAGTCCATGTCTTTTTAAAGATAAAAAAGAGCCAATAAACTTGTCTTCCTATCTCTATAACAGCATTGTATCTTCGGATGGAAGATATTCTTCATACAGCAAGACAATCGAAGAGTAACAAACAATCGTAATTAACGCAGTTGCGTTCAAGATATTGGGATAATCCCAAAAGAATTTTCGTATGGCAAGCAATCGTAGAGGTCGTTCCGTTTCCACGGAGGGACCCTTTTTTTGCAATATACTACAATCAAATCATATACATTACGCCCCGATACGCTCTTTTGCCCAATTCAATGCCACTTTTAATTGTTCTTCTCGGGTAAGGTCACTGTTATCCAATATGACAGCATCAGACGCTTGTCTAAGCGGACTAAACTCTCTGTTACTATCAATGTAATCTCTCATTTCCAGATTACGCTTTACTTCCTCAATGGTGATGGAAGGATTTTTCTCAAACAATTCCTTGAATCTTCTTTCTACTCTTACAGCCGGATCAGCAGTTACAAATATTTTAAGTTCAGCATCCGGGAAAACGGTAGTCCCAATATCTCGACCATCCATGACAATCCCTTTCTTCTTTCCCATCAGCTGTTGTTGCGCCACACCAAATTCACGAACTTCTTTTAAGGCCGCTACTTCGCTTACATGCTCACTTACCACCATTTCCCTGATCAATGATTCTACATTCTCATCATTTAAATACATATCACTTTGTCCGGTTACAGGATTGTACTCAAATGATAATGAGATTTCAGATAATGCTTTACTTACTTTTTGGGTATCCGCATAATCAATATGCTGCCTAAGAAAGTACAATGTAATCGCACGATACATAGCTCCACTGTCTATGAATACATAATTGAGTTCCTGGGCCAGTTGTCTTGCCAAGGTACTCTTGCCACAGGATGAGTAACCGTCTAATGTGATGATGATCTTCTTCATGTAAACTTGTCTGTGGCAAAGTTGCAGTAAAAAACATCGATTTACAAGAACTAAAAAAGCCGGCCTTGGGCCGGCTTTTTTGCTCACATTTTCGAATTTATCCTGGCAACACCACGCTATCGATAACATGGATCACCCCATTACTTTGATAAACATTACTGATGGTTACTACAGAACTAGCTCCTTTTTCATCGGTTAGCACGAGTTTTTTTCCCTTCATGGAAGCTTTCAACGTACCGCCTGAAACTGTTTTTAAAACTGCAGTACCTTTTCCTTCCTTGATCAACGCTGCAATGGCTGCTGCATCATACTTTCCTGCAATGACATGGTAAGTAAGGATCTTGGTCAGCGTAGCTTTGTTCTCGGGTTTAACCAAGGTTTCTACTGTTCCTGCGGGTAATTTTTCAAACGCTGCATTGGTAGGTGCAAATACGGTAAATGGACCTGCGCTTTGTAAGGTTTCTACTAACCCTGCAGCTTTTACAGCAGCAACAAGTGTGGTATGTTCTTTAGAATTCACCGCATTTTCAACAATGTTTTTTGAAGGATACATCGGAGCACCTCCCACTTCTACGGTTTTTTCCTGAGCAATTGTCATTTGTGCACTCAATACTGCACAGAAAATAAGAAGAAACTTTTTCATACTGATTTTATTTTATCATTGATTGGTTGACGAATGATATACGTGATCAGTATAAAAAAAGATTGATGGAAAAATAAGTTTTTACATCTTATTGCTTGATCAATGAGATCGAAGAAGATAAATGTTTCTAAAAAAGATCCGGGTAGTCTGTGATGATACCATCAACCCCCAATGCTCGTAACTGCTGAATCTTTGCCCGATCATTGACCGTCCAGGGAATCAATTTGATACCCATGTCTCTACATTGTTTAACCAAGAGTGGTGTTACCAAGGAAAAATAAGGGCTATATATGGTGGGTACAAAACCCAGCTCTTTTAACTGCAATGCAAAACTTTGAGGATGATCCCCTTCAATTAAAAGCGCCGTTTTGATAGTTGGATATTTCTGATGCAGGTATTGAAGTGTTCGAATATCAAAAGACTGAATAGTGACCCTTTCACCTATTTGCTTTTGATGGATCACATCCATGATCAGATCAACAAATACCGAAGGTGCCGGGTGATAAATACCATCTGTTACTGCCTGCGACTTTGTTTCAATATTAAAAGCAGGTAATGGCTTCTTGTTTTGTGTACAATAAGCTTCAACAGCATCGATCACCTCTGACAAGAGTGGTTTGTATGCTGCTATTTTCTGTTGCCGAGGAAAGCGTGAAAAAGGTTTGAGTCCAACATCATAGCTACGAACAGTAGCATAATCCATCTGATAAATATTCAGTTTCTTTTCTTCTTCTTGGCTAACAGAACTACCATCGGGTTTTGTAGTAATATCATGACTAAAAAATGGCTCATGACTTAACACTACTTTGTTATCTGCAGTGATTACGACATCTGTTTCCAGGGTGGTAACACCGAGATCAATGGCTTTGAGCATTGCTGGAATGGTATTCTCAGGCATGAGCCCCCTGCAACCTCGATGTCCTTGTTTATCGAAAGATGTTGGTATTGTTTGATTGTTTTTAATAGTAGAACAGGAAAGAAAAAAAATACTCCATATCAAGATCCGAACTTTACTCATTTGTAAAGAATTGTCGTTTACGTTTACTCATTTCTTCTGCAACAGCCTTTTCTTCCCAATTACCTGAACTGAGCTGAGATACAATATTATCAAAACTTTTCTCATCCCTGTTCTGACTTAACTTAAAAACAGCATCTGTTTGCAATAATTTAATCTCAAATGCAACGATAGCCTTCGATAAGCGATTGATATAGTCTTCAGGAAGTTCCTTGTATTGTGAAGGTGATGATGGATCTTGTTCAAAATAGGCTGTCAACTCTTCAAGCATTTCAGGTAAAGCATCATCATGGAGTAAACGAATGGTACCTCTTGCATGCACTGTCATGTAATTCCATGTAGATGCCTGCTTTTTATTTTCATACCAGCTGGCGCTGATATAGGCATGAGGGCCATTGAATAAAACAAGCACCTGCTCATTTTGTAAAAAGGCTTTGTGATGATCTGTCTGCTTCATGAAATGCCCTTGCAGATACACAGCGCCTTCTTTTTCTTTTAACAAGACCGGGATCTGAGTAGCAACCGGTGAATGATCTGCTGAAACACCAATTAAAGTGGCAAAAGGATGTGCTTTAATAAAAGCAATGATCTCTTCTTTATTTTTTTCCTGAAAACCGGGAAGATGGTACATGTTGAGGGTCTGATTTAGATGTCTTACAAAGCTATTCAATCATCACTTTCAGCATGTACCATTCATACCAATATAAGAATGTTGTCGTTATGGGGTGACCTGTACAGTTTGTGTTTTGGGAACACTTGCGTTTCTAATGGCGATATTTCTTACCGCATTACCCGCAAACTGACGAAGTGCATGTTTACTGATTTCTTCATTACCGGCCATGGCAGGTATTCCAGCATCGCCACCCTCTCTGATTTCTTGCACCAAAGGAATCTGTCCAAGGAAAGGCAAATCATATTCTTCAGCAAGGTTTTTACCTCCATCCTTACCAAACAGATAGTATTTGTTTTGAGGCAATTCTGCAGGAGTAAAATAAGCCATATTCTCCACAAGTCCGATGATCGGCACATTGATCTGTGCTTGTCCAAACATGGCAATTCCCTTTTTAGCATCTGCTAATGCAACATTCTGAGGTGTGGTTACAATGATGACACCTGTTACAGGCACTGTTTGCATTAATGTAAGATGGATATCACCTGTTCCCGGAGGCATATCTATCACCAAGTAATCAAGCTCACCCCAATCAACATCCGTTACAAACTGACGGATAGCACTACTAGCCATTGGACCACGCCATACAACAGCATTTTTTTCATCGACCAATAATCCAATACTCATCAGTTTAATGCCATATTTCTCTAAAGGAATGATCATCCCCTTTCCATTCACATCTTTCATCATTGGGCGTTCTCCACGAACACCAAACATGATGGGTACACTAGGACCATAGATATCTGCATCCATCAATCCAACAGAAGCACCCCCTTCCGCCAATGCAAGGGCAAGATTTGCAGACACTGTACTTTTACCAACGCCACCTTTACCACTTACTACTGCAATGATATTTTTAACACCCGATAATACTTGTTGATTATCTTTTCGAGTAGACGAAGTATTCGAAGTAAAATTGACGGTTATTTTAGCCTCTTTGTCTACTAACAATTTGATTGCATTTTCACTGGCTGTTCTCATCATATCCTTCATCGGACAAGCAGGAGTAGTAAGTATGATGGTAAAACTCACCTCTTTGTCTTTGATCTTGATATCTTTTATCATGTTCAATGTCACTAGATCTTTTCCCAGATCAGGTTCCTGAACATTACTCAGTGCACTCAATATTGCAGCTTCTGTCATCACGCAAGTTTTTGTTAAAAAATCAATTTGGCTGCAAAGTTAACCGCTCGCAACCTTACTTTGTTAGAATTCAGGGTTGTTTTCAACAATCTGCAAGGCGGGTTGTTGTCGATTTTGGGAAAACCATTTGTATTTTTACCGAGATGAAAATATTTCTACGATTTTTTATAGTTATTACCATCATTTGTCTGGGCTCTATCAAGGCCTTGTCTCAGCGAAATGAGTACCGCGATTCTGTGGTACAGCTATATGGCGTGGTAATGACAGCGGATAGTCTCAGAGCGATTCCATCTGCCAGTATTATTGTAGAAGGGAAAGGCAGGGGTACCATCACCAATCCGGACGGGGTTTTTTCCATCGCCGTACTAAAGGGAGATCGTATTACATTTTCTTGTATTGGATTCAAAAACAGAAGTATTGAAATTCCGCTTGACTTAACAGATAATCAATACAGTGTAATCCAATTATTGGTAAGTGATACTGCCTATCTACCGGCAACGATCTTAAAACCAAGACCTACCAGAGAGCAATTTGAGCGTGATTTTGTCAATCTGAAGATCGCAGATGATGCTTATGAGATCGCTCGAAAAAATACAGATGAAGCTCAACGACGTATTCTAATCAACAGTTTACCTGCCGACGGAAGAGAAGCCATTAATTATCAGTTAAGACAACAAGCCAATAAATATTACTATTCGGGACAATTACCTCCGATGAATATTCTCAATCCGGCTGCTTGGGCAGACTTTATCAAGGCTTGGAAAAGAGGAGATTTTAAACGTAAGGACTGATATTTCAGCTTTATTCATTGTTTTTTCAACAGTTTTTCTTCTGTTAAGGGCTTCGGCTTTACTTTTGCGCATACTTAAAACGATTGATTATGCCAGTTACAAATGTTAGTGTGATCGGTGCCGGAACCATGGGTAATGGAATTGCACACGTATTTGCTCAAAATGGATTTTCTGTTCAGCTGATTGATGTGAATGCGGCTCAACTGGAAAAAGCTTTACAAACCATTTCAAAGAATCTCGATCGTCAAATCGCTAAAGGAACTTTGACCGAGGAACAAAAGACTGCTACGTTATCAAATCTTCAAACTGTAACAGATTTGAAAAAAGGAGTTTCACAAGCTGATCTGGTAGTAGAAGCTGCTACCGAGAATGTGGAATTAAAACTGAATATTTTCAAAATGATCGATGAAGCAGCTCCTGCAAATGCTATTCTTGCATCTAATACTTCATCGATCTCCATCACTAAAATAGCTTCAGTAACCAAGCGTCCGGAAAAGGTAATTGGTATGCATTTTATGAATCCGGTGCCGGTTATGAAACTGGTAGAGATCATTAATGGATATGCTACCACAGCAGATATTACAAATACCATTGTGGAACTGAGTAAAACATTAGGTAAGGTTCCTTGTGTTGTAAATGATTATCCCGGCTTCATTGCAAACAAAATTTTAATGCCTATGATCAATGAAGCCATCTGCAGTTTGTATGAAGGTATTGCGGATGTGGAAGCAATTGATACCATCATGAAATTGGGAATGGCCCATCCGATGGGGCCTTTACAGTTAGCTGATTTCATTGGATTGGATGTGTGCTTAAGTATTCTTCAGGTGCTTCATGAAGGGTTCGGGAATCCAAAATATGCACCTTGTCCCCTTTTAGTGAATATGGTGACAGCAGGTAAATTGGGTGTTAAATCCGGAGAAGGGTTTTACAAATACACAGCAGGAAGCAAAGAATTAATAGTTAGTGATCGATTTAAAAAATAAATAAATAAAAACCGATTGAAATACTTCAATCGGTTTTTTTAATATTGATCATGTTTTTTATCCTCTCAAAACTGCTTTACTTTCTTTTAATACCTTTCAACTGGGTATTATTATTGTTGATCGGCTATATCATTACAAAATCACCTGCTCGCAAAAGGATTTTAAAAATATGGATCATCATCATCATTGTTTTGTTTACGAATCCATGGCTCTACAAAACCGCTAATAAAGTCTGGCAGGCAGAATATAAAGAGTTAGCAACGAACAAAAATTATGAGATCGGCATACTATTAACAGGTATGGTTCAATTTGATAGAAAAGATCAAGGCTTTTTTGGGGCTGCAGCTGATCGATTTATACAAACAGCAACACTTTACCATACAAGAAAAATTAAGAAAGTTCTTGTAACCGGCGGCAGTGGATCACTCTTACATGATTCCCCAGCGGAAGCATTGTACTTGAAAGAAATGTTGATCAAGAATGGAGTTGCTGAAAAGGATATCATCACTGAACCCTTATCCAGAAATACTTATGAAAATGCGGTCTTTAGCAAAAGAATACTGGATTCATTACAAGTGAATACAACTTCTCTACTCATCACCTCTGCTTTACACATGAAAAGATCAGAGGCAGTGTTTAAGAAAGCTCGAGTTGATTTTGAAATCTATGCTACGGATTTTAAAGTAGTGGATGAACGTTTTGCTATTGATGATACTATGATCCCGGATGTAAAACTTTTAAAAGATTGGAGTCATTTGTTGAAAGAAATGATAGGACTCTGGGTTTATCAACTAACTGGAAAAGCTTAATCTCACTTTGACCTTTGTATCGTAACAGTATGAAGGTCTTTGAACTTGTAAATCACTTCCTCCATTCTACTTTTGGGTACTCCTATTTTAAGTAAACAAAATAATTGCAATTCCTGATGAAGAATGGTACAATTGAACTGCTTTACGATCATCATCACTTCATTCATAATTGTATAATCAAAACTAACATCATAATGGATCTCGATTGATTTTTGCACCACCGGAATCATTTGCAAAGCCATAGCCGCAGATGATCTATAGGCATTGATCAATCCAGGCACACCTAATAAAGTACCTCCAAAATACCTCACCACAATTACACCTATATCAGTCAACCCTTTACTATCGATTTGTCCTAAAATGGGCTTCCCTGCTGATCCTGAAGGCTCGCCATCATCACTAACTCTAAAAAGATTACCATCTAATCCTATACGATAAGCAAAACAATGATGAACAGCTTTAGGATGTTCTTTTTTTAGTTGCTGTAATTGTTGTTTGAATGCATCCGGACTATTCATGGGAAACGCATATGCCAAAAACCGACTACCGCGATCTTTGAATTCAGCATACCCTTGTTTGTCAATTGTCTGATAATACTCGTTTTCCATTTTTATAATTGATCCCCAAATGCGATTAAATAAATAGCCACTAATGACAATAGAATACCCAACCAATTGATCTTAGTCAACCGTTCTTTGAACAATAACCATGCAACTACAGCACTAAATAAAACAATACCCATATTATTTACAGGAATACTAGCACTTGTTTGCCATGGACTTTCCTTCAAGAAATGAACGAGACACCAGATAGAAAAATAATTGGGTATGCCGATTAATATTCCCGCTAAAAGATTTTTCCATGCGAAAAGTTGCTTCTTTCTGATGAACTGTAACGCTAAGAATAAAGAACCAATTGTTGCCGCTGAAAAGAAAGAACTAACGAGATAATCATTGTTATTATGCTCATTCACATAAGTAATTTGAACATGATTGATCAATGCATCTAATAATCCGCTGCTGATGAACAATATCAATGGCAATATATATACCCATTTACCGGCTTCTACTTTATTGCCATTTTCCTTGGGTGCATAACAGGTTAATACCACTGCCACTAATGCTAATGCTACTCCAATTGCTTTCCATCCGGCTACTGTCTCTTGATACAAATACACAGACAATATAACCGGAATAATGAGAGATAATTTATTAGCCACAGAAGCTACTGCCACTCCATTTTTTTGTGCTGTAATAGCTACAACGTTAAAAATGCTTACAAACATCGCCCCCATGATCATTGCCCAAACAAACCAAGGTGTTTTGATATTTTCAGCATGAACAGGAAAAGCACCATTTACAATGGTTCCGGTGATAACACAAGTAATGTAATTGAAAACAATCGCCTGAAAAACATTGACACCATACCTTTCACAAGCTTTAAAAGAAAGTATGAGATAACTTGTCAATACTATACTTCCAATCAGATAAATCATATTAGCGGTGTAGATTTTGAGTTCATATAGAAGTTAATTTGATCATTCAATGAAATTGAAGAGCCTATAGCAATATGATCGGACAATACAGGTGCTGCTAATCCTGTTTGAATCTGTAAATTTTTGTTTGTAATGATGCGAGCTTCATCCCATTGATGTTGATCAATGAAAGACTGCAACAATCGGGCGCCCCCTTCAACTAAAATACTTTGAATACCATTTGTATAACAATAATCTAATAGCTCATCTATCAGTGGTTTGCCTTCCTTAAGTTTCACATAAGTGATCGGACCACTATTTTCATGCTTCAGTTCATTGAAAACAACCAAAGGTTGTCCATCATTGAACAGTACAAGTTGATGGGGCAGGCGTAATTTTTTATCGATTACCAATCGCAGAGGTGATTTACCCATCCAATATCTATTATTGAGTGATGGATCATCCTTTACTGCAGTTTCTGTACCGATCAATATAGCAGCTTCTTCGCTTCTCCAGCGATGAACAATACGATTGGTTTGTTCGTGAGTGATCAGTAATCGCGTATCAGATATCCCCGCTATAAAACCATCATTTGTTTGTGCCCATTTCAAAATAATATAGGGGCGCTTTTGCTGATGAAAACAAAAGAATCGCTGATTCAATGTAATGGCCTCTTTTTCCAATATACCGGTGATAACTTCCACACCCGCTTTTTGTAACTGCTCAATACCTTTTCCATTTACTGCTTCGAAAGGATCTCTACAGCCAATGACAACTTTGGGGATTTTTTTCTCTATGATCAATTGACTGCATGGTGGCGTTTTTCCAAAATGAGCACAAGGTTCTAACGATACATACAATGTTGAAAGGGGAATCAAATGTTCATCAGATTTATGAACAGATCGAATACAATTGACTTCTGCATGCGGACCACCATATACTTGATGCCACCCTTCTCCTATGATCCTGTTTTCATATACCAAAACAGCTCCAACCATTGGATTGGGCGCTACCCTACCGGCTCCATGACGGGCCAATTCGAGGCAACGAAACATATACTGTTGATGAAGATCAGACATAAGGAATAGACAAAAATAGCCAAATGGTGCTTAACATTGCAGCATGACCATTGAATCGGCAAAAGATCAACTCATTCAGCAACTGTCTTCTCTGTACGATCCGAGAGAATCAGCCGGCATTACCAATATGGTACTAGAGCATCTTACCGGTATGAATAGAACCGATCGTATGATTCATAAAAATCAATCACTTACCGATATTCAGGAACAGGAGCTCCATCATATTACCTCTTCGTTGTTGAACAATCAACCCATACAATACATTTTAGGAGAAGCCTGGTTTGCAGGAATAAAGTTTATTGTGAATGAACATACATTGATTCCCAGACCGGAAACTGAAGAGCTTGTTGAATGGATCAAAGCTACTGCCAATCCAGCGCCTCAAAGTATCTTAGATATTGGAACAGGGAGTGGCTGTATCCCCATTACTCTTAAAAAAGAATTTCCCCTTTGGCACATCCATGCAATTGATGTAAGTAATGATACACTTCAAGTTGCAAAACAAAATGCAACCTTAAATAATACATCCATCGACTTTATTTGTACAGATTTTTTGAATGAAACATCATGGCAGGATCTACCTGATTACCATATTATCGTTAGCAATCCCCCATATATCAAACAATCAGAAAAAGACAGCATGTCGACTCATGTAGTAGAACATGAGCCACATCTTGCATTGTTTGTTCCTGATGATGACGCGTTGATCTTTTACAGAAAAATTGCAACTTTTGGACACACCCATTTAAAAAAGAATGGGAAACTCTTTTTTGAGATCAATCAATTATTGGGAGAACAAGTATCAACACTTCTCCAACAAATGGGTTATACTACTATACTGAGAAAAGACCTACATGGAAACGATCGTATGATCATGGCAACTCCAGTAGAATAGATTATTGACCTGAGTTATCTACTGCCATTACAGGTGTTGCTCCTAATTTCTTGATCACCTGCATTACTTTGATCGCAGTTCCTAAATGAGAAGTACTGTCTCCATTGATGACAACAGAAGGCTTTTCTGTTTCCTTAGAAAGAAACGCTTTTAATTCAGGTTCAAGCTGCTCCAGCGTTGTCCTTTGTGAACCAATGTACAGGTTTTGATCTTTATCGACAGTAATTACAACCGTTTGCTTTGATTTAGTATCACTCTTGGCCTTAGGGTTTGATACTTTGATCACATTGGGATTGGCGAGTGTTGAAACGATCAGAAAGAACAATAAGAGAATGAACAGGATATCATTCAATGCTCCTGTATGCATTTCGGGATGTGTTCTTAATCTTTTTCTGATGTTCATATACTTTCTTTACCGATGTATGAATTAGCGAGTAGGTTCCTGCAGAATATCAATGAATTCAGCACTTGCTGCCTCCATCTTATTGGCTGTTTTATCAATTTGTGTACTCAAAAAGTTATGACCTACATAAGCGATCAATCCAATGATCAAACCAGTAGCTGAAGTGATCATTTTTGTGTAAATACCTCCGGCGATGGTATTCAGCGTATATTCTCCGGTAGATGCAATACCATAAAATAACTGTACCATACCAACGATCGTTCCAAGGAATCCAAACATCGGTGCAATACCTGCAATCAAAGAGAGAATATTGAGGTTACGTTCCATGCTGTACATTTCCAGCTTACCTACATTCTCCATGCTCTTTTCAATCGCATCCAAAGGTTTACCAATACGTTGAATACCTTTATCGATCATTCGAGCTACGGGATTATTGGTATTTTTTGCAAGGTTTCTGGCAGCCTGTACATTCCCAGACATGATATTATCACGAATGATATTCATGAAATTCGGTTCAATACGCGAAGCTTTACGAATAGCCATCAGACGCTCTACAAATACAAAAATGGCTGCTATCAACAAGCCATACAATGGATACATGATCCAGCCACCTTTCTGAAGCAAACTCCACATGGAAATTTTTTCCGCGGCTGCGGCTACAGTACCGACTGCTTGTTGAACACTATCAATCTGCAGAAAATAGAACATACCTGTTGATTTGGGTTAGGCTAAAATTAGACCCTAACGCAAAAGAAAGGTGTGCATGTGAATAAAATTAATTCCACACTGCTTTTTAGGAAAGCTTTTGCACATAAATGATGGAGGAAGGGTTGATTTCACGAGGTCTTAACAGTTGGAGAGTTGACAGTTGACAGTAAAGAACTTTGCTCCTATCAACTTTCAACTACAAACTATCAACTATTATTCCCCTCTTTCATCTTCATCATCGCCATGATCTGCTGCATGGTTCTGTCCATACCGTTGGCACTACCATCAAGAAAGATCACGTTGCCTTTACCGTATTCAGCAAAGTTTTTCACGGCTTCGGTCCACATACTAAAGAGGATCACATTGGTATCTAAATTGGCTTGCTTCATTTGTTCTGCGGCCTGACTCATACCTCTGGCTACTTCTTGTCTGAACAATGCCACACCCTGACCACGCAAACGAGCTGCTTCTCTTTCAGCTTCGGCTGCAATCTTAATAGCATTACCTTCTGCCTCGGCAGCTTTTGTTTTAGTGATCAACAAAGCTTGACCCTCATTCTCAGCTGCAGCTTTGAGGTTATTACTTGCTACCACTTTACTCATACTCTCCATGATACGGGCATCGAAAGTGATATCGTTGATTTGTAGATCCTGCAAGTGGTATCCCCAATCTTCCAATGAAATATCGATCTGCTCTTTTACGAACTCAACGATCTCTCTACGAAGTAACAATATCTCAGCCTGACGTTTGGTAGCTACGTAAGAACGAATACTACCTTCAACAGTTCTGATCAAAGCCTGCATCAGGTCTTTATCACTAATGAATTTGAATGCAACATTCTTGATGGTTTCTTCATCCTGATTCAATACAGAATACAGTAACATGCTTTTGAAGTTCACATTTGCCTGATCGATTGTTACTGCCTGAAACTCTAACTCTACAGAGCGGTTCTGGATACTGACTGTTTTAAACACCTGTTCCAGTATTGGAATTTTGACATTCAAGCCGGGTCTGAGTATTCTTCTGTATTTACCAAACATGGTGAGTACAGCAATGGTACCCTGATTAACAGTTACCAGCGATAAGAAAGCAAGTAGGATCAGAACAATGATCCATCCGAAATTGGTTAGAAACTCCATGATTCTGCAGTTTTGATTTCACAACTAATGTAATCAATTAGTAGTGGGTTTTGTTGCTTTATTACATGGAATCGCCGTATTTATTTCCCCCATTGAATTTCAGTCAGTATCGGAAAATGATCGGAAGGAAATTTACCAGAATAAGAATCTGTCAATACGCCCCATCTTTTCACGGCAAAATGAGTAGATATGAAAACATGATCGATGATATCCGCTGTATTGAAGTTTCTTCCAAAATTTTGAAAACTCCCATTATTGACATAAGGATATTTGACTTCTCGGAAACTATCTTTCAGTACTCCTGAATGGGCGATGGATTGATACCATTCAGAACCATGATCCCCATTGAAATCACCGGTTAAGACGACAGGATCATTTCCACTGATGGATTGGATCTTTGATAATAACAACTTACTACTCTCTCTTCTCGCAATCAAACCCTGATGATCATAATGAACATTGAAACAGTAAAAGGTTCTACCTGTTAATTGATCTTTTAACTGAACCCATGAGCAAATTCGGTTAATACGAGCATCCCATCCAAAGCCCGGCTTATCAGGTGTTTCAGACAACCAGAAATCACCGCTTTTCAAGAGCGTGAATTTTTCTTTTTTATAAAAGATCGCAGCGTATTCGCCTTTTGTTTGACCATCATCTCTTCCAATACCGTAACGTTCATATTGAGGGAGCTGTTGTTGGATGTCATCCAGTTGATGCTTCAATCCTTCCTGTGTCCCAAAAACATCAAAATCATGAAAGCGGATCAGAGACGCTACATAGGCTTTTCTATCAACCCACAAGTTGCCTGAATCACGTGGATTATCGTAGCGAATATTAAAAGTTCCTACAATGATGGATTGTGCATCGATTGAAGGGCAGAATACACAAGTGATTGTAAAAAACAGAAGCCATTTTTTCATTGTATGAATGTAACTCAAAACTCGATTGTTCATTCATATGATCGATCAAGTTATTGTAAACAGGTTTTTTTGGGAATAATTCAAGTAGCGGTTACATTTGCACTCCTGTCTGAGGGCTTAGTTTGCTTGACTAGAGTTTCTCGATGACAATCGGGAAGGCCACTAGTAGAATAAATAATTTTGGGGAATTAGCTCAGTTGGCTAGAGCGCTTGCATGGCATGCAAGAGGCCACCGGTTCGAATCCGGTATTCTCCACAGAAAATGAAGGTTGCTTTTGCAGCCTTTTTTTATGCAATCAACTTTTGGAATGAGCGCCCCGGTCACATCGGGAAGGCTACCGGTTCGAATCCGGTATTCTCACAAGCTTTAAACCACCTTCGGGTGTTTTTTATATCCATCCTCTCTCCTTAAACATATCATACCCAATCTTCAAAGACTCTTTGATCTGATCCATGATCACCGGATCCTGTTTTTTGATATGAAAACAACTTTTCCCTTTCAAACATTTCAACAACTCCGGCTTGAAGACTTTTTTCATATCGGGAGCTGCATAAACAGGCATAAAATAAAATCCTACGTATCCTTTCTGAACCAATATTCCGGCAAACCATACTTCCTCTTTTTTCCTGCCTTGTATCTCTACTGTTTTCTGACTGATCAAACATAGCATACCTCCATTTCCACCGATCATCTTCAATTTCTTTTTCTCGTAAGGCAACATCATCTTTTTAATCGCTTCAAAAATGACCACCATTTCCGGCTGTCCGGCAGATTTATCCGAGTATTTGATGGTAGGCTCTTTCTTTGCTTTTTCAGGCTTTGCTTTCTTTACAGGTGTTGCCTTTTCGACTGCTTTCTTCACCGCCTTTTTTGCTACTGCTTTTGCCATAATTAATAGTTATGGATACAAATTAACCCCCTCTACTTGCATTTGCAACACCCTCATAAAAAAAGTCCGGAGAACATCTCCGAACTTTTTGACTTTTCACTTTTGACTTTTCACTTATTCCCAAATCTCACCTTTCCCTTCCAACCACTCTTTCACTGCTTCTGTTGTTACAGATTTAGGTCTTTCGATCGGTAGTCCGAGTGCTCTGTCCCAACATAAGCTGGCCAATACACCCAGTGCTCTACTGACAGCGAATAACACTGTATAGAACTCATATTCCACCAATCCATAGTGAACCAATAATGCACCACTATGTGCATCTACATTCGGCCATGGATTTTTTACTTTTCCAAGTGATTCCAAAATTGGGGGCACCGTTTCATACACTTTCCAAACGGTATTTACTAATTTATCATTCGGCATATGTTTTTTACCGAATTCCATTTGTGCGGTGAAACGTGGATCGGTCTTACGTAATACAGCGTGACCATAACCAGGTACTACTTTACCACCTGCCAATGTTTTTTGAACATAATCAGCGATCTGTTCTTTGGTAGGCTCATCTGTTCCCAGTTGCTCCTGCATTTCAAAGATCCATTTGATCACTTCTTGATTTGCCAGTCCATGTAACGGACCTGCCAATCCATTCATACCGGCAGCATAGCTCAAATATGGATCGCTTAGTGCAGAACCTACTAAGTGTGTAGTATGTGCAGATACGTTACCTCCTTCATGATCGGCGTGAATGGTCATGTATAAACGCATCAATTCTTTGAAGCTTTCATCATCATAACCCATCATATGCGCAAGATTACCGGCCCAGTCTAACAAACCATTTGGATGAATGTGTTCATTATTCTTGTACTTACGGCGATAGATATATGCAGCAATGCGAGGTAAACGTGCGATCAGATCCATCGCATCATCATACACCGGATTCCAATATTCTTTTTTATTGATTCCTTTCGCATACTCCTTTGCAAAATTGCTTTCAGTTTGAAGTGCCATCACACCTGTTACGAACATAGTCATAGGGTGTGTATTAATCGGCAATGCATCAATCGTTTGGAATACGTGATTAGGAACATGACTACGACGCTGCCATACGCTGGTGATATGATTAGCATCTTCCTCCGTTGGTAATTCACCTACTAACATCAGATAAAATAAACCTTCCGGCAAAGGCTCTCCGCCTCCCGGTGCTTTTGGCAGTTTTTCCTGTAACTCAGGAATGGAATACCCTCTGAAGCGAATACCTTCCTGAGCATCCAATAAACTTGTTTCTGTTACTAAACCGGTGATTCCTCTCATACCCTGATAAGCCTGTGCGAGTGTTACTTCACCGATTTTTTTATTTCCGTGTGTTTTGAGGATGTCTTTTATCTCAGCATTTGCAGCATCTGCTTTTGCCTTGAAACGATCTTTAATAATTCCCATGTCGTAAAATTTTAGCTATGGCAAACGTTATAAAAATGAATAAAAAGTCTTGTTAGATTGCGTCTGGGAGCGCTAAAGGTAAAACAAGTTGCTATGCTCAACAAAAGTTATGCCATGAAGGTTGTGTAAACTCCGTTAAAATCATTTAGGAGCCCTTTTATAGAGCAAAATCACTACAAAAATGAAGATCAAGTTGGGGATCCATGCCGCCAATAATGGGGGTAGATCTCCTTTGGTTGAGAAAATGGTTGAGAACCTGTCGGTAAGAATAAAAAGGGCTGCGGTCACAAAACCTACGGCCAAATGAACCCCACTACCACCCCGTACTTTCCTACCGGCTACAATAGCACCAATTAGGGTCAGTAATAAAACAGTGATACAAGTTGCATCTCTTCTGTAACGTTCCACTTTTAAACCATTCAAGCCCTCTGAACCTCTTAATTCTTCCAATTCTATAAACCGGTCAAGCTCGGGTGTGGTAAGTTTGTCTTTTGTATACTTATCCCTGCTAAGATCCAATGGTTTGAAGTTAAAGTCCATGATCTTTTCATTGGTCATGGTGATATCTTCTTTCAAATCATAGACTTTTCTGAAAACGATTGATTCCAATTTCCATTTTTTGGTAGCGGTATCCCATTGTATCTGATCAGCACGTGTATTCTCTGTTACTTTCTTATTCTTCACCCGAAAAGAAAAAAACGGGCCTCCTCTTTTGGTGAGTGTGTCATAAGAATAGATCCCAGCGTAGGTAAAAGAATCCAGACGTAAATAAATATGACTGCTGGTATTCAATAATGCGTTGTAGGTGTTGTTCTTATCAATATAATTGGCTTCAAAACTGCCGCGTATTTGATTGGCTTTAGGTACTACATATTGATTGGCCAACCAAAGAATACCAGCAAGCAGAAGTCCGCCGATCCAATAAGGTCTTAACCATCTGCTGTAACTGGTACCACTGGCCAGAATAGCAATGATCTCACTTCTATTGGCCATTTTTGAAGTAAAAAAAATGACCGCTATAAAAACAAAGAGCGGTAATAAAAGTGCAATGATATGTGGAATGAATCCGTAGTAATATTTTGTAACGATCTCTTGAAAACTCAAACCCGAACGTACAAAGTCATCTGTTTTTTCACTTACATCCACAACAACAGCAATGACCGCAAATAGGAAGATGGAAAAAAAGAAAGTGGTCAAGAACTTACGCAATATGTACCAGTCGAGTTTCTTCATATCAGTAAAACAAAGATAACGACTCGAGGGAAGCAGCAATCTTTAGATATACTTACAAGATCATTTATACCTGATTACAGTCTTTTTTTAACTTTTTCCACCATTTCTTTTTTCCAGGAACTAAAATCTCCTGCTAATATGTGCTGTCTGGCCTCTCCTACCAACCAGAGGTAAAAAGAGAGATTCTGTATACTGGCCAATTGCATTCCCAGAATTTCTTCTGCAACAAATAGATGGCGTAGGTAAGCCTTACTGTAAAACTGACTCATCTCAGTAGGGAGTCCGGGATCAATTGGAGAAAAATCACTTGCCCATTTTTTATTTCTGATATTGATCACACCCTCTGTGGTAAAGATCATCCCATTTCTTCCGTTACGTGTAGGCATCACACAATCGAACATATCAATACCGCGGTCGATCCCTTCCAGGATATTCCATGGTGTACCCACTCCCATCAAATAACGTGGCTTATCTACTGGGAGATATTCAGTGCAAAGTTCTGTAAACTCATACATCATTTCTTCCGGCTCACCTACACTCAATCCTCCAATAGCATTACCGACAGCATTTTTTGACGCTACATATTCGCATGAAGCTTTTCTAAGATCTTTGTAAGTACTCCCTTGCACTATGGGAAACAAGTTCTGTGTATACCCATATTTATCAGGTGTTTCAGCCAATCTGGCAAAACAGCGATCTAACCAACGATGGGTCAGTTCCATGCTTTTTAATGCATACCCATATTCACTTGGATAAGGCGGACATTCATCGAAGGCCATGATGATATCAGCTCCGATACTACGTTGAATATCCATCACAGATTCGGGTGTAAACAAATGCCTACTTCCATCAATATGAGATTGAAACATCACTCCTTCCTCTTTGATCTTGCGGTTAGCAGCTAAAGAGAACACCTGATAACCACCGCTGTCGGTGAGAATGGGGCGATCCCAGCCATTGAACCGATGCAATCCGCCCGCAGCTTCCAGCACTTCTGTACCGGGTCGTAAATAGAGATGATAGGTATTTCCCAGAATGATCTGAGCAGCAATATCTTGTTTGAGTTGTTGTTGAGTCACGGCTTTTACCGTACCCACCGTACCTACCGGCATGAAAATAGGTGTCATGATCTCCCCATGATCAGTCGTTATTTTACCTGCTCTTGCTCTGCTGTTCTCTGCTGTTGCCTGTAGATCAAATGTCAATGCCGCCATCCGGCAAAAATACAGAAACAATGTCTGATCTCAGATGGCAGATGTCAGATGTAAAAACAATCAAACAAATTTGACATCTGCCATCTGAGATCAGACATCCTGAACATTGTTTTCCACATCTTCACAAGCCAATCAAACATAGACTGTTGAAGCACTATTTTTGCGGGATGACGATACCAACTCTGCTCTGGGACATTTGTTTCTACGCATTCTGTGGCATCATTGCCATTCAGCTGTTTTATTATCTCTATTTTTTTCAGCGATTGGCTTTTTTCAAAGCACCTGACAGAACTTCCAATATGGAGCATCCGGTATCGGTGGTGATCTGTGCGAGAGATGAAGCCCATAATCTGGTAAAAACATTACCGGGTGTTTTGGTACAACAATACCGTACCACACATGAAGTCGTTTTAGTAAATGATAATTCTACAGATGATACTAAATACCTGGTTGATGAATTCAAGAAGATGTTCAAAAACATCAACTACATCGAACTCACACAAGAAGCTAAAATGATCAGTGGCAAGAAGTTTCCATTATCGATGGGAATCAAAAGTGCTAGATATGAAATTCTTTTGTTGACAGATGCCGATTGTGTTCCTGCATCAGAACATTGGATTCAGCGCATGCAAGAATGTTACAATGAAGAAACTGAGATCGTTTTAGGATATGGGGCTTATCATAAAAAACCCGGCATCTTGAATAAGCTCATTCGCTTTGAAACGTTTCATACAGCCATACAATATCTGTCTTATGCATTGGCTGGTATTCCGTATATGGGTGTTGGCAGAAATCTGAGTTATAAAAAAGATGTATTTCTGAGAAATAAAGGCTTTTCTTCTATTAATCAGATACCTAGCGGTGATGATGACCTGTTCATCAATCAGGTCGCCAGAAAAGGCAATACTACGATTTGTATTGACCAAGAAGCGCATACACTCAGTGAACCCAAAACACGCTGGAGCGATTGGATGACACAGAAGTACCGTCATTACACTACAAGTAATTATTATAAATCAAGTCATAAGTTTTTACTGGCTTTATATTCTTTTTCTTTATTCTGGCTCTATCCATTATTAGCCGTATCGATCATTTTTTATAACTGGTGGATGGCACTGGCTGTATTTGGTGTTCGTTTCTTGATACAGGCCGTAGTGCTGTATAAGTCGATGAAGAAACTAAATGAAAAAGACCTGTGGCCTTGGTTTTTATTTTTTGATATCTGGATGTTCTTTTATTTCATCTTTACTGTTCCCGCTATATGGAAAGCACCCCGCAAAAACTGGGATTGATCCTGAAATACTTCGATGATTTCACCCCGCATCAAATCAAACAGTTTGAAGCGTTGGAAGAATTGTATAAAGAATGGAATGCGAAGATTAATGTGATCTCCCGCAAAGACATTGACAGTATTTATCTGCACCACGTATTACACTCTTTAAGCATCGCCGCTATTGCTGATTTCCAGCCCGGCACTGAAGTAGTGGATATCGGCTGTGGTGGCGGGTTTCCGGGTGTTCCATTAGCTATATTTTTTCCTGAAGTGAAGTTTCATTTGGTAGATAGTATCGCTAAAAAATTAAAAGTAGTTGAAGCCGTTGCCGAAGGTGCAGGCATCAAAAATATTACCACACAACATACACGTGCGGAAGAGATCAAAAACAGAAAATTTGATTTTGCTGTTTCACGCGCTGTTGCTCCATTGAAAGATCTCTGGCAATGGGCAGGACCTTTATTAAGAAAAGGTCATAAACAGGAAATGGCCAATGGATTGATCTGTTTAAAAGGCGGAGATCTGGCGCAAGAAATATTTGAAAGCGGATTGAGACCTAAAATGATGCCCGTAGATAAGATTTTCCCTGAGGAATATTTTGATGAGAAGTATATTTTACATGTGGCCAAATAAAAAACGCTACACGATCATTTTTCACCGCTAAGAATAGGAGAACACAAAAATTTCGCAGAAGGAAATTTAGGAATGATACAACTGCTGTATCTTCTTCCTGTTTCCTACGATCCAAACAATATCATCCCATTCTAATTGTGTGAATGATGAAGGATTGAGAATACGTTCTCCTTTTCTTTCAATACCCACTACCAATCCATTGGTTTTTTCACGGATACCTGATTCTCGAATGGTCAACCCTTTTAATCGTGTATGTTCATCTACAACGATCTTTTCTAATTCAACCAACTCTTTTTCAGTATCTACATCTTCCACATACGGCACCATGATCTTTCCGAATTCCAACATTTGCTGATCGGTTCCGATGACGCCAATATTATCAAACGGAAATATTTTTTCTGCACGGGCAGGTGCAAACATGACTTTATTGCCTCGCTCAATAAATGCTACATTGATCCCATAACTTTCACGCCACTGCAATTCTTCCAGTGTTTTACCAATAAAACCTGCATGTGGACTGATCTTGTAATGGGTCAAGTGGGCATCCCAAGGAGACAGATGACTTTGTGTTTTGTTTTGCTCTAACAACTCACGTTCGTGCAGATTTTGTAAAAAACGATCTTCCAGTCGCTGATAAAATTTTTGTAAGCGCTGACGAAAAACAACACCGATCACCAGCATAGCCACCAATGTGCCACCCACAGCAATCCAAAAACTAAAAAGTTGACGAAGCATAAAACCTACTAATAGCACTGCAATGGCATTTCGTGCGATCTCCAGCATCACCAATGGACCATGACTATATTTTCTGTCTAACCATAAAGCCGCATAAGCGCTCTTACTCATTTTCTTAACGGTCAATGCCCAGATAAAAGGAGCCATTACTATTAAACCAATGAATGCTGCAATGATCTTTGCAGTTAATGGATCTGTTATTGATTTTTGTAAGAAAGGTTCAAGAAAATACGCTACCAATAAACTCAATGCGATCATGATAACACCATTGAGAATAATGATCTGGATATAAAAATGTAGTAATCGTTTCCAATTGCTTTCACTTTCGATGATCTGAGAACTACTACTATATTTCTCAAGACCTGTGATCCATTTTTCAGGCAAGACTTTTAACAGAAACTGGTATAAAGGTTCTGCCAGCTTGATCATGTATGGGGTAGTAAATGTGGTGATCACAGAAACCCCTACAGCAATAGGATATAGATAAGAACTGGTGACTTCTAAAGACACCCCTAAAGTAGCAATGATAAAAGAAAACTCCCCAATTTGCGACATACTGGTTCCTGCCTGTACAGCTTGCTTCAATGGTCTACCTGCTAATAATCCACCACTGGCAACAAAAATGGTTTTACCGAAAATCACAGAAAGGGTGAGGATCAAAACGGGAATAGCGTAATCTACCAATATTTGCGGATCAATCAACATTCCAACTGATACAAAGAAGATGGCGCCAAAAAGATCTTTCACTGAGGTTATGAGGTGTTCAATTTTATGCGCCTGTGTTGTTTCAGCCAAAATTGATCCCATGATAAAAGCTCCAAGCGCTGCTGAGAACCCTACCTGATCGGCCAATACTACCATCCCTAAACACAATGCCAGTGAGAGCACCAATAAGGTTTCGCTATTTAAAAAGCGACTCACTTTTTTGAAAAAAGTTGGTAGTAAAAAAATACCCATCACAAACCATAAACAAAGAAAGAATAAAAGTTTTCCGATCGATAAGAACATTTGAGCTCCTTCGAATTGCTGGCTAACGGCTACAGTTGATAATAAAACCATTAAGAGAATCGCAACCAGATCTTCGATCACCAGCACTCCAATCACCAGACTGCTAAATTGTTTTGTTTTCAGACCTAATTCGTCAAATGCACGAAAAATGATCGTAGTAGAAGAGATGGCGATGATGCCACCTAAAAACATACTATCCATATTTGACCAGCCCAATACCTGACCCATGGCATATCCCAACATCATCATGAATGATAATTCTGTAATACCGGTAATGGCTGCTGAACCACCCACTTTCACCAACTTTTTAAAACTGAATTCCAATCCCAATGCAAACAATAAAAACACCACCCCTATCTCAGCCCATATTTTAATGCCTTCAACATCGCCAATGGTGGGAAACAGTTTGAAGTTAGGGCCAACAAGTAATCCCGCGATGATATATCCCAGTACAACAGGTTGTTTCAGTTTCTTAAAGAAAATAGTAATGATGCCTGCTGCACCTAATATCAGTGCTAGGTCTTTGATCAATACCGGTAAATGCGCCATAATCCTCTCTTTTTGTTTACAATCTTGCTGCTATCGAATGGCGATAATATACAAAAAAATCGGCAACTATTTATGAATTGAGTAAACGTTCGAGTACATGATGTACAGCCGGGCAAAAAGTGGAGTTCTTAATGGTAATAGCCGGGCGTTTGATTAGTACATCTTCATCAGTATAAGGAAACCTTTTGCAATCGGATGGTCTGTCTTCATAGATGCTGCAATAATTATCAGTACCTAAGAAAGGACATGGCTTTGTTTTGGTTACATAGTCGCCATCTGTATCGAGATCTAAATAGGTATCAATGAAAACACTCTCTTTTAAACGAAGTGTTTTACTGATGCGTTTGATATCAGGTGTTTTGAAACGGGGAGAATAATTTTTACAGCAATTGGCACAGGTAAGACAATCAATTTTTTCAAAGGCTTCTTCGTGTAAGTCGGGGAGCACTTTCAATACTTTATTCTTATCTGCTCTTTGCAGAAATTGTTTGTATTGTTTTTGATGATCGGCACTTAATTTTTCCCAGGGCTCCATGAGATAATTTGATCAAAGTTAAATAGATCGATGCGTTTATAGGAAAATAAGATACACAAACATTACTATCATCAAAACAGTAAACCAAAAAATTATTCCGAGGATATTTGCTACGATCACCATCAACAGATCTCCAAAACCTTTGAGTTTTAAAAAGCCTTTATATGCGTAGCAGGTATATACAAATTGAATCAGGAGATTGGCCAATGATATCCATAACATATTTTCTCTGGGTACAATACCCATGAGTGGCAATAACAACAAACTACTGACTAGTGATAAAAGACAAGTTAATATCAAATAAGCCACCAAGTGTTCTGCATAATTATAGCCTTTACCCTTAAACACTAACCAAAAAGCCAAAGCCATTAGCGGAGCAGTGATAAAAACAATAACATTCATTTTCTTTTCTATAATCGCATTAAGCTTAGCTTGTTTTTCAGCCAATGTAATCATTAAAGCTTTTTTCTTTTCGGTTGTAGCTGAAGTAATTTGTTCTTTATAAACAGATTCTGCTCCTTGCATTGGGTGAAAAATAGAACTCATGAAAACGGTGATACCCAAGACCAATAATAAAAGTGTAAAAGGATTGAAATATTTTTTGCGTTTTCCTTCTACAATATATTCTCTGAGGACAGTTGCGGGTCTTATTACTAGGTCTCTTAATAATACCAATGCTCCCTTATCTGTATGCGTAAATGCATGAAAAAACTCGTGCACCAAGTGTTTTACATTGAACCGATGTATCGCTGTTGATTGACCACAATTTGGGCAATGTTTAAAAGCAGGGTCTAATTGCGACCCACAGTTGAAACATTTCAGGGCACTCATGTGTTATATTATAGAATTAAAAATATTTAATTTATTGGATTCACAGCTTATCAACCAAGTAAACAAAAGATGAATTTTCACGTTTGGTAGACTTACCTTTGCCGCGTTTAAAATTCTGCCTTTAAGGCGGTTATTTCTGTCTAATCACTTAAGTCTACCAATATTATGAATCTTTTTGAACAGCAGTCAGCCGAATTTCAAACAAGACATATCGGACCCAATCAAGCCGATACTGAGTCGATGCTCAAAACCATTGGTCTTTCTTCTATGGAAGAATTGATCAGCAAAACCATTCCTGATAGTATCCGTATCAAGCAACCATTAGGAATTCCTGCTGCCGTGAGTGAGTTCACTTATTTGACAGAACTGAAAAAGGTCGCTTCTAAAAATAAACTATACAAGAATTACATCGGTCAGGGTTACTACGGCACCATTACACCAAGTGTGATTCTGCGTAACATTTTTGAAAATCCAGGATGGTATACCCAATACACTCCATATCAAGCAGAAATATCTCAAGGTCGTTTAGAAAGTTTATTGAACTACCAGACAATGGTAGCAGACCTTACCGGATTACCGATCTCGAATGCTTCTTTATTGGATGAAGCAACAGCAGCGGCAGAAGCAATGGCTATGATCTTCCATCACATCAATAAAACTGATGTGATCAGCAGACCTAAATTATTCGTAGACCAACATACCTTCCAACAAACCATTGATGTATTGATCACACGTGCTGAACCGATCGGTATTGAGATTGTGGTGGGTGATTATCAAACTGCCACGATCGATGATACTTATTTTGGTGCATTGATTCAATATCCGAACAGCAAAGGTTCAGTGAATGATTATAAAAAATTCATTGATCAAGTTCATGCCGCGGAAGGGTTGGTGATCATGGCAACTGATCTGCTGGCGCTGACTGTATTGACAACACCGGGTGAACTGGGAGCAGATGTTGCGGTAGGTAGTGCACAACGCTTTGGTGTTCCGATGGGTTTTGGCGGACCACATGCTGCGTTCTTTGCTACCAAAGATGATTTCAAAAGAGGTATCCCGGGCCGATTGATTGGTGTGAGCATCGATGCACAAGGTAATCGTGCATTACGTATGGCGCTACAAACAAGAGAACAACACATCAAAAGAGAAAAAGCCACTTCGAATATTTGTACTGCACAAGCATTGTTAGCCAATATGGCTGCGATGTATGCAGTGTACCATGGTGCAAGTGGATTGAAAAATATCGCAACACGTGTACATCAATTAACACAAGTATTGGCAGGTGGATTGAAGTCAATGGGCGTAACGCTTCATAACGAAAGTTACTTTGACACATTACATGTTTCAGGAATCAATATAGATAGCCTGAAGAAAAATGCGGAAGCTGCTGAAACCAATTTCTTCTACACAGCTGATGCAGCTTTGATCAGTTTGGATGAAACTACATCAATCGATGATGTACATCACATCCTGAACATTTTTGCACAAACAACCGGTAAAAAAGCAGAAACAGTAACCACAGCAAATCTGTCAACTGTCAACTATCAACTCCCCACTTCTCTCCAGCGCACATCTGCCTACCTCACCCATCCTGTCTTCAACACACACAGAAGTGAGAGTCAAATGATGCGTTATATCAAACAATTAGAGAACAAAGATCTTTCATTGAATACCAGTATGATCAGCTTAGGTAGCTGTACCATGAAGCTGAATGCTGCCACTGAAATGATTCCTGTGAGCTGGCCTGAGTTCGGGGGATTGCATCCTTTTGTTCCTGCATCGCAGACAGTAGGTTACCAGCAGATCATCAGTGAGTTAAATGATTATCTATGTAAGGTAACCGGATTCACTGCTTGTAGCTTACAACCCAACAGCGGTGCACAAGGTGAGTATGCGGGTTTGTTAACCATTCGCGCATACCATGCAGCCAGAAATGAGTCACATAGAAATATTGTATTGATCCCAATCAGCGCACACGGAACCAATCCTGCTAGTGCGGTAATGGCAGGCTTTAAGGTTGTGGTAGTGAAATGTGATGATGCCGGTAATATTGATGTTGCAGATCTGAAAGCAAAAGCAGAGCAATACAAAGATAGTTTAGGTGCTTTGATGGTTACTTACCCATCAACACACGGTGTATTTGAAGAAACCATCAGAGATATCTGTCAAACCATTCATGATAATGGTGGATTGGTATACATGGATGGTGCCAACATGAATGCTCAGGTTGGATTGACAAGTCCGGGTATGATCGGTGCAGATGTTTGTCACTTGAACCTGCACAAAACATTCTCTATCCCCCACGGTGGTGGTGGACCTGGCATGGGACCTATCTGTGTGAATGATAAATTAGCTCCATATTTACCTGGACATACTGTTTTAGGGAATCCAAATCTGGCAGTGAGTGCAGCGCAGTATGGTTCAGCAAGTATTTTGTTGATCAGTTATGCATATATCAAGATGTTGGGTGAAGAAGGTATTCGTCAGTCTACTGAGTATGCAATTTTGAATGCCAATTATATGAAGGCAAGACTGGAGCAATACTATAAGATATTGTATACCGGCAAGAATGGTACTTGTGCGCATGAATTCATTGTAGACTTGCGTCCATTCAAACAAAGTGTAGGCATTGAAGCGGAAGATGTGGCCAAGCGATTGATTGATTATGGATTCCATGCTCCAACCATGAGCTTCCCTGTACCGGGTACTATCATGATTGAACCTACAGAGAGTGAAGACAAGGGAGAACTGGATCGTTTCTGTGATGCATTGATCTCTATCTATAAAGAAATCAAAGCGATCGAAGATGGTAAAGCAGATAAGACCGATAATCCATTAAAGAATGCGCCACACACCCAAGCGGTGATTTGTGCAGACGAATGGAATCATGCGTATAGCCGTCAGGAAGCAGCGTTTCCATTGTATTATGTAACGCAGAATAAATTCTGGCCAAGTGTGGCAAGGGTGAACAATACACATGGTGATAGAAACCTGATCTGTACCTGTGAGCCGGTATCGTCTTACATGTCTGAATAAACGACATCAACTATTTACTATAAAAGCTACGGTGATGACCGTAGCTTTTTTTATGCTTCCATGGCTATCAATTGTTTTTCCAAAATGAGAATGAGTTTTTGTTTATCAGATAGAGCAGCTTCCATTTGCTCCACTTGTTTTCTTAATAGATGAATAATTTCTTGCTGTGGAGATCCGTAAAACATAGACTCCTCCTCAACTGTATCAAACATTGGTGTTCCTACTTCGCGATACTTTGCATTGAGCATTTGTCCATCACCGGAGAGTAGCCAGGTCATATTGAGTTCAGGGAAACGTTGTTCGATCTTGCGGAGAATATTGCCCCCGAAAGAACCCTTATTCTTTCGCTGTTTTCCTAAATAACCATTGGATAAGCCACATTCCATTTCAACTGTTCTGGCTTTTAATTGCTTGAAATGCATGAATTCATAGAATCTTTCAGGTACTGTCATTGTGTATAATTGTTTAGAAAGAAAACGATACTTCCATAGAAATCATAGAAAAGCTTCGATAGCTTTGTTTTCCATTGAAGCTGAACGAAGAAACCGATAAAACATAAATGCCACAATAGGTATTTATACCTGATTTACCTTGAGTCATTCCGCAGGAATCAACCACCATAAGGTAAATATGCAAACACTCCCATTTCGTCAGTAAGCACCTGCCGCAACGCTTCGCGAGAGAAGTATTGATTCACTATTCAATAGTATCGATATGAAAAAATCAGCTTATCCTGAATGGGACATGTATTCCAGATTACTAACGAATGAAGAACATGCAGATCCTGACTTAGTTTTAGAAGAACTCTTTGATTTTGCTCACCTGCCTGAGTGGAGGAATATTCTTTGGAATTGGCTAAAGATCACAGTCAGTGGTTCTTATAACACAGAAGCTACAACCTCATCAGAACGAGCTTCTATATTATTTGTGTATGAGAAACTACAACGATTGATCGAAGCATCTCACCTCATTCATCTACAACAGCACACTTTACAAAAAACAGAAAAAGAAAAGGAGCGACATATTTTTTAACGGTAAATGAGTGTTCAATATCGGCTAATTTAATTGCAAAGCCTTTGCTTATGTGTTATATTTATAGACTAAAATATAACCAACATGGACCAGCAAATCATTAACCTCTACGACGAGTACACACATAAACCACTTCCACGTGAAGTTTTTTTGAAACGCTTGGCAGTATTAGCAGGGAGCACAGCAGCTGCCATGGCCATACTTCCCATGTTGGAAAACAATTATGCTGTTGCTGCTACTGTACCTGAGCAAGACATCGAGTTACATACAGAAGATATTACCTATCCGGCCGGCGAGGTCACGATGAAAGCCTATCTAGCTAAACCAAAAAAAGAAGGTAAGTATGGAGCTGTGATCATTATCCATGAAAATCGTGGTTTAAATGATCATATCCGTGATGTAGCACGTCGTGCTGCCAAAGCAGGTTTCATCGCAATAGCACCTGATGCACTTTCTGCAGCCGGTGGTACACCCACAGATCAGGACCAGGCCAGACAATTATTCAGTCAGATCGATGCCAAACAGAACCTGATCAATTTTGCAAAAGGATTTGATTACCTCAAAAGCAGAAAAGATTGCAATGGCTTTACCGGTTGTGTTGGCTTTTGTTGGGGTGGCGCTTTAGTAAATCAATTAGCAGTGAATGTTCCAGACCTAAAAGCAGCCGTTGCTTTTTATGGCAGACAAGCTGATGTAGCCGATGTACCAAAGATCAAAGCGGCATTGCAATTACATTATGCCGGACTCGATGAACGCATCAATGCAGGGATACCTGCTTATGAAGAAGCATTGAAGAAAAACAATATCAAATATGAACTCTATCTCTATGAAGGAGTGAACCATGCTTTTCATAATGATACTTCCGGCGCACGATACAATGAAGCAGCTGCCAAACTTGCCTGGAAAAGAACACTCGACTTTTGGGCTACCAATATGAAATAAATTTATTTTCTCTACACACAAACCTCATTGGGTTTGTATTGTTAATAGTTCTAAACATAAACGAATGATAGCAACCAAAGCTTACGCAGCTCCGGATCCCCAATCACCTTTAGGTCCGTTTTCACTGGAAAGAAGAAATCCCGGTCCAAAAGATGTTCAAATAGAAATCTTGTACTGTGGCGTTTGTCACTCAGATATCCACCAGGTTCGCGATGAATGGGGCGGATCTATTTTCCCCATGGTACCCGGACATGAGATCGTAGGACGGGTAACACAAGTAGGTAATAATGTCACCAAATTCAAAGTAGGTGACTTAGCAGGTGTTGGATGTTTTGTGGATTCTTGTCGCACTTGTGAGAATTGTAAATCAGGTGTTGAACAATATTGCGAAGAAGGAATGGTTGGTACTTACAATGGCCGTGAAAGAGGCACCAATGCTCCTACCTATGGTGGCTATTCAACCCAGATCGTAGTGGATGAAGATTATACATTGCGCATTTCTGATAAACTACCACTGGAAGGTGTAGCACCTTTGTTATGTGCAGGTATCACTACCTACTCACCACTCAGACATGTAGGTGTTACCAAAGGACATCGAGTTGCCGTATTGGGACTAGGTGGATTAGGACACATGGCGGTGAAATTTGCAGCATCCTTTGGTGCAGAAGTAACCATGTTGAGCTCCTCTCCTTCCAAAGAAGCAGATGCTAAAAAGTTAGGTGCTCACCACTTTGCATTAACATCAGATGCAAATACCATGAAGAAATTGCAGAACCATTTTGACTTTATCCTCAATACCGTTTCTGCACCGCATGATTACAGCACTTATCTGAATTTGTTACGCACCAATGGTACCATGATCGTTGTGGGTGTACCTCCTATTCCATCAGAAGTTCCTGCATTCAACCTGATCATGAAAAGAAGAAGTATCATCGGATCACTGATCGGAGGTATCAAAGAAACACAGGAGATGTTGGATTATTGTGCTGAACACAATATCGTTTCTGATGTAGAAGTGATTCCCATGCAACAGATCAATGAAGCGTATGAAAGAATGTTGAAAGCAGATGTACGATACAGATTTGTAATCGATCTGGCGTCATTGAAATAAGTTGATACAATTCATATAAAAAGAGTCCCGATGTATCGGGACTCTTTTTGATTTAACATACATGATGCTTATTTACCACTGCTTGCTTGTATCACTCTTTCTACTTTTGAGAAGTTGATGTACCGATACTTACCTACTTCACTGAAGTCTAATTTCAACTTATACAGTCCTCCTGTGATGGCTGTACTAGTTTCTACAGTGGATCTCTTTACGGGTGGCAGCTTCCCCTTATGTTTAAGAAGCAGTTCAACAAAAGGTCTGCCCGTCATTGTAGCGGGTGCAGGTATATTATGAATATTTAATACTGTTGGTGCAATATCAACATTGGAAGTGGGTATTTCACCTTCATAAGATTGCTTGAAAGAAGGCCCTCCGGCTAGTAATGCGATGTGTACCTCATAAGGACTAAATCCTCCATGTCCAGCTACGCCTCTTGAATAACTCGTACCGGCATAACCTGCATTGTTTTTTGCATCACTCCAATTTTCATCAACCAGAATATCTGCTGATCGCTCACTATGGTTCCAATGAATTGCTTCGAAAGATAATGTACCGGGTACCCAGCCTTTCATATCGCCTTTCCTTTCTGATTTTGTAAATACAGCACCTACCCAATCTTCCTGTTGCAAAGCCGCAACGATCTGACGAATCTTTTCCGGATCATGATTCTTTACATACAAAGCTCCTTCAGCTGCTACTACATCATCAGACTCTTTGTCTCTTTTTAATCCTTTTTGAATTAAAAAATCTGCTACACTCATCTTACCCACTTTGGTAACAAATCCATGATCGGTAGAAATAATGATATTGACCTTGTTGTTCCAGCCTTTTTGTTCTATCGCTGCAATGATTCTTCCAAATTGTGCATCCACAGACTGAATGGAACTATTGGCAGTAGCTGAACCGATGCCGTCACTATGCGCAGTTCCATCCGGATCTGAATACCAAATAGCATTCACCAAAGGACCATTTGCCGCTAAACCAAACTCGATCAAAGCATCAGTAATCCATTTGTGTTGAGCATGATTAGGTTTACTATGCGCAGGAATAGTACCAATTTTTGATTCCAATACTGATTTGAATGATTCAGGAAGAATCATCGAAGTATTCACGATCGCACCATTACCTACTTTATGATTCTGAAGTAGTGCTTGTCCGCTAGAACCCGAACTAAATACCATCATGCGTTGTCCAACAGATTCCAATGCTTCACCCAAAGAAGTAGCAGTCACCAATCTATCATTAGTAGCTACTGCAATTTTATTCAGCTCTTTTGCATCACCTGTATTGAGTCCTTTTACGGGATTTACTTGTGGAAAATAAACCGTGTTCCCCATGATACCATTGGTTCCCGGATAACTACCGGTAGCATAAGAGGAAGAGTTCACCCTTGTTACAGTTGGAAAAACACTATGGTGTTGTTTTCCGTATACGCCTCTTTTACTGAATGCATATACATTGGGCATCAATTCAGGCGTGATATAATCCGGACGCAACCCATCAAAAAAAACGATCAAGGTTCGAATCGATGTATCTGTTTGTGCATTAACAGTAAAACCTGAAACAAAGAGTATAAAAACTAATAAATATTTCATGACTTGCATTTTGATTGATTATTTTTCCCACCACACTTTACTATCACTGTTATCACCACCCATAGATGCCACTGCTTTGGCAAGATTATCCGCATTCAATGATTGCAAATAGGTTGGATAAGGCACACGGCTGGGGAATTTATTTTCAGCAGGAATACCTGTTCCTCTCGGCAATACAGGATAGCCGGTTCTTCTTTTTTCAAACCATGATTGATAGTCTACAAAAAAGTATGCGTAATATTTTTGCAGCATGATTTGCTCCAGTTGCTGAGCAGTGGTAGCAGTTGCATTGTATACAATACCCGGTTGATTCAAAAAACCTGCAGGCATGGTAACACCCCATTGCGCCATGGAAGCTGTAATGCCTGATTCATAATGTTGTCTCGCTGTTCTTCCGGTATTGAATCCTTTCAATGCTAGTTCCGCTCTAATGAATTCCAATTCAGACAATGTCATCATGATACCCATCTGCGGAAATGTTCGCAATACATCATTATAACTTGAATTACGACCCACTTGATATTCAGTACTAGCCGGATAACCACTCTCAATACCCACATAAGAAGGTGTTCCATTCACAGTAATAGTGGTGCTCCACAATATTCTTCTCGGATCATTATCCGTATTCATTTTATCAAGGAAGAATTTTGTAAAATAAGTACCATCTCTCCACTCCAATTGTCTAGCATTGTAATAAGGATTGAAATATGGAAAAACACCAGTAAATCTTAAAATAGCTTCATCACTATTGGTCACAAACATGGGATACTTCACCGGATCTGCTAACATAGCGTTGATCTGATTATTCACATTCATTTCATCATTACGCTTTGAGATACGTAATAACAAACGAAGCTTTAATGAATTACAAAAACGCTTCCACTTTACCATTCCTTGATTCACCGTTCCAGTCAATGCATTGGCATTGTACACAATATCGCCACCAAAAGTCAATGCCTTACCGGTATTGATCAATCCATTGGCAGTTTCAAGATCAGCCAGTATTTGTGTATAGATATCTTTCTGTTTATCAAATCCCGGTTGAAATTTTCCTTCTGCTGCTTTAGATGCTTCTGAAAATGGTACATCACCATAAAGATCTGTAAGTATGGAATAAGCCCATGCTTTATAGATCAATGCAATGGCTTTATAATTAGGCTCATTCAATTTATCAGAGATCGTATAGATATCTTCTACATCAATCAAGTAATTGTAGAAGTTGGTCCAGACACCTGCTCCCGGATTGACTACATACCTGTGTAAACCAACACCACCGGGACTAGAACGTGGTGCATCTACTTGCATCAGTTCATGGGT